>CAMLYM010000101.1 GCA_946491705.1 uncultured Clostridia bacterium
TTGGTGTACCGCTATCAGTCCACCACGGACATCGGAGATGCCGACGCGGCCAAGCAGACTCTGGAGAGCGGCATGGAGCAGATGGCTTCTACTTTCCAGGCTGGCCTTAAGGAACTCAAAGAACAGGTTTCCGGCGCAGAGTCGCTGATTGTGGAATACGTGGATAAGGACGGCAACGTCATTGTTTCCAAGGAATACAAATAAACAAAACCTTACATAGAAACAGCGGCGGTAATTTCATACCGCCGCTGTTTCTATTTCCGGGCGCGGCTGCGGCAAAGGCGCTCTGTTTTACTTGGAACACATATCTTCCCGCGGGCATATAGTGGAACACGGGGCTAGTCCCGTAACAATAAGGGAGGATTCAGATATGTGCTGTAACAATTGGTCGGGAACTTCAGTCGCATCTTCCACATGCGCCAACGTGGCCGCTGCCGCGTGTCAGAACTCTTGTGCGAGATCTTGCGTGGTCGGGTATCTGCCGATCGTCGCTACCTATCAGATAGGTTCTCCGGTTTGGAATAGTGGCTCTGCCTTTGCCACCTCCTCCGGTTTCGCTGAGACCTCTGGTTACGATTCCTACAGCGGCAGCAGCTGTTGCTGCGGATATTAAGTTTCCGCGGCCGTCCCCTTAACCGGGGACGGCATACTTACGCGGCGTAAGAACCCTTCCCTGACACCCCGCCCTCCATCAACATCTTCTCAACGGTGATGGAGGGCGGCTGTCGTAAACAGGCCTGACTGGAGAATCTATTTTGCGGAATCCGACTTCTTTACTGGGAACAAAATCCCTGTTTCCAGCTCTTCCGGGGTAAGCGCCTGGTTTTCGTCCTTGAGGTAGCGTTCCACACCCGGGCCGCACACCTGGTATTCCGGATGTGCGGTCAGATAGGCGTGGATGGCTTCATAAGCATACCGCACCGTCTCATAGGGGCCTACGTGGGTGGTGGCCACACACAGCTGCGCTGGGATTTCCCTGACCCCGGCGCCCTCCCCCATCACTTGCACCTGGGCTTCCACATCCATGTTTTCATAGGAAAATTCCTCTCCAAAAAATACAAGCTGGGTAACGCCGCTGCGGGTCAGCCCCTGCTCCTTCATCCGCTGATACAGCTCCTCAAACAGCTCATGCGTTTCGCTGACGGCGATGGTTTTGCGAACGCCGAACACCTTCTGGGCCGGCGTTGGCATGACGATGACCGAATATTTGTCCAGTTCCATAGGATGGTCCTCCATTCTGAAAATGTCGTCCTCCATGCGGCGAAGCAGTTTGCGAAGAGCATGCAGCTCCTCGTGGGCTTCCAGGCGGCGGACATGGATCTGACGGCTCAGCTGGTTGGGCGGCAAGGACAAAAGACCGGCAATCTGCGAAAGAGGAAAGCCGTAGCTTTTGAGCGTCTCAATCTGCTGCAAAACCGGCAGCTGGGCGGGATCGTAATACCGGTAGCCGTTTGCGGGGTCCACATGGGCCGGGCGGAGCAAACCAATGGCGTCGTAATGGCGCAGCATCCGGGCAGATACCCGGCAGAGTTTGGAAAATTCGCCGATGGTGAACATGGGTTTGATTCCTTCTTTCTGTTGGGTGCTGTGAACCGGTTCCTTCTTATTGTAGCCCTTGACATAGTGATAAGGTCAAGGGCTTTAAAAAAATATCGAATTTTCCCTCTGCAAATCAAATGGCCTGTCCTACTGGTTGCAAAGAAAAAGCGGCGTGCCGGGCACGCCGCTTTTTCTAGATACATTCGAGCATTTGCCGGAAGATGGAAAGATGAACCTCTTCGTCTTCGATGATTCGTTCCATCAGCGCTTGGATATGAGCATCCTTGATAAGGGCAAGATGACGGCGGTAAGTAGCGACAGCTTCCTGTTCGGCCTTGATGTTGTATCGGATCATTTGAGGAAAAGACTTGCAGTAATGGACCATACTGCCGTTCCAGACGATGCAACGGTTGTTTCGCACGGCGCTGAAGGTGGGGTCGCCGCCCAGCAGATTGATGACCTGGCTTAGCAAATCCAAGTGATGCATTTCCACAATGGCCAACTCCCGCATGATCTTCCCCGCTCCAGGGGAAACCGCGTCAAAAAGCCAGCTTTGGTAAATGTACAGGGTGACTGCGGTAAACTCGCCCTGGGCGGACGCGGTATCCTGGTGCAAAATCTGGGCATAGCGGAGATTTTTTCCCTCCACCTTCACAGGCGGATAAGGCGACGGGGCATGAAAATTGTTTACCGCCGGCAAATCGGCCGGTATATTGCCGCAAAGCATAGCAAATTCCTCCTGTATGATTGGTTCCTTTATTCATATGCGCCACTTCTGCCGATTATCCCGCGGCGGGCAAAGTATCAACGGGCTGAAGAAGGAATATACTGTAGTATTTCGGAGATGCGTGGTGATACAATGCAAACGGACAACGTCCGACCAGACGACAGCCTCCCGTCCGAGCTGCTCAAGCAGCTCGGTATCATCGACCAGTCCCAATGGTACATTTTGATCCTGGCGGCAGCTACGTTGCTGTCTTACTGCACCACCGATATGCAAAAGCAGCTTCTTCTTTGCAGCGCCCAGCCGGAGGAGAATGCCTGCGACTGTGTTGCTGATCCGTATCCGATTCAGCTGACTTCCAGCGCCATGATCATCGGTGCGCTGATTTATTTTTACCAGCTGGCCGCCGACGCGCTGTACACGCCCAAAGAAACGCCTCTGCAATGCGCGTCCAGCCTGCGCGGATACTTGGCAAACGGCCTTGTGCTCGCGGCGGCGATCATCCGTCTGTACGACCTAAAAGAAAATCACGATGCGGCGATGTTTGCGCAGAGCGCACCGATTCCCGATCTGGAGCCGCCGTTGTAACAACATATCCCTTTGTTCTGAGGAAAGGAGCGCTACCCCGATGTATCCATCCAACCTGTCCCGCCGGAAAATTGGTTTTTATGCCGTACCGCTTCCTGCCCCTGCAATCCTGGCAGTACGGGATTCGGCGCCGTTTCCGAGCCGACTGGAATGGTTCCCAACGATGCGGCCGCGTCCTTTCTCAATTACGGCGCACAGTTTCAAAATGCCGCTTTGATTCCCATGGGGGTAGGCGTGGCCGACCCCAGCGGCAACATTATGCTGACCGACCCGACCCGCATTACCCTGGCGCCAGGCACCTATTTTATTTCCTATGAAGTATCGGCCCTGCTTACGGAGTCCGGATTCATGCAGGTGACGCCCTATTATAACAGTGCCGTTCACATTGAGTATGGCATTTACTTCATGACAGGAGCCGGGCGGTCCAGCGCCTTCGGCGCGGTGTCCTTTCTCATCGAGGTGCCGTCGCAGACGGTGTTCAATCTGACTTTTAACAGTTCTGTAACCACCACCGAAGGAACCCTCACCCTCGTTATCCATAAAATGAGAAGATGAGCGTCCTCAAAGGACACGGCGGGCTGCGCGCCGGCACAGCTATAACCGCAGTGCAAACGCACAGACGTCCGTGCCTTTATCCCGTTCCCTCCCGATAAAAAGCTGTCGGTTTTCATCCGGCGGCTTTTTGCATTCAAATGCAGCGTTTCCGAAACACCATGTAATTGCGGCAGCTTTCGTCGAAAAGCACCGCCGTTTTCCCGCTTTTTCTCCCGCTTCTTCTTTACAAGAAACACAAGACGTTGTATGATGAAAATAAAGAAAAGAGGTGGGAAAGATGCGCCGAACACAGCGGGGATTTACCCTGGTGGAACTTGTTATCGTCGTAGCGGTTTTGGCAATTGTGGCGGCCATCGCCATTCCCGCTGTTTCCTCCATCATCGGCGATGCGCGGCAGTCCACCTGTCTATCCAACCGCGCCGCTTTGCAGCGGGAGGCTTCCTACGAGGTCATGAAGCTGGACGCTTCGGCGGACCAGGTGATGGCTAAGTTTACCACGGAGATAATCCGCGAAAAAGGATACGTGTGCGTGGGTTCAAACGGGGAAATCCGCCTGTCCTACGACCCGGTGTCCCACAGCTTTTCCGCTTACTGCACACAGCACGGGGGCCTGGAAGTCCATTACGACTTTGCCGATACCATCGGAAGATATATGGAAGGCAGCTTAGGAGACAAAATCGTGGATCTGCTGGGTTCACGCCTGTCCATCAGCCAGATTGACTCTACCGCGCCGGAAGGCGGCAATTATGCCGGCCCCATCCGCAATTGTCTGGCGGAGCTGTCCAACCATTCCATCGGCGCGGGAATGACCGCCACCTGGTCCTTATGCAACATCGAGCGTTCCGGAAACGCCGTCAAGGAGACCTATCAGGTCTATTGGAGCAGCGCCGACATCACTGCAGCCCAGAGCGGCAACCAGATTCTGATGATGAAATACAACGCCAAAACCGGCGTGTACGAGGCCGGATGGGCAACGGTCAAGCAGACGAAGGATACCACCGTCGGCGGCGGCAAAGAATATAATGTCATTGTCCCGGGTTCTTTTCAGACGGTAACGGCAAGCAGCTCGAAAGACTTCATGACCGCTTACCGCTATTTCCAGGATGCGCTGCAGGAAAGCGGCAGCGGCATTAAAAACGAAAGCTGAAAGGACGTTTTTCTGCAAAAGCAGGAGGGCATGTGCCCGCTTACATGTTTACTTTTTTATAATACGCATTGGTCAAAAGCCGGCCGCGGCAATTTGCGGCCGGCTTTTTCTGAAATGCCTCCTTATGAAAGCGCCCGGGCAGCCTGTTTCGTTTTGCAGGCGGCAATTTGGCCCGTCTGCTTGACAAGGCTTTCAAAATCATGGATAATAATTGCATCCATTCCGGTTCTTTGGGGCCGGATATTAGCACCAAACAGATGATTACGGAAGGCCCTTTGCCGCCCGCAGGGAAATGTGCGTGTCCGGCAACGGTGTTTTTCCTTTGGGGAGGGCTTTGCGTTATGGTTACCGAATGCTGGGCGATTGTCATTGTGATTCTCGCCATGTGCTATATCTTCCTGCGCGCACGCAAACCGGAATATTCCATCGGCATTCTGCCACTGATTCTCGTTCCCCTTTCCCACCTGCTGGGTACCGGCATTCTCTACTGGTTCGGCGATCACATTACGCTCGACCACAGCCTTGTGGGCATCGGCATCGACGTGACCGGCCTTGTCATCACCTGCGTTTTGCTGGGCTTCGCCGTGCAGGCCATCAAGAGCAGAAAGCAGCGCAACGCCCTTTTGGTCTGCTGCACCGGGTTTACGCTGATCCTGGCTTGGGTGCTGCTTTTGAACGTAGGCAAATGACGGGCGGGCAAAACCGGGAACGCCGGGCTGGACTGGACATTGTGGTGGACATTCACGGAATGCGCGCCTTTGCCGCGAAAACCTATCTGCAGCATCTTCTTGCCCGTGCCTCCCTAGACCGGGACGCAAAGGAAGTCATCGTGGTTCACGGCTACCATTCGGGGACTGCGCTGCGGGACATGGTGCGCAAAGAATTGCGCAGCCCTTATATCAAGGAGCGGCATCCCGGCTTTTCGGACGGGCAGACGATTCTGGTGCTTAAAAAGCGGATACCTCCCCCCCGCTGAGGCGGCTTGTCAGAAATGTGCATGATTATGCCTATTTCGTGTATATTCTGCATAAGTATGCTATGTGCCCTTGATTTCGGCAAAGGGCTATGGTATAATGCCATCATTAATTGATACGGGAGGGTATCGAAATGAAAAAATTTATGAGAGTCCTGGCGCTGGCATTGGTACTGGTTTTGTCGGTTTCCATGCTTGCGGCGTGCGACAGCGGCAAATCGAACGTCCTGAAGATCGGCACCAACGCGGAATTCCCGCCCTTTGAGTACATTGGCGACGACGGCAATCCGGACGGCTTCGACATCGCACTGATGAAGGCAATCGGCGAACAGATGGGTGTGGAAATCCAGATTGAAAACATGGAATTCAAATCCCTGATCGGCGCCATTGAAAGCGGCAACATTCAGGGCATCATCGCCGCCATGACGGTGGACGACGAGCGCAAGAAGAGCGTGAATTTCTCCGACGGTTACTATGAGGCTCATCAGATGGTTCTGGTGCGCAAGGACAGCGATATCACCAAGGCGGAAGACTTAAACGGCAAAAAGATCGCCGTGCAGGAAGGCACCACCGGCGACTTTGTGGCTTCCGGCGATCCCGACTGGGAATACATCCTGGGCACTTCTCTGCAGAACACGGAAGTTTCCCGCATGAAGAAGGGTCTGGACGCGGTCATTGAGCTCAAAAACGGCAGAGTGGACGCGGTCATCATCGACTCGAATCCTGCACAGGTGTTCGCCAAGGAGAACGCCGACGACATTAAGATTGTCGAAGGCATTCAGTCCGAAACGGAGACCTACGCCATCGCCGTAACCAAGGAGGACGAGGATCTTCTCAACAAGATCAACGCGGCTCTCAAGACCCTTAAGGAAAACGGCAAGTACGACGAGATCCTCAAGCAGTATATCGAGCAGTAATCGGTAATAAGAACGCTTTTGTGAGGATAGTGCCTCTATTCGCACTATCCTCACTTTTCTATGAACGGGGGAGGTTCCTATGCCGGACGTTTCACTCATCACGATGAATATCTTTGATTCCATCGGCGCTTTTTTCCAGTCGCTGTACGATCAGTTCGTATTTGTCTTCATTGAGGGCAACCGTTACACGCTGATTGTGGACGGTTTGAAAAACACGCTGATTTTGTCGGTTTTTGCCGCACTCATCGGCATTCTGGTGGGCCTGATTGTAGCGGTCATCCGTCTGCCCAGCAACAGCCTAAAAACCCACAATAAATTCGTGGGGTTTCTACTGGCGATCCCTAACTGGCTGGCAAATGCTTACGTGAGCATCATCAGAGGCACGCCTTTCGTGGTGCAGCTGCTGATTATGTACCAGATCATTTTCGGCAAGTCCGGAATGGACAAGATGATGGTTGCCATCATCGCCTTTGGTCTCAATTCCGGCGCATACGTGGCGGAAATCTTCCGTGCCGGCATCCAGTCCATTGACAAGGGCCAGTCGGAAGCAGGCCGCTCCTTAGGCCTGACCAGCTTTATGACTATGCGCTACATCATTGTCCCCCAGGCGATTAAGAACGTGCTGCCGGCTCTGGGCAACGAGTTCATTGTGCTCATTAAGGAAACGGCGGTGGTGGGCTACATCGCCCTGATGGATCTGACCAAGGCGGCCGACTTCATCATCAGCCGTACCTATACCGCGTATATGCCCCTTATCGGCGTGGCCATCATCTACTTCATCATCATCAAGATCCTGACCAAGGGCCTGGGCGTTATGGAAAGGAGGCTGAGGGCAAGTGATAGTCGTTAAAGACCTGCACAAAGCCTTTGGAGACCATCGGGTGCTCTGCGGCATCAATGAGGAAATCAAGAAGGGCGAAAAGGTCGTTGTGGTGGGGCCGTCCGGCTCCGGCAAATCCACCTTTCTGCGGTGCCTCAATCTCCTGGAAACGCCTACCTCGGGCGAAATCTGGTTTGAGGATACTTTGATTACCGATCCCAAGTGCAATGTCAATCAGATGCGCCAGAAGATGGGAATGGTGTTTCAGCATTTTAACCTCTTCCCTCATCTGACGGTGATGCAGAACATTACGCTGGCTCCGGTCAAGCTCAAGCTGCAAAGCGAGGAGCAGGCGAAGGAAAATGCCCTGCGTCTTTTAAAGCGGGTGGGCCTGTCGGAAAAGGCGGACTCTTACCCCAGTCAGATTTCCGGCGGCCAGAAGCAGCGTATCGCTATTGTCCGTTCTCTGGCGATGAACCCGGATGTGATGCTGTTCGACGAACCCACCTCCGCGCTGGATCCGGAGATGGTGGGCGAGGTTCTTCAGGTCATGAAAGAGCTGGCGGAAGAAGGGATGACCATGGTCGTGGTCACCCACGAAATGAACTTTGCTCGGGAAGTGGCGACCCGCGTGCTTTTCATGGATGAAGGCTTGATTTTGGAAGAGTCCGAGCCCCAGGCGTTTTTCGGGAATCCCCAAAATCCCCGTTTGTGTGATTTCCTTTCCAAGGTTTTATAAGGATGGCAGGCATGCAGCCGGGCTGCATGCCTGTTTTTTTCGTGAAAGAAACGGAAAAAGGGTATCCTTAAATAGCAGTAGCCAATTTCTCTGAAATGTTGTGTTTTGCCAGTTGCAAAAACTATACTATTCTAGTATAATTAAATCAAAACAAAAGGAGGGAGCGCACCATGAACTTTAAAACCGGCACTTGGACCAACACCATCGACGTTCGCAATTTCATCAACAAGAACTACACTCCCTACGATGGGGACGATTCGTTCCTCACTCCTCCTACCGAACGCACCCGAAAGCTGTGGGATGAGGTTTCATCCCTGATGAAGAAGGAAACCGCGGCCGGCGGGGTACTTGATATCGACGCGTCCACCATTTCGGACATCGACGCTTATTCGCCCGGCTACATTGATAAAGACCTGGAAACCATCGTGGGCTTGCAGACCGACGCGCCCCTCAAGCGGGCCATTATGCCCTTCGGCGGCATCCGGATGGTACGCACGTCGCTGAAAAACTACGGCCGGGAGATGGACCCGGAGGTGGAGCGGGTTTTCAAATACCGCAAAACTCACAACGACGGCGTGTTCGACGTGTATACCGACGAGATGAAGCGCGCCCGGCATACCGGCATCATCACCGGCCTACCCGACGCCTACGGCCGGGGCCGCATCATTGGCGACTACCGCCGGGTAGCTTTGTACGGCGTGGACGCACTCATCGAGCAGAAGAAAAAAGCCTTACAGGACTATAGCTACGAAATCATGGACGAGGCTTCCATCCGCCATCGGGAGGAAATCTCCGACCAAATTAAGGCGCTGCATGCGCTGAAAGTCATGGCCCAGTCTTACGGGTTTGATATTTCCGCTCCGGCTAAAGACACAAAGGAAGCCATCCAGTGGCTCTATTTCGGGTATCTGGCGGCGGTAAAGGAGCAAAACGGCGCGGCCATGTCTCTGGGCCGGGTGTCCACCTTCCTGGATATTTACGCAGAAAAGGATTTGCAGGAGGGCCG
>CAMLYM010000102.1 GCA_946491705.1 uncultured Clostridia bacterium
CGACCTCTAGCGTGACAGGCTAGCGTTCTAACCAGCTGAACTACCGGGCCATTTGTTTGGTGGGAACAACAGGGCTCGAACCTGTGACCCCTTGCTTGTAAGGCAAGTGCTCTCCCAGCTGAGCTATGCTCCCTTTTCCAAGTGTTCCCGGTGTTTTTACCGGCGACTTGTATATATTACTATAAGTCGCGGAGATTGTCAACACCCAATGCAAATTTTTTCGGCAAGAAATTTGCATTGGGTGTTGCAGCTCATTTTGTCGGCAGGGATTCCAATGAAGCTGATTTTGGATGCGTGCGGCTTCGATTGAAAATACGCACAAACGGGAAATCCTTTTTTATCCTCGCTTGTTCCCATGATTCAGGATATGCGCATGAAGAAAAAAATATACCCGCAAATTCAAAAAGCGCACCCTTTTCCCTGCATGAAAAAGCGATCGTTCACCGCATATTTTTTCTTTTTCCCGGTCATACTATTACCGCAATGAGAACAAACCAATTGCGTTTGCTTGTTCTCAACGCAAGAGCAGCCGGCGGCCAATCCCGCCGGCTGCTTTCCTGTGTAATACCGTAAATTAAGAAAAAGAGCGCGTAGGAGGGCCATTCAGGCCCTACGCGCTCTTTTTGATACACACTGCCCGGCGGTTAAGATAGGGTCAACTGTTCTCCAATGTCCTCCTGGGCAGGCAGGGCGCCGGTAGCGGGGATATTCTTGGTGCGGTACCGGTCTGGTTTTGCGAGCATCCCATCCTCATAAGGGATTACAGCCGCCATCCGGTGGGTTTTCTTCAGGGTCATCACCGCTACGCCGATGGTATCCCGGGTGGCCTTGGGAGAAATGGCTCCCGTGTGCACCAGGAGCATCCGGCGGGAGGAAGACTTGAGAAGTACCTCCCGGTCCTCGGGCAGATAGAGAATCCCGGCTAAAGGCGACTTGTCCGAATAGGCGTTTACCAGCTTCTTGCGGTTGGTCTTGGTGGCGTATTTTTCGAAGGACACCTTCGCAGCCTTGCCGTTTTCGAACACAAAGAGCATGAAGCCCGCATAATCCTTGGTGGCCACCAAGTAGATCACGTTCTCGCCCTCGTCCATTCCCAGCTTTGCGGGAATATAGTCGCCGAGCGTGCTGATGCGGGTGTCGTCAAAGTCGGAAGCCTTGGCTTTGTAGACCTTACACTGGTCGGTAAAGAACAGAAGGTCCGTGTTGTTGGTAGCCTCCATTGCCTGGGTTACCGCATCCCCCTCCTTGAGCTTATGCTCCGAGCTCATGCGAAGAGACTGGGGGGTGACCTTCTTAAAGTACCCTTCCCTCGTCAGGAACAGGTGAACCGGGTAATCGGGCACCTCCTCCTCGATCTCCATATCCTTCACCTCGTAAAGGATTTCCGACCGGCGGGGCTGGCCGTATTTGTCCGCAATGGCGGTCAGCTCCTTGATGATGAGATCTTTTACCTTGCGTTCGCTTCCTAGAATGCCGGTGAGCTCCCCGATTTCCTTTTCCAGCTTCTCGGTTTCCTCCATGCGCTTGAGAATGTATTCCCGGTTCAAATGGCGAAGCCGGATTTCCGCTACATATTCCGCCTGGATTTCGTCGATGCCGAACCCGATCATCAGGTTTGGCACCACCTCCGCTTCCTCTTCGGTCTCCCGGACGATGCGGATGGCTTTGTCGATGTCCAGCAGGATTTTGGACAGGCCCTTGAGCAAATGCAGCTTGTCCTGGGCTTTTTTCAGATCAAAGGCCACCCGGCGGCGCACGCAGCCGCTTCGGAATTTCACCCATTCATTTAAAAGCTCCTTAATGCCCATCACCTTGGGCACTCCGCCGATGAGGACGTTGAAGTTACACGAGAAGGTATCCTCCAAGGGCGTCATTTTGTAGAGCTTCTGCATCAGCTTGTCCGGATCCGCTCCCCGCTTTAAGTCGATGGTGATTTTCAGGCCCGCCAGGCCCGTCTCGTCCCGGATGTCCGCCACTTCCCGGACCTTCGCGCTTTTGACCAGCTCCACCACCTTATCAATGATCGCTTCGATAGTGGTAGTGGGCGGAATCTGGGTAATGTCGATGCAGTGGCTCTCCTTGTCGTACTGGTAGACCGCGCGCACCCGTATCCCGCCTCGGCCGGTGCGGTAGATCTTATCAAGCCCGTCCCGGTCGTAAAGAATGCGCCCGCCCAAAGGAAAGTCCGGCGCCTGCAGCGTGGAAGCCACGTCGTGGTCGGGGTCCTTCATCAGGGCGATGGTGGTCTCGCAGACCTCCCTGAGGTTAAACGGGCAGATGGAACTTGCCATACTGACCGCGATGCCGGTGTTGGCGTTGACGAGCACCGTGGGAAACGCCGCGGGCAGCAGAGTGGGTTCCTTTAAGGTATTGTCGTAATTGTCCACAAAGTCCACGGTGTTTTTATCGATATCCCGGAAGAGCCCTGGCAGATGGAGTCGAGCTTCACCTCGGTGTACCGGGAGGCGGCGTACATCATGTCTCTGGAATAGGACTTCCCGAAATTTCCCTTCGAATCCACAAAGGGATGCAGCAGGGTTTCGTTTCCCCGGGAGAGGCGGACCATGGTTTCGTAAATGGCGGCGTCCCCGTGGGGGTTTAGCTTCATGGTGGAGCCCACCACGTTGGCGGACTTGGTTCGCGGCCCGGTCAAAAGCCCCATTTTATACATGGTATAGAGCAGCTTGCGGTGGGAGGGCTTGAACCCGTCGATCTCCGGCAGAGCCCGGGAGACGATGACGCTCATGGCATAGGGCATGTAGTTTTTCTCCAGCGTATCGGTAATGGGCTGGATGACCACCTCCCCCGCACCTTCAATGTACCCTTTCATGGCGGGCTTTCTCGGGGGCGTTGTTTTTCGTTTTCTCGGCGGCATACGGATCCTCCTTTCCCGTTAAGATACGTCGGCCATATCCAGATAAGCCCGGCCGAACTGCGAAATAAAGTCCTTGCGTCCGGGCAGATTGTCCCCCAGAAGCAGGTCGAACATGGCGGCGGTTTTTTCCACCTCGGCCGCCGTCACCTGAATGAGCCGACGGGTATCCGGGTTCATAGTGGTCAAGCTCATCATTTCCGGTTCGTTCTCGCCAAGCCCCTTGGATCGCTGGAGGGTGTACTTCACGTCCCCGATCTTCTGCAACACCTGGGTCTTTTCCCGGTCAGAATAGGCAAAATAGGTTTCATCCCTGGTGGTGATCTCGTAAAGGGGCGATTCGGCAATAAATACCTTTCCCTCGTCAATGAGGGTGGGCATAAGCCGGTAAAGCATGGTGAGAATCAGGGTACGGATCTGAAACCCGTCCACGTCCGCGTCGGTGCAGATGATGACCTTGTTCCAGCGCAGGGCGCTCAGATCAAAGGAGGAGATGTCTTTGTTGGCCTTGGTTTTGACCTCCACCCCGCAGCCGAGCACCTTGCAAAGGTCGGTGATGATGTCGTTTTTAAAAATGCGGTCGTAGTCGGCTTTCAGGCAGTTCAAAATTTTGCCCCGCACCGGGATAATGGCCTGAAAATCCGGGTTTCTGGCCTGCTTACAGGCGCCCAGGGCGGAGTCTCCCTCCACGATGTACACTTCCCGGATGGAGGTGTCCTTGCTGCGGCAGTCGACGAACTTTTCCACGCGGTTGGACAGGTCGATGTTGCCAGAGAGCTTTTTGCGGCTGGTGATGCGCAACTTCTCCGCTTCCTCCCGGCTTCGCTTGTTCACAAGCACCTGGGCGGCGATTTTCTCTGCGTCCAGGGGGTTCTCGATGAAATAAACCTCCAGCTGATGGCGCAGAAACTCGGTCATGGCCTCCTGGATGAACTTGTTGTTGATGGCCTTTTTGGTCTGGTTTTCGTAAGAGGTCTGAGTGGAGAAGGAAGAAATGACCACGATCAGACAGTCGGCCACGTCCTGAAAGGTAATCTTGCTTTCCGACTGCTTGTATTTGGAGTTTTGCTTGAGCCAGGCGTCGATCTGGGAAACGAAGGCGGAGCGCACCGCCTTCTCCGGCGCGCCCCCATACTCGAGCCAGCTGGAATTGTGGTAGTATTCCGCGGTGCAGACCTTGTTGGAAAAGCAGACGGCGGCGTTGATCTTCACCTTGTATTCCGGCTTGTCCGCCCGGTCCCGGCCCCGGCGCTCGGTCTGCCACAGCTGCACCCCGGTCATGGCCGTATCCCCAGCCAGCTCCGCCACATGGTCGGCAATGCCGTTTTCATAGAGGTACTCGTAGGTTTCAAACCCGTTCTTTCCCTCGTCCTTCAAAAGAAAGCGCAGCCCCGCGTTGACGATGGCCTGGCGCTTTAAAATATCCTGGTAGTATTCGAGAGGGATCGCAATGTCGGTAAACACCTGCAAGTCCGGGCGCCAACGAATTCGGGTCCCGGTGGGATGACGGGGAGACGCCGGTTCCTTGTGAAGCCCGCCCACGTTTTCTCCGCGCTCGAAATGCAGGGTATACTTTGTGCCGTCCCGGTAGATTTCCACGTCCATATACTCGGAAGAATACTGGGTGGCGCACAAGCCCAAGCCATTGAGGCCCAGGGAGAATTCATAGCTTTCCGCGTCCATATTGTTGTACTTGCCTCCCGCGTACAGCTCGCAGAAAACCAGCTCCCAGTTGAACTTCTCCTCTTTGGGATTATAGTCCACCGGGATGCCGCGCCCAAAGTCCTCCACTTCCACCGAGCCGTCCCCATAGCGGGTGACGATAATTTGCTTGCCGAAGCCCTCTCTCGCCTCGTCGATGGAGTTGGAAAGAATCTCAAACACCGAATGTTCGCAGCCCTCCAGCCCGTCCGACCCAAAGATGACCGCCGGGCGTTTGCGCACCCGGTCCGCCCCTTTGAGCGAGGATATGCTGTCATTTCCGTACTCCTGTTTTTTCTTTGCCATGTTGCCTCTCCTTCCGGCATGGTTTGCTTTTTGCCGCAAAGACGGCATACACTCAAATGTAGAAAATTTTTCCAGAATCGAAAACGCTTATATTTATTCAATTTACACCATTCCCGAAACTCTGTCAAGTATACCAGCTGGCTGGTCCTCTTTACACAGATACAACCGAATACCGTACTGCTGGGTATATGTTTTACTGTTTTACTAAAAAACGGTCCTCTGTTTTCATCCGCTTCGGCTCTCGGCGTTGAGACCTATGAAAAGGATGGCGTACGACTCATTTATTCGACCTCTTTTGCAAAAAACACGTCCTGTTGCGCTTCTATAAACCCATTCTTTTTATAAAAGTAATATGCAGGAGCATTTTTATTCGTTTTCAATGTAATTCGTTTGATTCCTCTTTCCCGGAGAAACGTTTCGATTTGCCGCAAGAACTCCGTGCCCGCGCCAGAGCCCTGCTTCTCTGTTTTGATCCCAAGGTCATCAATACAATACTCCGTACCGGCATACCAATGCCTAACTCTTCCAAGCGAAACGCCGATCATTTGTCCATCCTCAAATAACCCGAGCGCCAATGAGTTGGGGTTTCCGACCAAATCCACAATATACGCGCAAAACTGAGCTTCATCGCTCCAATCATCGTTCCATGGAGCCGCTGAAAAGGCGTCACGAATCAAATTCCGGATTTCTCCACTCTCAGCAATACTTAGTTTTCTCAGTTCAAAATTCATTTTAATGCCCCTTTCTGCCGTATTGAGAAAATAAAAAACGTATGCAAGGACCAGCCTTGCATACGGAAAAGGTGCTCAACCGATGGATGTTTTGCTTTTTTATTTTATCAACCGTTGGGAGAAATGTCAATCCAACGTACAAAAGCCTTTCTTTGTCCAAGGCGATTGCCGTCTTTTGGGAAAACGATAAGCAGGAGCGTCAAAAGGCGCTCCTGCTTTGCATATGAAGCCATTATTCCTTGTCGTTCAAGGTATGGTTCTCCTCAGAGGAGTCGGTGCCCAGGTAGTTCTGAGGCACTGCCGATTCCTCCACCTGTTTGGGTTGCGCTTCCATAATAGCCCGGAATTCTTCTCCGGAAAGCTTCTCTCCGCTGAAGAGGGCCATGGCAACCTCGTGCAGCTTCGCCATATGATCGGTGAGGATCTTCTCGCAGTGGCGGTAGCCGGTCATCACGATGTTGTGCACTTCGTTGTCGATCTTGTTGGCCAGCTCCTCGGAATACTCGCGGGTGTGGCCGAAGTCACGGCCCAGGAATACCTCGTTCTGGCTGGAACTGTAGGAAATCGGGCCAATGGTATCGCTCATGCCGTATTTCATGACCATCTTCTTGGCCATGTCGGTGGCCCGCTCGATGTCGTTGGAAGCACCGGTGGAAATGTCGCCCAGCACCACCGCTTCCGCCACCCGGCCGCCCAGGAGGCTGACGATCTGCTCGTTCATCTCCAGCTTGGTCATGTGGGCCTTATCCTCTTTGGGCAGGGACATGGTGTAACCGCCCGCCATGCCCCGGGGGATAATCGAAATCTGATGGACCGGGTCCTGGGTCGGCAGGAAATAGGACGCGATGGCGTGGCCCGCCTCGTGATAGGAGGTGATCTTCTTATCCCGCTCGTTGACCACGTGGGAGCGCTTTTCCACGCCCATGACTACCTTGATGGTAGCTTCCTCCACCTCGGCCATGGTGATGGCCTTGAGGCCCTTACGGGCGGCTAGAAGCGCCGACTCGTTGAGCAGGTTCTCCAAATCCGCGCCGGTAAAGCCGGAGGTGGTTTTCGCAATGGTGGACAGGTCCACGTCCGGGGCAATGGGCTTGCCTCTGGCGTGTACCTTCAAAATCTCTTCTCTGCCCTTAATGTCCGGATAGCCCACCATAATCTGGCGGTCGAACCGGCCCGGACGCATCAGGGCGGGATCCAGGATATCCGCACGGTTGGTGGCTGCGATCATGATGACGCCTTCGTTGGCGCCGAAGCCGTCCATTTCCACAAGCAGCTGGTTTAGCGTCTGCTCGCGCTCGTCGTGGCCGCCGCCGAGACCCGCGCCGCGCTGACGGCCAACCGCGTCGATTTCGTCGATAAAGATGATGCAGGGCGCATTTTTCTTCGCCTGCTCAAACAGGTCGCGCACACGGGACGCGCCCACACCTACGAACATTTCCACAAAGTCGGAACCGGAGATGGAGAAGAACGGAACACCCGCTTCGCCCGCCACCGCGCGGGCAAGAAGGGTTTTACCGGTACCGGGAGGGCCCACCAGCAGCACGCCCTTGGGCACCCGGGCGCCCAGCTCGTTAAACTTGCGGGAGTTTTTGAGGAAGTCCACGATTTCCCGCAGCTCTTCCTTTTCCTCATCCGCGCCCGCCACGTCTGCAAAGGTGGTCTTGCGCTTTTCGTCCGAAACCTGCTTGACCTTGGCCTTGCCGAAGTTCATGGTTTTCGAACCGCCGTCGAGTCCCTGGGTCATCCGCCGCATCATAAAGACGTACAGAAGCACCATGGCAACGATCAGGATGATGGTGGGCAGGAAGCTCAACAGCCAGGGCATATCTGACGCCGGCTGGTATTCGTATTTCATCTGGTCGGCGGGAGCCTTGCCTTCGTTGTACGCTTCGATGTAGGGCAGGGTGTCTTCCCGGAAGATGGTCAGGTTTGCAAGCTTATAGCTGATTTTTTTCTTGGTGCCGTCTCCCTCGTTGACGATCATCTCCATGTTGCCGCTGCCGGTGTCCACCACAAATTCAGAGACCTTCTCGTCTTTAAAATACTGGAGGATTTCCGAGTATTGCAGGGTTTTCTGCGGCGTGGACATCAAAAACATGTACACCACGATGATGATCAAAATGGGAACACCCGCGTAGATTAACAGATTCCGGACATGTTTATTCAAGTATTTATTCACTCCTTGCGCCTTTGTGACAGGCGTAATCTCTCAATTACGAGTCAATGAACTCTGGCTTCAATACCCCGATGAACGGGAGATTGCGGTACTTTTCATTATAGTCAAGCCCATAGCCCACAATGAACCGGTCCTCTACCAGGGCACCCGTGTAATCCGGGAACACCTCGCTTAAGCGCCGGGCGGGCTTGTCGAGCAGAGTGCAGATTTTAATGCTGGCCGGGTTTCTTGCTTTTAATGTTTTGAGTATATAAGAAAGGGTCATGCCGCTGTCGAGAATGTCCTCCACAATCAGCACATCATAACCCTCGATTGGCTTTTTCAAATCCATAAGAATCCGGACCATGCCGGAGGGTTTGGTTCCTTCGTAGCTGGAAATCGCCATAAAGTCCACACAGCAGGGCGCGGTGATGGCGCGCATCAGGTCCGCAATGAACATAAACGAGCCTTTTAAAATCCCTACTATAAGTAAATTCTTTCCGATATAGTCCCGGCTTATTCTCTCGCCCAGACCGCTGACGATCCGCATGAGTTCCTTTTCATCAAAAAGAACCGACTCCACATCCTCCATCATAAGCCATCTTCCTCCCTAACGTCAAGTAGCAGCAGGGAAATCGTTTCCCCCGTGGCCGTTACCCGCCGGTCGCATCCAAACCCTTCCACCCACACGATTCCTTCGTCATCCTCCACCACGGCGACCGCGTCCCGGTCTTTGGGCGGGATGTTCGCTTCCTGAAAGAGCTTTTTCAGAGATTTGGTGCAGTTTCGCCTGGAAAGAGTGAGCTTATCGCCGGGCCGGCGGCTTCGGACCCGTAAAGTTCCCTTTATTTTAGCATAGTCAAGGGCATGATAAAATAAAAAATTGTAAACATTCTGTCCGTCCCGTTCCATTTTCTGCGTGCAAATCCAGCGGCAGCCTACTTTGGTTTCTCCCGGGACGGCAAGGGCTGTGGCCGGCAGGAACGTTTTCTCTTCCTCCTCTTTTCCAGAAACCGTCAGCCTGCCGCCCTGCACC
>CAMLYM010000103.1 GCA_946491705.1 uncultured Clostridia bacterium
TCGTCTGTCATCACCATTTTTACCAGGACATAGCCCGGGAAGAGCTTGCGCTCCACCTCGCGCTTCTTATTGTCCGTCAGCTCGACGACGGTTTCAGTCGGGACCCGGATTTCCTGAATCAGGTCGTGGAGCTTTCGATTCTCCACCATGGTCTGCAAATTGGTCGCCACCTTGTTCTCATATCCGGAAAAGGTGTGCACCACGTACCATTTCGCTGTTTCAGCCATGTACCCTACTTCCTCTCATCAGCCGATCAAGCCCAGAACAAAATCCAGAAGCCAGCCAAACGCAAAGTCCAGCAGCCAGATGAAAATGCCCACGGCAATTACCATGACGATGGTAACAAGGGTGTTCTTTCTGACCTGTTTCCAGGTCGGCCAGACGATCTTTTTGAATTCGCTGACATAGCCGCGGAAAAATTTGCCCACTTTCGAAAAGAAGCTCTTTTTTTCCTTTTCCGGCTTTTTGACCTCAGTGGTAACGTCAGACATCTTTCTTCCTCCCGTCTGGTCTTATTTGGTTTCCTTGTGGAGCGTGTGCTTCTTGCAGAAGCGGCAGTACTTGTTCATCTGAAGCCGATCGGGATCGTTCTTCTTGTTCTTCATGGTGTTGTAGTTGCGCTGCTTGCACTCGCTGCAAGAAAGGGTAATTTTGACTCTCATTGTTCGGCACCTCCCGTGTGACGGAATAATTTTGGCCTCCCTCAATCGGGCAAAAAAAATAAGCCCATTCAGAGGTGTAATTATTTTAACACATGTCCCATCCCCCGTCAAGCCCTGAATCTGATAATTTTGCCTTACATGCCACGCTTGGAGCATTCCAAACGAAAGGGACCGGGACGAAAAATGCGGGATCCCTTTCCGTAGCACAGGAAAGGATGAGAAGGAGAAGGCCGGATGCCGCCTGGGAGCAGCGGCGCGGATGAAATGCATCCGGGGAAATACTAAAGACGTACATGCTGTGGCAGAGGGCGGAGATCGAAAGAAAGGAGAAGGGCTCTTAAAAGAGCCCTTCTCCTTTCGCTGCAATCCATTTTTCACTAGAACACGATGGCGCCGTATTTAGCGGCGATGGTATGCAGAGCGTCCGGGTCCATCTCGCTGTCCGAATCCACCAGCGCCCGGCCTTGGTAAAGCCGCAGGGCGGTATCCAGACCTTCGGGGCCGTCGGCGGAGAAGCACACGGGCAGGCGGGACATGTGCGCGTTTTCCGCAAACAGCAGGGCATCTTCCCGGTTGCGGATATGCACCAAGACGGCGCTTACCTGTTCGTCCTCCATGTCAATGAGGTTGTCCGCCAGGTCCAGGTCGCATTCCACCGGATCGCTCAACGTGATGTCGTCCCCCAAAAAGAAGGCTTCGCCCTCTCTGGCGGCGGCATAGGCGTCCGGCTCCTCTGCCTTTGCCGGCAGAACCTTCCGGTCGAGCAGCTCGCGCAGCGCCGCGATGTGTGCGGGCGTAGAACCGCAGCAGCCGCCAATGATGGTAACCCCAGCGTCGAGCAGGGCGGATAGCTCCTTGGCGAACGCCTCGGGAGGCAGGTAATCCCCGTCGTCGGAATCGGGCAGACCGGCGTTGGGCTTGGCGATGAGGGGAACAGTGGCATGAGAGGCGGCTTCCGCCAGGAAAGGAAGCATGTCCGCAGGGCCGGTGGAGCAGTTGAGCCCCACGGCGCTGGCCCCCATGCTCTGCAGCGTGATGAGGGTAGGCAGCAAGGACGCGCCCGACAGGGTGTGCCCCGTTTTGTCCACCGTGATGCTGCAAAAGACCGGCAGGCCTGTTTCCTTGGCCGCCAGCAGGGCGGCCCGGATATCGGACAGGTTCATCATCGTCTCGCAAAAGACGAAGTCTGCCCCCGCCTCCTTGAGAACCTCCACCTGTTCCTTATAAATCTCCACAATCTCCTCGAAGCTCGCCTCGCCGAAGGGCTCGATGAACAGCCCCGTGGGAGACAGGTCCGCGCCCACCAGCGCACGGCCGGCCGCCGCCTCCTTGGAAAGCGCCACCAGGCGGGCGTTCATTTCCTCCACCTGGTCGGCCAGCTTATAAAAGGAGAGCCGGGCCCGGTTGGCGCCGAAGGTAGGGGCTAAGACCGCGTCCGACCCCGCTTCGATAAAGCTGCGCTGCAAGTCCTGCAGCGGCTTGGGATTTTCTAAAATCCATTGCTCCGGGCAGACGCCCCGGGGCATTCCAGCGGCGATGAGGTTGGTTCCGGTGGCCCCGTCCAGCAGAAGGGGCAGCTTAAATGGAACGTCCATTTGGTTGATGTTCAGCTCCTTTGTATGAGTCAAAACCTTTGGGCCTGGCTTCCAGGCCCTGTCTCTTTTCCTATTTTAGCATAGGTTTTGTTTTCTGCAAACCTCTGAGGAAGGGAAAGAACGAATTACATGCTTTCCGGCGCAGTGATTTTTAGAAGCGCCAGCACATTGTGCAGTACCCCGCGCACCGCCATGCACAAATTCAGGCGCGCCTGCATCAGCGGCTCATTTTCGCCTTTGACGTGGCAGGCGTTATAGAACTTGTGGAACAAAGTAGCAAGGTCAATGGCGTACCGGGTGATGCGGGCCGGGTCATAGGCCTTGGCCGCCTCGATGATTTCGCCGGTGTAGGCGGAAAGATGCCGGATAAGCTCGCGCTCCTCAAGCGTTTGCAAAGCGATGAGCTCCTCGCGGGTGCAGGCCCGTGGGGTAACCCCTTCTTCCTTGAGGTTTCTGAGAATCGAGCAGATGCGCGCGTGGGCGTACTGCACGTAATACACCGGGTTCTGGGAGGACTGCTCCACCGCCAGCCCCAAATCAAAGTCCAGCTGGCTGGTGGATTCCCGCAGGTTAAAGAAGAACCGGGCCGCGTCCAGCGGGATTTCGTCGAGGAGTGTCGCCAGGGTGATGGACTTGCCCGTGCGTTTGGAAACCTTCACCGGTTCCCCGTTCTGGAACAGCCGCACCAGCTGCATGAGCACAATGTCCAGCTTGGAGCCGTCCAGGCCGATGGCATCCAAAGCGCCCTTTAACCGGGCCACGTGGCCGTGATGGTCCGCGCCCCAGACGTTGATCGCCCGGTCGAACCCGCGCTTCTCTAGCTTATTGCGGTGATAGGCGATGTCCGCCGCAAAATAGGTGGGATTGCCGTTTTGCCGGATGAGCACCTCGTCCTTTTCGCCGCCGTGTTCGGTGGCCTTGTACCAAAGAGCCCCGTCCTTTTCGTAGGTAAGGCCTTTCTGCTTCATGAGTTCCATGGTGTCTTTCAGCTCCCCGTCGTTGTGGAGCACGCTTTCCCGGAACCATTCGTCGTAATCAATGCGGTAACGGGACAGATCCCGGCGCAGCGCTTCGATGTTGCGGGGCAGGACGTAATCCACCAGCGCCTTTTTGCGTTCGTCCGTATCCGCGTTTACATACCGGTCGCCGAACGCTTCGGCAAATTCCCTAGCCCGCTCGGTGATGTCCGCCCCGTGGTACCCGTCCTCCGGGAAAGGAACCGCGTCCTCCCCCTGAAAATGCTGCAAATACCGGGCCTCCAACGAAAGCGCGAACTTTTCGATCTGGTTACCCGCATCGTTTACATAGAATTCCCGCCATACCTGGTAGCCCGCGGCGTCCAGCACCGATGCGATGCCGTCGCCCAAAGCGCCGCCCCGGGCGTTGCCGATGTGCATGGGGCCGGTGGGGTTTGCGGAGACAAACTCCACCACCACACGCTCGCCCTTGCCATAGTCCGACCGGCCGTATTGGTCGCCCTTGTCGAGCACGTCCTTGACAATGTCCGCATAATAGCCCGGGTTTAAGAAGAAATTGAGAAATCCGGGGCCTGCGATTTCCGCCCGGTCAAAGTAAGTGCCCGTCAGGTCCAGATGCTCCCCGATGGCCTCGGCGATTTTCCGGGGCGCCGTGCGCAGGGTGCGGGCGGAGACCATGGCCGCGTTTGCGGCAAAGTCCCCGTGGGACCGGTCCGCCGGGACCTCGATGGTAAAGGGGGCAAGCTCCCCCTGGGGAAGGGTAGAAGCCGCGATGGCCTTTTTCGCCGCGTCCTCAATGGCGGCGCGCAGCTGGCCAGTTGCTTTTGTGACTACATCTGACATGCGTTGTTTCCTGCCTCTCTGATGGTAATTTGTACGTCGTTGCGGCTGGCTAAGTCCGCGTTAATGTCCAGGTTATAGCGAAAATGCAGCTTCCCGCCGGTTTCCTTCAGCTCCACGTCGATCTGCTCGGCGAAAATTCCCACCATCATGGCGCCGAATCCGGTGTCGTACGCGCAGTGATGGCGCTGGCCCTTTTCCAGAACCAGCCTGGAATGCTGGGCGCCGCCGCGGATGAGGGTGACCTTCCGGTCCCCCTCCACCTTCAAGGTGGTCACCACGCCGTCGAGCCCCGTGGCTTCCGATTCCCGGTAGGTGATATAGTAATTGCCGTTCATTCGGGTAAAGGACCCGATGGTGGTCAGCTCCATGGTATCAGAAGCATCGTCCACCTGGTGAAGGCTTTTGATGTCGATGAGTACGTCCTTTTTCAATGAAAAATCTCCTTCAATTGGTTAACAGGCGGTGGAATCAATGTCCACCTGCCGCACATCCAGGCTTTCCTCGCTGCCCAGCAGAATCCCCGCCAGCCGCTGGAACCCGTCGATGGAGTCGCTTACGAAGAACCGGCAAGCGCCCGGCGCCGGGCGCTCGCCCAACGCGTCCTTTTCCCGCAGCAGCGCCGCCGCCGTGTGGGCCGCTTCGCAGCCGGTGTTGATGAGAGCGACCTCCGGACCCATGACTTCATGGATCACGTCCCAGAGAAGGGGAAAATGGGTGCAGCCCAGAATCAGCGTGTCGATCTTTTCCTCGCGCAGCGGGATGAGATAACGCCGGGCCGTGAGCTTTGCAATCTCGTCGTCCTTGCGAAACCAGCCGCTCTCCACCAACGGGACGAACAGCGGGCATTCCCGGCTGAACACCTGAATGTCCGGATTTAGCGTATGCAGCGCCTTGTCGAAGGCCTTGCTCTTGATGGTGGCGGTGGTGCCGATGACGCCCACCCGCCCGGTCTTGGTGGCAGCGGCCGCCGCCTTGGAGGCGGGGTCCACCACCCCGATAAAGGGCAGCTGGATGGCCATCCCCACATGGGGCGCCACCGAGCTGACCGTGCCGCAGGCGGCGATGACCAGCTTAATGTCCATGCTGCTTAAAAAACGGATGTCCTGCGCCGCGTACTTTTCGATGGTTTTGACGCTGCGGGTGCCGTAGGGGACCCGGCCGGTATCGCCGAAATACACGATTTGTTCGTTTGGCAAAATGGTGCGCAGCTCTTTGACCGCCGTCAGTCCGCCGAGCCCCGAGTCGAACACGCCGATCGGACGGTTATCCATCAGCGGCACGCCCTTTCCAGCCCCAGCTCGATGAGCCGGGAAAGAAGCTCCGGATAAGGAAGGCCCGCCGCCTCAAAAAGCTTCGGGTACATGCTGATGGAGGTAAAACCGGGGATGGTATTTGGCTCGTTTAAGAGGATCGCCCCGTCCGCCTCGCGCACAAAAAAGTCCACCCGCGCCATTCCTTCGCAGCCCAGGGCCAGAAAGGCCTCCACCGCCAGCCGGCGGATTTCCTCGATGGTCTCCTTCGCAAGGCGCGCCGGTATGTGCAGCTCGCTTTCCGATTGGTACTTGGCTTCGTAGTCGTAAAACTCGTTGCAGGGCACGATTTCGCCCACCGTGGCCGCCACCGGTTCCTCGTTTCCAAGAACCGCGCATTCCACTTCCTTGCCCACGATGGCCTCTTCGAACAAAATCCGTTCGTCGCAAGCGGCTGCCGCCTCGATGCAGCGGGCGAGCGCGGCCCGGTCTACGGCCTTGCCGACCCCCACCGAAGAACCGGCGTTTGCCGGCTTTACAAAGACCGGGTACCCCAGAGCCTTTTCCACCTTCTCGAAAACCGCCTCCGGGTCCTTTTTATAATCGAACGTCCGGCACCAGGTCCACTTAGCCTGGGGAATGCCGGCACTTTCAAGCGCCATGTTGGTATAGATTTTGTCCATCGTCAGCGCCGCCGCCGCGCATGAGCACCCTACAAAGGGAATGCCCGCCAGGGAAAGAAGGCCCTGGATGGTGCCGTCCTCGCCGTTTTTGCCGTGCAGCACGGGGAACACCACGTCGATGGGAAGAATGCGCTCCCCGGTCTCCTCCCGGATCACCAGGCCGCCTGCCGCCATATCCGGCGAGAGATAGGCCGGCCGGTTGCCCGGATTCTTTTCCCAGTCCCCGTTTTCGATGGCGTCCACCGGGCCGGGATAATAAAACCAGCGCCCGTCCTTGGTGATGCCCACCATGACGACCTCATACCGGTCCCGGGGAATGTGGCTGAGCACCGAAGCCGCTGAAAGCCTGGAAATTTCATGCTCCGAGGAATTACCGCCGAACAGCACGGCGACCGCGCGTTTATTCATATCGTAACCTCCAACCGTTCGTTCACCAATGATACAACTACATAGTTTACCATCAACCGCTTTCCTAAGTCAATGCTTATGAAGAAGCGGGCGGGCGGATTCTCCAAAGGGATGCGCTTTGGCCACAAAACAGGAGGAAATCTGCCGTTTTCCCAGGAAGAAGCCCAAGGGAAGATGACAAACGGGAAAAGCTATGGTACAATAAGGGCCAAGATCAGGAAAGGATGTGTCGTGCATTTGGAGAAAAATACGGCATTTGAATTGATTAAGGCTCGGGTGGCCGGCGTACTCAAGGAGCAGAACTTCCAGCTCAAAAGCGATGAGATTGTCGACGAACAGGACGGCAGTCGCTACGCCCTTTTTACCACGGAGAAAAGAGCGGTGGGCATCGTTTGGGATGCGAAGAAAAAGCGGTATGTGCTGCAGATCAGCACCGTGACCGACGGGGAGGTGGACGAAAGCTGGCGCACGCTGGCGCTGTGGCTGTTCGACCCTGAGAACCAGAACGATCAGGACGCCAAGTCCATCGCCAACGACTTTGAGGACTCCCTTGTGCAGCTCAATCCCAAAAACGCCCCTGCCAAGCGCGAGCCTACCACCAATAAAAAAAGTAAAATCACCATGGACGGCTTTGTGCAGAACTTTGTCAAGCTCTACCCCCAGTATCAGGATGAGCTCAACGCCCATGTGGAGCATTACGGCCAACTCCTGCCCGATACCTTTATCGACGAGGTTGTGGCGGAATATATGATGAGTATGCTCACCCAGAGGAAAAACGCCTTCATTAAAAAGTTATTCGAGTTCCTCAACAACCATTACAACAACGGCGACGACAACGTGCGTTCCGCCATTATGGTTACGCTGTTCCGCCACCTGCTGGATAACGAAGAGGCCGAGCGGCTGGCTCAGGAGACGTACATGTCCGAGACGCTTAAGCGTTCCTGGCTGCAAATGGGCCGGATGCTGAGGAAAAAGGGCGATAAGCTTCCCTGGTAAAGAAAGGACGTTCGCGGACCGGGATGCCGCGCAAAAGCAGCTGGCTTCGTCGTGTCGACCGAAATGATACCATCCTTACGACAAGTGAACGGGAGGGATCCACATGGAGCAAAACGATCGAACCGGGCAGATGGGCTGCCCGCCCCAGCCCCAAAAGCCCGCGCGGCCTTACCAGCCTCCGGTAGAACCGTTCTATCCGTCCTATCAGCCTGGATACGGCCAGCCTTATGGAGCTGCGCCGGGCGGCTTTTCGCCACCGCAGACAGCAGGGCAGCAAATTCCGCCGGTATCCTGCCGGCAGGGAAGCCCTGCGGAGGAAGGGCGACGGGTTCCGCCTGCACCTCCTTTGGGCCATCCGGGTGAAACGAATCGGATGCCCCAGCCTCCCGCCACGGGTCAGTCCGTGCCAGGCGGACAAAACGCACCGGTGTATCCGGACAAAACGGCGCCTTTGACCGGAAATCCGCATCCAGGCAGAACGTCCGCTCTAGAGCCGGTGCCTTGTGTTGGTCCGCCGCCTGCGCCCCAGGAAGCGGGTGCGCAGGGCAATGGCGCGTATGCGGACCCGGCGGTACAAATCGTGTACCAAGGCCCGGTCTATGCAGCAAAAACCTCCGGGGAAGCTTTTCAGGCCCCGTCTCCCTCTCAGGGGACAGCGGCCGGGCAGCCGGGCATTTCTTTCCAGAACGGTCCGCAAGCCCAGTTTCAGAATACCGGCGGCCCGGCATCGACCTATCCGCCCCGCCCCTCTAAACCGGCGGGAAATGTGCCCCGCAAGGCCACCAAGGCCTATCAGAATATGCTTAAGACGGCCCGCCAGCCGAAAACCCTGGTGATGCTGGCACTGGTTCTGGTTTACGGCATCCTGTTTTCCGAGACCATTCTGCGTGCCGGTCTGGGCCTTTCGGTCCCGCTGACAGCGGCGGTTTTCTGCGGTATTTCCGTGTGGTACTGCAAAACCACCGGCGTGGAACTTTATAAACCCGCTATGGTTTTGCTTCTCCCCATTGGGCTCATCGCCGTGAGTTTTTTATTCATTGATTCGGGTGCGACCCATTTTCTAAACATGTGCCTGCTGTTAGTGCTCATCCCCATCCAGCTGACCGCTATGAACCGGGCGCATACGGCAGACCTCTTTTCTTTGGAAAGCTTCAAACGCGCGTTTCTTGAAGGGTTCTGCCGACCTGTTTCCAACCTGGATATGCCCTTATTGGCT
>CAMLYM010000104.1 GCA_946491705.1 uncultured Clostridia bacterium
AGCTAAACTATTCTTTTTTGCTACGCATTGTGCCCGCTGTGTCCAACGACACGGCGGGCATTTTCTTTTTGCCAAGGGTTCTCGTATAGAATTGGGTTTTCCCACAGCAAGAAATGAAAATATACCGCCACAATCGGAAAACAGACCGCTCTTTTCCAAGGCTCTTTGAGACGGTACAATAGAAGCAGACAGCAAACAAAAAACAAAACTGGGGGAACCTGTGATGAATGGTACCATGACAACCTGGCTTACGCAAATGAAGACGGCAGCGGTGAAAAAACCAATGCCGGTCCTCTCCTTTCCCTGTGTGCAGCTGCTTGGCTGCAGCGTAAAGGACTTGATTTCCGATCCGGACCGCCAGGCAGCGGGAATGAAACGGATTGCCGACCGGTGCGATACGGCTGCGGCGGTGAGCATGATGGACCTATCGGTGGAAGCGGAGGCCTTCGGCTCTCAAATCCGCGTCAGCGACGATGAGGTGCCCACGGTGGTGGGACGGATTTTGGAGGACGAGGCGGACGCGGACGCATTGGCGGTTCCCCAAGTAGGCGCGGGGCGCACTGGGCTTTACATCGAGGCCATCGGCCAGGCGGTGAAACAAATTACCGACCGCCCGGTTTTTGCCGGGGTAATCGGCCCCTTCTCGCTGGCCGGCCGGCTGATGGACATGAGCGAAATCATGGTCAACTGCTATATGGAGCCGGATATGGTGACAAAGACACTGGAGAAGACCACCCGGTTCCTCATTGATTATATCCGCGGCTACAAGGCGGCGGGCGCCCACGGCGTAGTGATGGCGGAGCCGGCGGCCGGGCTTCTGTCTCCAGAACTAAACGATGCCTTTTCGGTGCCCTTTGTCAAGCGGATTGTGGACGCGGTGCAGGACGAACGCTTTCTGGTCATCTATCACAACTGCGGCAACACCATGCCTCTGGTAGACGGGATTGTGTCCATCGGCGCCGCCGCCTACCATTTTGGCAACGCTGTGGACATGGCCGCCATACTCACCCTCATGCCTACCGATACGCTGGTGATGGGAAATATCGACCCTGCTGGTCAATTCCGAAATGGCACTCCTCAGTCGGTGCGGGAAAGCACGCTCGCGCTGCTTCATACCTGCGCGAAGTATAAAAACTTCGTCATCTCCTCCGGGTGCGACATTCCGCCCCTGTCAAGCTGGGAGAACATTGACGCCTTCTTTGACGCGGCCCGGGAATTTTACGGGCAATAAAGGGGCAGGCATATCCGCCTATGGCACGGCATATCAATGAGTGACTAGGACTACTGTGCTGGAGGCGGGAGATATGTTTGTCTATTCATTCAAGGCATCCAAAAAGAAGATGCGTTTGGGAATTCTGGTTTTGATCGGGCTCATTGCGGCGATTCTCATCGTGGTGCTCACCGGGATAGGAGGAGGCGACACGGCGGCGCAGGGCCAGGCCCAGGAAACCGCGGCCCCGACCAAAATATCCACCAATGAGGAACGGGTCAATTACCTCAAAAGCTTCGGCTGGGAAGTCAATCCCATGCCGGTGTCCAGCGCGGACGTGACCATTCCCAAGACCTTTGACGCGGTGTATGAAGAGTACAACGTGGTGCAAAAAAAGCAAGGGATGGATCTGGAAGCCTATAAAGGGAAAATTGCCAAGAAATACAGCTACACGGTTTTGAATTACCCCGCCTACGATGGGGCGGTGCAGGCGAACCTGCTTATTTACGACAACCAGGTGATCGGGGCCGACATCAGTGCCCTGGCGCTGGACGGCTTTATGCATGGCCTGACCCATGAATCGTAACCATGGCGGTGCGTTTCAAGGAATACTCCGCGACAAAGAGAGAACCCCGGGCGAAAACCCAGGGCTCTCTCTTTTGATTTCCCAACAGGACCATGCGCACGCTTTCTGAAAATGCAGCGGCGGAAGGCGATGCCTACTTGGAACCGTCTCGCCGTTGGGGCTCCATGTATTCCTTTGCCCCACAGTTGGGACAGGTGAGAATTTTTCCTCCTGCCGCGTTTTGGGAAAACAGGTATTTTCGCAGCCGGGGCTGGAAGGGATAGGAACACTTTGGACAAACAAACTGCTCATGGCGGTAGAAACGCGCCGTGCTCAGCGCCCCAAGAAGGAGTACGAGCAGCACGACGCCCCCGCCAAACCACAAAAGAATCTCGTACGCTTGCATCTTCATCCGCCTTTTGAAAGAAGATTATGCCATATGTTCGGCCATTTCCCTGGTGATTTCATGGAGAAGGGGTTCGCCGCTTTGATACCGGCGGCATTCCTCGAGCATGTACCGGGCGTGGCGGCGCACCTCGTGGCCGAAGGACCCGGCGATGTGAGGGGTGAGCACCACGTTTGGCAAAGAAAAAAGAGGAGAGTCGGACGCAGGTGGCTCGGGATGGGTCACGTCCAGCATAGCCTGCAAATCCGGGCGGCGCGTGAGCACGTCGATCATCTCCGGCTCGTTGATGACCGCTCCACGGGAGGTATTTATAAGGGATGCATAGGGCTTCATGGAGACAATCAGCTCGCCGGTAATCATCCCTTCCGTCTCCGGCAGCCAGGGCGCGTGGAGGGACACCACATCCGACCGGGCAAAAAGCTCCTCTAACGAGCAGAGGGTAACCCCTAACGCGTTCGCCCGTTCTTTGGACACATACGGGTCGTAAGCGAGAACCTGTACGTCGAAGGCTTTGAGAAGTTCGGCTACCCGCCCGCCGATGGCGCCCAGGGAAACCAGCCCCACCGTGCTCTCGTAAACCCCAGGGATGGTCTGGGTCATCAGTTCGAAGGAAGGATCAATTTCCCGGTCCTGCAAATACCGGCGGATGCCGTAGTAGCCCCGCTTGAGGGTGAACAGAATTTGCGACAGAGCGAATTCCGATACCGGGACAGCGTTGGCCCGCCAGGCGCTGCAAATGCGGATGCCCCGCTCCCAGAACGCGTCGGACACCAGCCGGTGGATGGTGCCGCCGGCGTAAAAGACAATCTTCAGATTCGGGCACAGGTCCAGAAAGGAAGCGTCCATCTGACGGTACTTCCAGCCGCTGAAGATGGCCTCCACCTGGGCGAGGGCGTCCGGATGGGTTCTCGCTTCGTCAAAGGACATGGGCTTTGCGATCAGGTCGCACAGCGTCCCGATTTCCTTGAGGCCTTCCTGCCCGTAGGTGTATTCGACCATTTCGTGAATGACCATGGCTTTCATCGACTACACTTCTTTCTGAAAAAAGTCAAGCCCGGCGCAAACCGCGCGGACGATTACTTTCATCATACAAAAGGACGCAGTAAAATGCAAGAGGGGAAACCGGGATGTTTTCCAAAAAATTCGCAATTTTTGACCAAAAAAAGCGAAAAAACACCTATTTTTTAGTTGCAAATAGAAAAACTTCGCGGTACTATATTCTAACTGAGAACAGGGAGGGATTGCCGTGAAAAACCAAAATGCCGCACGAAAAAAGAGGCCGCCGGATCCTGTGAAAGATACGGGCAACTGGGTCTGTTAGCGCCTCTTTGTGAAAAAGAGGCGCTTATTTTTTGAAAAGAAGGAGATGCCATGTTCCAGCTCAAATGGATTTGGAAGAACTTAGGGAAGCGCAAGGGGCTGTGGGTGCTCGGGCTGATTTTGTCGGCCGTCACCTCCATGATGATGATGATCAACCCCAAGCTTTCCCAGATGATGATCGACCAGGTTATCACCCCGCAAAAGCCGGATTTGCTGCCCTGGTTTTTGGGCGCCATGCTGCTTACCCAGCTGGTGCGCCTGCTTTTGCGCTACTGCATGAACATGTCGCTGGAGTGCTCCTCCCAGCACCTGATCAAGAATGTGCGCCGCCAGCTCTACCATGTGATTGAAAACGAGGACACCCGCTTTTTCGGCAGCTACACCACCGGTGACCTGATGACCCGCATGACCGGCGACTTGGAGCTCATCCGCCACACCACCGCCTGGATCAGCTTCGTGGTGGTAGACACGGTGGTGCTTCTGACCGCCACCCTAATCTACTTTTTCACGGTGGACGCTCTCTTTACCCTGGTGATGCTGATTGTGGCCCCTTGTATCGCGGTGGTCAGCCTATTGTTCTCAAAGAAGATCCAGCCCATTTTCGTGGAGGTGCGCGAGCGCCTCTCCAAGCTCAACACCAACGCCCAGGAGAACATCGCGGGAAACCGGGTGGTGCGGGCCTTTGCCCGGGAGGAATTCGAAAAGGAGCGGTTTGAGGAGAAGAACGCGGCCTTCCGGGACATCAATCTGAAAGCGTCGCTGACGTGGCTGAAGTTTCAGCCCTTTATCGACTTTCTCTCCCAGTCGCTTACCATCATCGTGGTGGTGGTCGGGGGCCTGTTCCTAATCGGGGGGCGGCTGACCGCCGGGGACCTTTTGGCTTTTTCCACCCTGGTGTGGGCCCTGGCGAACCCTCTCAAAAACCTGGGCATGCTTTTAAACGACATCCAGCGATTTCTCGTTTCCTGCAGCAAGATCATTGAGATTTACTACGCAAAGCCCTCCATTGCGGACCAAAAGCGGGCGGTGAAGCGGGAAGGCCGGATGCAGGGAGCGGTGGAATTTTCCCATGTCTCTTTGCATCTCGACCAAAAGCAAGTGCTTAGAGACGTAAGCTTCCGGGCGCCACCCGGGAGCACCATCGGCATCATGGGCCCCACCGGGTCGGGGAAAACCTCCATCGCCAATCTGATTACCCGGCTCTACGACCCGTCCTCGGGCCAGGTGCTGGTGGACGGGCGGGATACCCGGGAATGGACCCTTGCTTCCCTGCGCACCTCCATCGGCATGGCCACCCAGGAAGTGTTTCTCTTTTCCGACACCATTGCCGGGAACATCCGCCACGGTGTGCCGGAGCTTTCCGATAGGGAGGTGCGCCGCTTTGCCGCCCTTGCCCAGGCGGACGGGTTTATCAAATCTATGCCCCAGGGATACGAGACCCTGGTGGGGGAACGGGGCGTGGGCCTTTCCGGCGGCCAGAAGCAGCGCATTGCCCTGGCCCGGGCCCTGGCGGTAAAGCCGCCTATCCTGATTCTGGACGATACCACCTCCGCGGTGGACATGGAGACGGAAAAGGCCATCCAGGCCAATTTAAAGGATCTGCCCTTCCCCTGCACCAAGATCATCATTGCCCAGCGGGTATCCTCCGTGCGAAACGCCCAGCGCATCTATGTGCTTCAGGAGGGGCGCATCACCGAACAAGGCACCCATGAAGAGCTGATGCAAGAGCGGGGGTATTACTACAGCATCTGGGCGCTGCAAAACAACATTGAGACCGAAAAGGAGGCGAGTGCATATGGCGCGCAACCGGTATGACGTGGACGAAGAGCTGGAATCCCCCTTTCGATGGGAGCATTTCAAGCGAAGCTTTGTCTACGTGTCCCGTTACAAAAAGCGGATGATCACCGCGCTGCTCGTCTCCTTTGTGGGAGCGGTAGTGGCGCTGACCGGGCCTCTTTTCATGCAGCAGGCGCTGGACGTGGCGGTACCAAACAAGGACGTAGGGCAGCTTTTGTTCTTAGGCGGGCTTTTGCTGCTGACCGTCCTTATAAGCGTGGCGGCCAACTATATCCGCGGCGTGCTCATGGCCCGGGTGGGCCACGGCATCGTTCACGATATCCGCAAGGACCTGTTTGACCATCTGCAGACCCTGCCCTTTTCCTATTTTGACAACCGCCCCCACGGCAAGATTCTCGTGCGGGTGGTCCACTACATCAACTCCATCTCCGAGATGTTTTCCAACGGCATCATCAACTTCATCGTGGAAATTATCAACATCGTTTTCATCTGCGTCTTCATGCTGCAGGTATCGGTGCCGCTGGCCCTGATCACCATGGCGGGCCTTCCGGTGCTGGGTGTCTTTATCTTCCTGATTAAGCACAAGCAGCACCGGGCCTGGCAGAACGTCTCCAACAAAACCTCCAACTTAAACGCTTACGTGCAGGAATCCATCGACGGAGCCAGCGTGACCCAGATGTTCCACCGCCAGGAGACAAACGAGGGCATCTTTGAGAAGCTGTCGGAAGGGTACCGCAAAGCGTGGCTGAAAATGGAGGTCCTCTTTAACGCGGTGCCGCCTACGGTGGAAATCGTCTCCCAGGTGGTGCTGACTTTGGTGTACATCGCGGGGGTTTACTGGTTTGACCCGATGGTTTCCTTCGGCGTGCTGCTGGCCATGGGCACCTACGCCTCCCGGTTTTGGCAGCCCATCACCAACCTGGCCCAGATCTACAACCAGTTTATCAACTGCGTGGCGTACCTGGAACGCATTTTCGAGCTCATCGACGAGCCCAGCGTCATTGAAGACAAGGAAGGGGCCTATGAGCTGCCTCCCATCACGGGAAAAGTGGAGTTCGACCACGTGTCCTTTGAGTACGAGCCGGGGGTGCGGATATTAAACGACGTGAGCTTCACCGCCCGTCCCGGAGAAAGCATTGCCCTTGTGGGCCCCACCGGCGCGGGCAAAACCACCATCGTCAACTTAATCAGCCGGTTTTATAACATAGAACTCGGTCAAGTGCGCATTGACCAAAACAGCGTCATGGACGTGACCCTCCATTCCCTGCGCAGCCAGATGGGCATCATGCTCCAGGACAGCTTTATCTTCTCCGGAACCTTGATGGACAACATTCGCTACGGCCGGTTGGACGCTACCGATGAGGAAGTGATCGCCGCAGCCAAGGCGGTTCATGCCCATGCGTTTATTATCCAAATGGAACGCGGGTACGACACAGTGGTCAAGGAGCGGGGAGGAGGCCTGTCCCAAGGGCAAAAGCAGCTCATCGCCTTTGCAAGGACCCTGCTTAATGACCCGAAAATCCTGGTGCTTGACGAGGCCACCTCCTCCATCGACACCGCCACCGAACGGCTGGTGCAGGAAGGAATCGCCCTGCTGCTTAAGGGCCGCACTTCCTTCATCATCGCCCACCGGCTTTCCACCATCGAACGCTGCGACCGGATTTTGTACATCGACCAAGGCCGTATTGCCGAGGCCGGTACCCATGAGGAGCTCATGGCAAAGGGCGGGCTTTACCATCAGCTGTATTCCTCCCAGATGCACCTGGCTGGATAACGCGGGGTTTTTGGTAGAAAAGAAGGGAAATCTGTGATAGAATAAAAGAAAAGCAGATCTCTCCCCTTGTTTGGCGGCGGGATCGGGTGTTCTTCGGCGCGGTTCATTGGTTTCGGCGGCGAGCGTGCCGGCTGCGGATGCTTGAAACGGGCGGGGAACTGCCTATGTCGAACAAAGGCAACCGCTGAAAACGGAAAAATCGAAGGAAAGAGGCGGTACTTCTATGAAAACGAACATATTGGGACGCACAGGGCTCGAAGTGACCGAGCTATGCTTCGGCGCGCTACCCATGGGCCCCGCACAGAAGGACATGCCGGTGGAAGAGTCGGCTAAGCTGGTGGAGGCGGGGATTTTGGGCGGAATTAACTTTATCGACACTGCCCAGATGTACCAGACCTACGCCCCCATCCGCTTAGGAATCAAGCGGGCCGGGATCCGCCCGGTGATCGCCACCAAGTCGGCCGCCGCCGATTATGAGGGGATGCAGGCGGCCATCGAGGAAGCGCGCCGGGAGCTGGATATCAACGTGATCGACATTATGCTGCTTCACGCCGCCCGGGCAGGAACCTCTGTGTTCGAGGACCGGGCAGGCACTCTGCAATGCATGCTCGACTATAAGGCGAAAGGCATCCTGCGCGCCGTCGGCATTTCCACCCACAATGTTAAGGTGGTGGAGCGGGCGGCCGGGATGGAGGAGCTGGATGTGGTGTTCCCTATCCTCAACCTCCACGGCACCGGTATCCTGGAAGGAACCCGGGCGGACATGGAGAAGGCCGTGCAAATGGCGGTGGATGCCGGCAAGGGCGTCTATTTGATGAAAGCGTTGTCCGGCGGGCTGCACATCAACGAGTTTGACGACTGCATGCGCTACGCAAGAAACATCCCCGGAATTGCGGCGGTGGCGCTGGGTATGGTGTCCTTGCGGGAGGTGGAGTATAACCTCAAGTACTTTAGCGGCATCCCGGCCGACGAGCTGCCCGACGTGCAAGGCTGGAGCAAGCGGTATACGGTGGTCCAATCCCTTTGCATCGGCTGCGGACGCTGCGTGAAGGGCTGTCCCAACTTGGCGATGGAAATGGGTAAGGAAACCCATAAAGCCCATATCCTTCAGGACCGCTGCCTGACCTGTGGGTACTGCACCACCTACTGTCCGCAGTTTGCGATTCGTATTATTTAAAGAGAATAATCCATTTTGGATAAGTGCGTGCTGTATTTTATCAGAAAGGGCCTGGGACAAGTTTCGTCCCAGGCCCTGTTTTCTTGCAAAAACAGAACAATGACGGTTTAGAAAACACCCATATGGATTATATATAAAGGTTGATACAAATTATTTTAGTGTGTTGGCCGTGAAGAACGGATCACTCTTCTTCCTGTGTTCTTCTTTGTGGGACGGCGGTCCTCCTCGGGATACAGGTGACGGTGCCAAAAGTGCAGACAAAAAGCCCTATTTCGGGAAACGCCCCCAAAGGGCTTTTTAAAGGGAGAAAGGAAATTTGGAGTTTTGTACCAAATGTGTAACGAA
>CAMLYM010000105.1 GCA_946491705.1 uncultured Clostridia bacterium
AACGTTATCCTTGGTGATAACCGGCTGGGGCGGAAAATCCACCACCTGCTCCTTGAGGGAAACCTTCTTGGCAATGCGCTCCACAAACGGAACCTTCCAATGAATGCCCGTACCCCATGTGGATTTGTACGCGCCCAGACGCTCCACCACATAGGCATTGGCCTGGGGTACAATTTTGATGTTTGCAATCAGAATGATGAGCGCCAGAACCACAAGAGCAATGACAACATAAATGACGAAATCCATAATACCCTCCTAAATTGCACGTTCTTTTTACAGACCGTCCTTTGAAAACGGCCTGATTGCGACAAAGAGAAAACAGCCGCCCTTTCTACCGCAATACCAGCGGCAGAAGAGCAAACACAATACCCATAGCCATAAAGAGAACACCGCCCGCTTTGGTGCTCATCCGGTACCAGTCGGACGGTTCCTCCGCCCGGTAGGATTTCCACCGCTCCGTGACCGCCCAAAACCACTGAGGCTTTAAAAACAGGAACAGACCGATAAGAATACAAATGATACCAAGCGCTATGCTCCACCCCATGTTCGCTTCCTCCTTAGGGGATGCACCCACAGCTGACCCAGGTCAGACGGGTCCAGAGAAATCTTCCTCTTATTTCTGCGGTCCTTCGTCCTCCACCGGCACCACAATCAGCTTGACCCCGTCAATGGCCTCCACCCTGACCCTGGCTCCCTCGGCGATGGCCGAGCCGTCGGCGGACCGGGCAGTCCAAATGCTGCCAAGCACCTTCACCTGTCCTTTGGCAAGGGAATTGTCAATGGCATCGGTAACCACGGCGGTCTCCCCCACGTATCGGTCGGCGTTGGTGCTGACCTTTTTGACGGCCAGGTACTTTTTCAAAAACGGCCGGGTCAGAGCCAGCGACAGAATGGATACGGCAACAAACACAATCAACTGCACCCAAAGCGGGGTGTTAAACAGGTTTGCAACAAACGCGCCCACGCTGCCCACCACAAACCAAATGGCGACCAACTGGGTGGTCCCCGCCTCTACCAGGGCCAGAACAAGAATGGCGACCAGCCAGACAATTGCGAAAACATCCATCCAGCCTCTCCCTCCTTCCAGGAACGATGATTCTCATGCATATGCATTCACGCAGCCGGTTTATTCCCGGCCTTCTGCGCTATGGCACGATTATACCACACCCAAATACGAAATACAAGAGATTTTACGCGAAAAAGTCAATAATATTTACACGCAAACGTGCCGCTTCTATACCAATAGCGTCAACCACCTTTCGCGGTCCGTTTTCTCCGTTTCCGGCCGGGCGCAAAGCGCCCGGTATCGTTGCACCAAAGAATCACGGCTCCCGCCGCCAGAGAAACAACGGAAACGATCCCGCCGAGAGGGAGGCCCTCCGGCACAAAGGTAAATTCTATTTCATGTTCCCCAGCAGTAAGATTTACTGCCAAGAACGCATCCGCAATCCGTACAAGCTGGGCAGGTTCTCCGTCCACGGTGACCGAGAAGCCGGGGTCGGCGGGAATGGAAGTAAAGAGAAGGCCGCCCTCGCCTGCGTCCACCCTTCCCTTGACGGAGGAATTGCCTTCTTTAACGGCAACCATCTGGTGTTCCTTGAGCTTTCCGCACAGGGCAGAGAACCGGTCGGCATCGAAGCCGTACAGCAGGGGCGCCTGGAGCATAACAGGGGAACGATTGATGGAAAAGCTGACGACCACTTCTTCTCCGGCTTCAAAAAAACCCAAGTCCATTAGGCCGATAAAGTCATATCCCGTTCCGTTGAGGGGCATGCCGTTTACATAGACCGTGGAGGTATCGGAAAGGCCGGCACTCTTGATATAAAAGCACAGGTTCTGGGATTTGGGATTGACAAAGCGGTAGCGCATGGTGCCGGCATAGCCGTTGTTGGACTCAATATAGTCCCACTCTCCCTGTGCGGTAATCTTCAGGTTGTCGGAAGGGATGGCTTCCTGCAGAGGGACGCGCGTGTAAACGGGCTTATTTTCACCGGTCATGGCGCAAAGCAGCTCGTTTTGCAGCTTGCAGGGGTCGTATTCCTCCGGATCATAGGTAAAGTCCTGCAAAGAGGAATCTACCATGTATCCCAGAGACAGGGCGTTTTCATTTTCATAGACGTGTTTCCCGCTTTCCAAAGACTTCACCCTGGTAAAGCCCGCCCGGCGCTCACTGCTTCCCAGCACGTACTTGACGCCGAAAAGAGAATCGGTTACCGTGGAAGCCCCGTAATACCGCCAAAACCGGTTCTGGACGTTGGACACCATTCCCAGGTGATTGACAAAGCGGGAGGTTTTCTGGTTGGTAAAGGAGCTGTAATGAGCGATGCCGTTGTAATCCAGAGACAACGCGTCGTTGGCGTTTCGCATGTCGTGGTTTTCCAGCCGGTACCAGCCTTTGTCCATATCTTTGACCGCCTGCACCGATTCCCCGGTGACACGGAGATGGTTTTCGTATTTGCTGTGATTGTCGTAAGGAAGCTCCCGGTCAATGGAGCGAATGAGCTCGCTTGCGTTTGCAAACATCTCCACGCTCACAAGCAGGCACAGCCCCACGCATAACATTTTTCTCATACGGGGCCGGTATTTCATTGCCAGCACCGCCCCTCCATACAGGGCCAGCAGCACCGCCGAGGCCACCACTACTTTGACGGTCACGTCGGTGCGGGTGTTGGGCAGCAGCACTTTGAGCCCCAGCCCGTCCATGGTGTCGTAAAGCCAGTCGGAGCTGGTCACAAGCAGCATGAGGGCCGCGAAGGCGGAGGGGGCGGCAAAGCTGACGGCCACGTGCTGTCCAGTAACGCCGTCCAGGTTGCGAACCGCCTTGACGGCCAGCAGCAGCATATAAAAGCAGACCGCGAAGGTATACCGGTAGGGAAACCAGGTGGGCTCGTCCCCACCGTGCCAGAACAGGTTGATAGGCCAGACCATCATGCTGATGAAAAACGCGGCTAGAACGCCGGCGGATACCCATTTATCCCGCTTTTCGATGTTGCGGTTTAAGAAATAAAGGGGAAGCAAAAGCAGGGTCAGCATCCCGCAGAAGAGATTGGGCAGACCGTAGGTAATGGTGTCATAACTGCCGAAAAACAGTTTTCCGAGCACGTCCAGGGGATTGAGGACCATAGGACCCACGCTGCCGGTTTCAATATAGTAATAAACGTATTGGAGGGAAAGATAGGTAGGGACAAGCAGCACGGCCGCCATCCCGGCGGCCAGAATTCCGCTCAGGGCAAACCGCCAGAACCGGGTCCAGAATTCCCGCAGGGTCAGCCCCTTTTTGCGCAGCAGTTCACTGACCAGATAGATAGTGGAAAAAATGGCGATCATAAATCCGATGTAAAACTGGGTCAAAAAGCACAGGGTCATGCAGATAGTGAAAGGAGCCATCCGTTTCTTCTCCATCAGACTGTGCAGGGAAAGGGCGACCAGCGGAAGCAGAATCACCCCGTCGAGCCACATGATGTTGAGCGCATAGACCACCACATAACTCATAGCGGCGTACATCACCGAGAAGGTCACATTTTTGGCGTTCCTTAAGCCGAGGATCCGTTTGGCAAATATGCTGAAGGTAAGCCCCGCGCAGGCTGCCTTGAGCAGGGTGATGAAAAAGAGCGCATCCTGCACCTGAGTGCGCTCAAACAGCAGCACCAACAGGGAAAAGGGACTTGCCAGGTAAAAGCTGAAAATCCCCGTCAGGTTCATACCCATGCCGGTATTCCAGCTGAAGAACAGGCTGTCCCCACCCTTGACCGCATCGTAGAGCCAGGAATGGAAATCTACATATTGCTGGCTCATGTCGGTGACCAGAACCGACTTTTCCCCAAAGGGAAAAACGCCGAACACCGCGTAGGCGGCAAGCAACACTGCCGCGGGCAGCAGGAAAGACAACGTATAGGTAGCCGCATTCGGCCAAATTTCTTTTCGTCTCAACGGTTTCATGCTCTCCTCACCTGACCGAAAAATCAAACGGCGCCCTGCTTTCCCCAGGAAATTCCGTCGCTTAATTTGAGAAATTTTCCCTCTAAGCCTACAATACTCTTCCCTGCAAGTCAATAACGAAACCATGAATTTTGTCAAACAGGTTTCCGCATTTTCTCCTGTTATCATGGGCAGGGGCACCGCCCCTATGCGCTTTGGGCCATAAAAAGGAACGGCGGACAAGAAAAAATATGCATTTCTCTCTGTCCATTGGCAAAAAAACGCTTGCTTTTCGTAACATTTTCTGCTATCATAGCAATGTTGACTTACTCGAGGTTCTAAAGGAGGTGCAGACACATGGCAAAGTGCGACATCTGCGGTAAGGATGTATCTTTCGGAATTAAGGTTTCCCACTCCCATCGCCGTTCCAATCGGACGTGGAAGCCCAATATCAAACGCGTGAAAGCAATCGTCGAAGGCAGTCCCAAGAGAATTTATGCCTGCACCCGTTGCTTGCGTTCCGGCAAGGTAACCCGTGCGATATAACAAAGCAGACAGCTGAGAGCGAACCGTTTTTAAAACGGTTCGCTCTTTTTCGTTTATTCCAGGAAAAAGGCCGCCCCCATATTTTCGCCGCTGCTTTTTTCGGCATTCATAGCGCCTTCCTTTTTCGTGACAAAGCGGCGGCATGGTCTCATTCTTTAAAAAGCAGCAGCCGGAAGGGAATTTTCCCTTCCGGCTGCTGCTATCACGATCACGTCTGCCAAACGACAGACCGATTTCCCAACATCCGAACAGCTTATTTCAGGTTGAAGACCGTCTCGATTTCCTCAACCTCTTCGTCGCTGATGATGTTAACCTTGCCCAAAACCTCGGAATCAATGATGGACTTAGCGGAATACTCGGCTACCTCCAAACGGTCGAAGGCGTTTAAGAGGCTGGCGCCCGTGACGATGATGCAATCGTTCTCCACCAGGACCACCGGGTTAGAGGGAGTGAGCATCTCGGCGACCATTTCCGGCTGCATGAAGGAAGATCCATAGGGGACCTTGCTTACCGTGCGCAACTGGATGTAGCTCTCCGGAATGGTGCGGCTGTCAAACTCCCGGTCGGTGACTGCAAAAGCCATAATGTGGGGCGCGTGGGCGATGATCACGGAGTTGATCTCCGGATGCTTGTCGTAAATGTTCTTATGCAGCATGACCGAGCGGCTGGGGGTCTTGCCGGCCTCCCGCTGTTCACCGTCGATACGGACAATGTCCTCCACCTGCAGGTACTTGCGGTCCTTCATATAAGGGGTGATGAGGAAGGAATTGTCATTCAGGCGCACGGAGAAGGTGCCCTCGGTGCTGTTGAACAGTCTCTGGTCGTAAGAACGGTGAATGAATTCCACCATTTCCCGGCGGGAATTGTTTTCGTCCGCATAGTGGCGATTGGGAATGAACTCGTCGAGCTCACGGCAGGTGTTTTCCTTAAGATGGGACATGCGCAGGTGCTTGTCGGTCAGGGAATGCACCGTGCCGATGCGATTGGCGTTGATCTCCAGGCGGGCGCAGGACTCCAGGGTCTCGAACGCCATGAAGGCCTTGAAGATGTTCTCAGAGCCGACTACCACGCCGTGGTTTTCCAGCATAACTACATTGTAACCCTCTTCAAAGACGCTGGCGATCTTGTCGCCCAGCTCCTTGCTACCCGGAATGGCATAGGGGGCGAAGCCCACCCGGCCGCAGACCAGGTCCACGTTGGGGATGATGTGGGTGTCCGGGATGCGGGAAACGTTGGAGAACGCCACCAGGGCCGGCGGATGGGCGTGCAGCACCGCGGACAGGTCGGGGCGCAGCTTGTAGATCTGCTGATGGAAGGGAAGCTCCACGGAAGGCTTGTGTCGGCCGATGATCTGCCCGTCAGGCAGGACATGCACCATGTCCTCCCGGCGCAGGTTGCCCTTGTCGATGCTGCCAGGAGTGATCCAAATATCCCCTTCCGGCGTGCGAATGGAAAGGTTCCCGCCGGAGGTGGTCGTCATACCGTACTGATAAATGCGCTCCATCATAATGACGAGCTGGTCGGCCGGATGAAGTAACTCAAAATTCATTTACAATGCACCTCTCACATAATTTATACTTTGTGGATTTTATCTAATCCTGGCGGTGAAAATCCAGCCAGGTGGTTTCCGCTTCGCTTCGTTTGGGACGTTCCATCAAGTCGGTGATGGCGAGCTTGGGGTCCTTATCGTGGAAAAGCACCTGATAGCACTCGGCGGTAATGGGCATTTCCACGCCGTATTTTTGAGAAAGCTTATAGGCCGAATGGGTGGCCAAGTATCCTTCCACCATTCCCACCTGCCTGACCGCCTCCTTGGGTTCTATCCCTTTGCCGATCAGAATGCCTGCCCGGCGGTTTCGCGAATGCATACTTGTGCAGGTGACCACCAGGTCGCCGATGCCGGTCAGGCCCGCAAAGGTCTCCTGCTTGGCCCCCATCTTCACGCCCAGGCGGGCGATTTCAGTCAAACCCCGGGTCATCAGAGCGGCCTTGGTATTGTCCCCCAACCCAAGCCCGTCGCAGACACCGGCGGCCAGCGCGATGATGTTTTTCAGCGCCCCGCCCAACTCTACACCGGTCAGGTCGGGATTGACGTAAACGCGAAGCGCAGAATTCATCAGGGTATCCTGCACAAAGCAAGCGGCTTCCTTCGACCTGGAGGCGGCCACCACTGTGGTGGGAACCCCTCTGGATACCTCCTCCGCGTGGGATGGACCAGATAAAACCGCTACCCGTGCCTCGGGCAGTTCTTCCTCGATGACCTGGGACAGCCGCAGCAGATGCTCTTCTTCAAAGCCCTTCGCCACGTTAACCACCACAGTCCCCTCAGCCAGCACGCCCTTTAAAAGCCGCGCCGTATCCCGCACGGCAAAGGAGGGCACCGCCAGAATCACCAAATCCGCCTGCGCAGTGGAAGCCAAGTCCCCGGTGATCTCGATGGAATCCGGGATTTTCACCCCAGGCAGCAGCTTTTTATGCTCCCGTACCTTAGATAGACGCTCCACCTCTTCCTCGAACACCGACCACATGCTCACCTGGTGGCCGCTGCGGTCGGCCATCATGGCAAGGGCCGTTCCCCAGCCGCCGGCGCCCATGACACGAATCTTCGCCATCAGCCTTCTCCTTCTTTCTTTTTCGCACCGATCTGCTTCTCCTCGCCGCGGAAAATCCGCACAAGGTTGGTGCGGTGTTTGGCAATGACAATCACGCCCATGACCAAAGCGATCGTTGTGGTAATGACCACCATGGTAAAGTTCGCATGGGTGGGCGCGGAAAAATAATCGAGAAAATAGGTCATGCTAAAGGTTGCCAGAGGGTAAGCCACTGCGGCCGAAACCGACGCAAGAGACACCATCCTCGACAGCACCAGCACCACCACAAAAACCGCCACCACAATGAGAAAAATGCGCCAGTCCACAAACAGGATCATCCCGGCGGTGGTGAGAACCCCTTTGCCGCCCTTAAAGCCGAAGTAACAGGGGAACAAGTGCCCCATCGTGCAGCAAAAGCCCGCCAGATAGGTGGCATAGAGCATCCGGGTGTCCATGGAAACGTCCGCAGCGCCCAGGTACTCAAACAGCAACCGGCCGATTACAATGGCAATCGCCACCTTGGCTACGTCCCCTACCGCCGTCAAAATACCCGGCAGCTTTCCAGAGGAACGCAGCACGTTGGTCATCCCCGCGTTGCCGCTCCCCTGGGTGCGCACGTCTTTACCGGTAAACAGCCTGGAAAAGATGACCGCCGAACTGATGCTTCCAAGCAGATACGCGGCCGCCGCCGTAAGGACGAAGGCCAGCGCGTTTTGCGCGATAAAATCCCCAATCTCACCAAAAAAGCCGGCCATGCCGCTTTTGCCTCCCCTTTACGGCGCACGTTTCCCCGCGCCGCTGCGATTTTGTGCGTGCCGTTACGCCTTGCCGTCGCCCCGTTCCCGGATGATAAAGCGCACCGGCGTTCCTTCCAGGCCGAACACTTCCCGAATCCGGTTCTCGATGTAGCGCTGGTAGGAAAAATGAAAGAGCTCCGCCCGGTTTACAAAACAGACAAAGGTGGGCGGACGAGTGGATGCCTGAGTGATGTAGTAGATTTTCAGCCTCTTGCCCTTGTCGGACGGGGGCTGCACCCGGGCGGTGGCGTCCCCGAGCACGTCGTTGAGCATTCCGGTGGAAATGCGCATGGCGTTCTGGCTGTTGACAAACTTAATCAACTCCATCAGCCGATCAACCCGCTGGCCGGTCTTTGCGGATATAAAGATGATGGGCGCGTAGGACATAAAGGAAAAATCCTGCATCAGCTTCTTGCGGGCTTCGTCCATGGTACGCCCGTCCTTCTCCACCGCGTCCCACTTGTTGACCGCGATGAGACAGGCCTTTCCCGCCTCGTGGGCCAGGCCCGCCACCTTGGAATCCTGCTCGGTAAAGCCCTCGGTGGCGTCGATGAGGATCACGCAGACCTGGGCCCGCTCAATGGCC
>CAMLYM010000106.1 GCA_946491705.1 uncultured Clostridia bacterium
GGGGTGCTGGACTTCGGGGAGCTTTTCGAATCCGCCCTGCGCTACGGCACCCAGCTGTGCGGCGCGCAGATGGGCGTCTTTGTTTCCGGCGGGCTCAAAACCCGCCTGGCCCTCTGCACTGGCCAGGGCCTGCCCTTGCCCCGCAGCATGGAGCGGGATTTGGATGCTTGTATGCAGCGGGGGGAATTTTCCCGCTGCGCCTACGAAGAAATCCGGGAAGCCGAGCCGGTGCCCGGCGTTCTCGAACAGTATAAGCTCGCGCTCAGGGAGTATGCACCGGGCGGCCTTTCCGGGATGAACGCGGCCGTTAAGTCCGCTTCTCCCTTAGCAGGGCGGGTGCTGCGGGAGGTACTGTTCGGCCTTGGCTGTACGGTGGAATCGGGTCTTCAGCTGCATATCGGCGCATCGGGGACCCGGCTGGCGGCGGCCGACGAGGAAACCGGCTACGTTTGGGCCGAAAAGGTGCTCACCCTATGCTGCTGGGACGAATTCCAAAAAGGAAACGACGTGGCCCTTCCCTATGAGGCGCCCCGGGCCATCGATCATCTGGCGGGACGGGAAGGACGGCGGGTGCTGCGGTATCTGGACTGCCCCACCGGCGCCTGCGACAAGGAAGCGAGGACTTTGGCCGAGCGGCAGCCCTGGGTGCGCGACGGCATGATGTGCGCGGTAAAACTCCTTCGGATTCTAAAGGAGAAAAAAACCACTCTGCATGCGCTTTTGGAGCAGATTCCCGGCTTCTCCATCGCCCAGAAGAGCATTCCCTGGGAAGGAAATCCCGGCCGGGCCCTCAAGCGGTTGGCCGGGGAAGGCTACCGTGGGGACGCGGCCGAAGGAGTGCTCATCAGCATGGGCAAAGGAAAGGTGCTGGTGCGCCCGGCCAAACGGGGCAAGGGCTTTAAAATTCTGGCCGAGGCGGCCAATTTCGAGACCGCCATGGAGCTGTGCGAAGGGCTTCAGGAAGCCATTTTCCGCCAGGAGACCCCAAAAGAAACGCCGCCTTTGGATTTGTAAAGAATCTATGTACAATCGGGAATCCCTGCCGGCGTCCTTGACAGAAAGGGTGCCGGCAGGTACAATAAAACAATATACATGTTGCATTTTTTGGATACAGCAGGAGGAACCAAAAGGGATTTCCCCTGCGCCGCGCGCCTTTTGACGCCGGCTTTACTTATCGCAGGGCTTCGTTCCTTTCTGACAAAATGATTCGTTCTACCGTTTTATACTAAACTGAGATGGACTTTTGACAGCGACGGACTGTTTTTATATCCGCAGACCGGGTTTGCGGGTTCCGGCTGGATGGAGAACATACGGGCTTCAAATTTTTCCTTTCTCCGTGTACGACAGGCGGCTTTTTGGGGAATACTGAAGACAACCGATGAAAATCCCCTTCCGGCGGGAAGACTGGGAATATGCAAAATGTGTACGGAAACATTAGGACAGTCGACAAAACACACCTGCCCGCGCAAGACAAACGGACAGGTTTGGTTTGCTGTGCTTCCCTTTGAAAAAATATGGAGGTTATCGAGTGGCAAACGAAAAAACTACAACACTGGCTCCGGCGGCGGAAACCCAACCTAAGCCGAACCAAACCAAACCCAAGCGGCGGGCAAAGCCCGCAGGCCAGGGAAAGAAGGTCGAGAAAAAGGAAGTGGAGGCGCCCGTTTCCAAGAAGAAACCGGAGAAAAAGGCGTCTTCCCAGGGTAAGGGAAAATCTCGTTTCGGTCCGCGTCCGGCGGCGGCCAAGCCCCGCGGGAAGGACGTGGCGGCAAAGGCCATCCGCAAGGACGGCAAGGACCAGCCGGTGCGGATTTATTTTCTGGGCGGCCTCAACGAAATCGGCAAGAACATGACCCTGTACGAGTGCGGCGACGATATGTTTATCGTGGACTGCGGCCTTGCCTTCCCGGACGAGGATATGCTGGGTGTGGACCTGGTAATCCCGGATTTCACCTTTGTCGAACGCAACAAGAACAAAATCCGCGGCATCGTGCTCACCCACGGCCATGAGGACCACATCGGTTCTCTGCCCTTCCTGCTCAAGAAGTTCAATGTCCCCCTTTACGGCACCCAGCTTACTTTGGGCCTGGTGGCGGGCAAGCTGCGCGAGCACGGACTTTTAAACAAAACGAAGCTCAATGTGTGCGCGCCGGGTCAGGTCATTAAGCTCGGCTGCTTTTCCATTGAGCTCATTCACGTCAACCATTCCATCCCGGGTGCGGTGGCCTTCGCCATTACCACCCCCGCCGGCGTCATCATCCAGACCGGTGACTTTAAGATCGACTGCACCCCCATTCACGGGGAAATGATCGACCTGGGCCGGTTCGGGGAATACGGGCGCAAAGGAGTTTTGGCGCTGCTGATGGATTCCACCAACGCCGAACGTCCCGGCTACACCAAGTCCGAGCGCAGCGTGGGCGAAAGCTTTGATGTGCTCTTCAAGCGGGCCGAGCACCGGCGCATCGTCATCGCGACCTTTGCTTCCAACATCCACCGGGTTCAGCAGATCATCGACGCCGCCGCCCGTTACGGGCGCAAGGTGGCCCTTTCCGGGCGCAGCATGGTCAACGTGGCAAGCGTGGGGATGGAGCTCGGGTATCTGAAGGTGCCAGACGGGATTATCGTCGACCTGGACCAGATCAACCATTACCCTAAGGAAAAAATCGTCCTCATCACTACCGGCAGCCAGGGCGAGCCCATGTCGGCGCTGACGCGCATGGCCTTCTCCGACCACCGTAAGGTGGCGGTAGGCCCGGAGGACTTTATCATTATCTCCGCCACCCCCATCCCCGGCAATGAAAAGACGGTGGGCAAGGTGGTCGACGAGCTTCTGAAATTGGGCTGTGAGGTAGTCTACGAGCGGATGTATGAGGTGCATGTGTCCGGCCACGCCTGCCAGGAGGAGCTCAAGCTCATGATGGGCATCACTAAGCCCAAGTTCTTTATTCCCGTCCACGGCGAACAGAAGCATTTGCAGAAGAACGTGGGCCTTGCCAAGAGCATGGGCATTCCGATAAAGAACATCTTCACGCCGGACATCGGCAAGGTGGTGGAATTCACCCGCAACACCATGAAGGACGTGGGCACGGTTCCCGCCGGCCGGGTCATGGTGGACGGCATTGGCGTGGGCGACGTGGGCAGTATCGTGCTGCGCGACCGGCGGCATCTGGCCGAGGACGGCCTGATCGTGGTGGTCGCCACCATCGACTCCATGGACGGGCACATCATTTCCGGACCGGACATTGTATCCAGAGGCTTTGTGTATGTGCGCGAGTCGGAGAACCTGATGGATGACATCAAGCGCAAGGTACAGACGGCGCTGGAGGACTGCAGCGACCACAACATCCGCGAGTGGGGCAACATCAAGACCCGGGTGCGCGACGATCTGAGCAAGCTGATTTTTGACCGCACCAAGCGCAACCCGATGATTTTGCCGGTTATCATGGAAATCTAGCAGAAAACCTGGGCGGTAAGCGTACAAGGAACGGGGGAAGACGGCATGAAGAAAGGACTGACCTATCTCAACAGCGTACCGGCGGTGCTGCTTTGCCTGGTGGGGCTCTTTACAGGGCTTAGCTGGTTTTGGGACCGGCGGGTGTTCTTCGGCTGTCTGACCGTCTTTGTCTTGGCGCTTACCTTTACCTTGATTCATATGGCGCGGGTGCGAAAGGAATTGTTTCGATACCTGCAAAAGCTTACATCCACCATGGGCAGCGCCGAACGGGAGGTGCTCGCCACCTTTCCGCTGCCCATGGTGGTGCTGGGAAAGGACGAGCAGATCGTCTTTTACAACGCCCTTTTCCGGGAACGGGTGCTGGGAAACCGAGATGCGTTTCAGATGCCCTTTCGCCGGGTTCTGCCGGACTATGCGCCGGATACCTTGATCGGCAAGGCGACCCCGGTAACGGTGGGCAGCCGTCAGTTTACCATTTACGGCGGAAAAGCCTCGGCTGCGGACGGCATGTATATGCTTTATTTTATTGACGATACGGTTTTAAAGCTGACGGCGGAGGAATATAAGTTATCCCGCCCGGCGGTGGGCCTGATTGTGCTGGACAATATGGACGAGCTTATGCAGTACGCCAAGGAAAGCGAACGGGCCCAGCTGGCGGTTCAGATCGAAACCCTTCTGGAACGCTGGATGGGGATGACCACCGGTTTTATCCGAAAGATCGGAAGCGACCGGTTTTTGATCGTCATGGAGGAGCGGCATCTCGTGGAGATGATCGACAACCGGTTTCCTGTCCTTGACGAGGTCCGCTCGGTTACCGTGGGCGAACGCATGAGCGCCACCCTGTCCATCGGCATCGGCCGGGGCGGGGACACCTTGCGTGAATGCGAGGAAATGGCCCGGCAGGCGCTGGATATGGCCCTTGGCCGGGGCGGCGATCAGGCGGCGATCAAATCCAAGGCAGGGTACGAGTTCTACGGCGGCGTGTCCAAAAGCGTGGAAAAACGCACCCGGGTGCGCAGCCGGATCATCGCGTCGGCCTTGGCGGAGCTGATCGACGGCAGTGAAAACGTGCTGATCATGGGCCACAAGGCCGCGGACCTGGATTGCCTGGGCGCGGCGGTGGGGCTGACACGGATGGTGAAAACCCACAATAAGCCCGTGTCCATCGTGTTAAACCGGGAGACCTCCCTTTCGGGAGCCCTGACCAAACGGATGGATGAAAACGGGATGGGCAAGCTTCTCCTTTCGCCGGAAGCGGCGGTGACCTCGGTGACCAGGCGCACACTGCTGATTGTGGTGGACACCCACCGGCCGGATTTTCTCGAGTCCAGGGAGCTTTACCAGATGTGTAAGGCGGTGGTCGTCATCGACCATCACCGCAAGATGGTGGATTACATAGACAACGCCGTCATTTTCTTTCACGAACCGGCCGCTTCCTCCGCCAGCGAAATGGTGGCGGAGCTGCTGGAATACACCGACGATTCCTCTCTGACCCGGTTTGAGGCGGAGGCGATTCTGTCGGGCATTATGCTGGATACGAAGAACTTCATTCTACGCACCGGCGTGCGCACCTTTGAGGCCGCCGCCTATCTGCGGCGCAAAGGGGCGGACACGGTGGAGGTGCGCAAGCTCTTTTCCAGCAGCATCGACACCTATCAGAAAAAAGCGGCGCTGGTGTCCGGCGCGCAGGTGTACAAATCCTGTGCCATCTCCGCTTCCGACGGGGGCGGGCCGCACATGCGCATCTGTTCCGCCCAGGCGGCGGACGAGCTTCTTTACATCGACGGGGTGGACGCCTCCTTTGTCCTTTACCGGGAGAACGGGACGGTGTTCGTCTCCGCCCGCTCCATGGGGGCGGTCAACGTACAGCTGATTATGGAAGCTATCGGCGGCGGCGGTCATCTGACCATGGCGGGCGCGCAGCTGCAGGGGATGACCCTGGCCGAAGCGCGTCAGAAGCTGATGGAGGCCATTGACGTATATCAGGCGAGCCGGGCGGTCAAAAAGCTGCCGGCGAAAGTTTAACATAGGGGGAATCGGTATGAAGGTGATTTTAAAGGCGGACGTGAAGGGCTCCGGCAAGGCCGGGCAGCTTGTAAACGTGTCCGACGGGTACGCGCGCAATTTTCTGCTGCCGAAGGGCCTGGCGATGGAAGCCAACGCCCAGGCGATGAACGATTTTAAGAATAAAGAGCAGGCCGCGAAGCACCGCCAGGAGATGGAAATCAAAGCGGCAAAGGAAGCGGCGGCAGCGCTTGCCGGAAAGACGGTGAAGATTTCCGCCAAGGCGGGCCAGGGCGGCAAGCTTTTCGGCTCGGTGACCTCCAAGGAAGTGGCCGAGGCGCTGGGCAAGCAGCTGGGTGTGGAGATTGATAAGCGCAAAATCGCCATGGACGGCGACATCAAAGCGTTCGGCACCTATGAGGCCCAGGTCCGGCTTTACACCGGCATTACCGCGGATATTTACGTGCTCGTAGGCGAATAAACAACAAAGCCGTGCGGTTTATCGGCACGCAGGCGCAACCGATAAGACGGATGCAGGCGGGGAATTTCCCCGCCTGCATCTTGGTGCATAAATGAGAAGGAAGGGAGGGAACCGGAATTTATGTGTGCGGCGTCGAATTCGTTTGGAATGGACGGGCTGAATCTGCCTTATAGCCTGGAAGCGGAGCAGTCGGTTTTGGGTGCTATTTTGCTGGACAGCTCCTGTCTTTCCCGGGTGCGCAGCGTGTTGCGAAAGCCGGAGTATTTCCATCTGGCCCAGCACCGGGCCATCTACGCCCAGATGTGCGCACTGGAGGACTTTCAGAAGCCGGTGGACTTTGTCACCGTTCTCGAAGCGCTCACGGCGGCGGAGGTGTATGACGACGCGGCGGGCAAAACCTACTTAACCCAGCTCGCCCAGATGGTCCCGTCCATCGCAAACGTCATGACCTATGCGGAGATTGTACGCAATAAGTACGACATCCGCACCCTGATCCTGGCGTCCCGGGAAATCATCGACACCGCCGCTGACGGGCAGACTCCTGCCGACGTGCTTTTAGACAGCGCCGAGCAGAAAATCTACGACATCCGCCAAGGCCGGGACACGGGGGAACTGCGGCACATCGGCAGCGTCATCGTGGAAGCCTACGACCGGCTGCAAAAACTCTCCACCGACGAAACCGGCGAATTTGCGCCCTTGTCCACCGGCCTTTCCGGGGTGGACGCGGTGCTCACCGGCTTCAATAAGTCAGACCTGCTTATTCTGGGGGCCCGCCCTGGCATGGGCAAAACCAGCTTTGCCTTAAACCTTGCCTACAACGTGGGAGTGAAGCAGAAGAAAACGGTGGCGTTTTTCTCCTTGGAAATGTCCTGCATGCAGCTTGTCATGCGTATGCTTTCCTCGGAAGCGCGCATTTCCGGGCCGCAGCTGACCTCCGGGCGTCTGTCGCCGGAGGAGTGGAAATCCTTTTCCATGGCGGCTTCCATGCTCCATAACGCCCCTATTTATTTTGACGATACCTCCACCATCACCGTCCCGGAAATTAAGGCGAAGCTTCGCCGGATGAAGCAGGTGGATCTGGTGATGATCGACTATTTGGGTTTGATGACCACCGGCCGGCGCACGGAAAACCGGGTCCAGGAGGTTTCCGAGATCACTCGGACCCTCAAAGTTATGGCCAAGGACCTGGACGTGCCGGTTTTGCTGCTGGCCCAGCTCTCCCGCGGCAGCGAGCACCGGGCGGAGCACCGCCCTCAGCTTGCCGACCTGCGCGACTCCGGCTCCATCGAGCAGGACGCGGACGTGGTCATGTTCTTGTACCGCAGCACGTACTATAAGGACGGGGAGGACGGCGGCCAGTCGGAAAACCCCAACGCCGCCGAGCTCATCATCGCCAAAAACCGCCACGGCGCGGTGGAAACGGTGCCGCTCCACTGGGAGGGCCAGTTCACCCGCTTTACGACGCAGGAGTTTATTCGACCCAATGGATAAATTTGTTGAGACTCTCGAGCAGTTTCATATGCTCTGCGCAAGCGAAACCGTGCTGGTCGCCCTGTCGGGAGGAGCCGATTCGGTTTCGCTTCTTCATCGTTTTGTTCTGCTTCGGAAAACCCGGAAGCTGACGGTGCTGGCGGGGCACGTCCATCACGGCCTGCGTGGGGACGAGGCGGACCGGGACGAGGCTTTTTGCCGAACCCTTTGCGAAGCCTGGTCGGTCCCATATTTCAGCACGCGGGTGGACGTCAAAGGGGAAGCGGCGTGTACCGGGGAATCGGTGGAGGAATGCGCCCGGCGGCTTCGTTACGCCTTCTTGGAGGCGCAGGCGAAAAAGCACGGTGCCGTACTTGCCACCGCCCACACCGCCGACGACAATCTGGAAACCGTTCTTTTAAACCTAGTCCGGGGAACGGGGCTCAAAGGCTTGTGCGGCATCCCACCGGTGCGGGAAAGGATCATCCGCCCGCTGCTTTTCTTTGAACGAGCGGAAATCGAGGCCTACTGCAAGACCCACGGCCTATCCTATGTGACCGATTCTTCCAACCTTTCCAGTGAATTTGCCCGCAACCAGCTTCGTCTTTCGGTGACACCGGTGCTAAAAGGTCTCAACCCAAGCTTGCTTTCCGGGATTTCCCGCATGACTCGGTTTCTGCGGGAGGAAGAGGAGCTCTTGGAAACCCTGGCACAGAACGCCCTTTCGGCTGCCAAAAAAGACGAGGGGTTCGATGCCGCCGCTTTGGCAAAGCTGCCTTCCCCACTGCGGTTTCGCGCCTTGGTGCGGTTGGCAAAGAATGCGGGCGGGTCCATAGGCGCGGCGCATGAACCGGCGCTTACCGGGATTCTCCATGGAGGAGGAAGCACAGACCTGCCCGGCGGCGTGCGTATGACGGTGCAGCGCGGCAGGCTTACG
>CAMLYM010000107.1 GCA_946491705.1 uncultured Clostridia bacterium
CCCGGCCAAACCCGCCGTTTTCTCCACCACCTCTTCGGTGACGGTGCCGCCTGCACCAATACACTGATCGAGCAGAGAAAGACCGTCGCGCAAAGCGCCGTCCGCCAGACGGCCCAGCAGCAGCGCCGCGTCATGGGTAAGCGCGACCCCTTCTTCCTTGGCCACGAATTCCAGCCGTTTTGCCATTTCTTCCGGCGAAATCCGTCCAAAATCGAACCGCTGGCACCGGGAGAGGATGGTAGCGGGAATCTTATGTACCTCCGTAGTGGCTAAAATAAAGAGCACGTAGGGAGGGGGTTCCTCCAGCGTTTTCAAAAGCGCGTTGAACGCGCCGGTAGAAAGCATATGGGCTTCGTCGATGATGTACACCCGGTATTTGGCGGCGGCGGGGGTAAAAGCCGCTTCTTCCCGCAGGTCCCGGATGTTGTCTACGCCGTTGTTGCTGGCGGCGTCGATTTCCACCACGTCCAGGATGGAGCCGTCGTCAATCCCTTTGCAGATTTCGCATTGGTTGCAGGGATCGCCGTTCACTGGGTGCAGGCAGTTGACCGCCTTGGCGAGAATCTTCGCGCAGGTGGTTTTCCCCGTCCCTCTTGAGCCGGTAAACAGATACGCATGGCCCAGCCGGCCGGAGGTGATTTCGTTGCGCAGCGTCACGGTCACCTGAGGCTGGCCTACCACGTCCTCGAACACGGCCGGACGCCATTTGCGGTATAAAACCTGATACATGACGGGCTTTCCTCCTCTCGGCGACCGAAGGCTGTGATAAAAAACGAGACAGAGAAGAATCCATACATACGGGCATGCGGGCGAACAGGCTTGACTGCGGCGCATAAAGAAATCCGCTTAATGCTGCTCGGTTCCCCGCCTGACATGGTTCACGGCACCCTATCGCACAGGGCCCGCTCGACCGCATGCCCGCGTGCATGCTTTTCCCTGTCCAGCTTAACTATTATATACGAAAAAAGAGAAAATTACAAGTCCCAGTTTTCAGAAAAAGGCGGATTCGCCTTTTGTTGTCCGCTTTATTGTTTCCTTCTCGGGATGACGCGTTTTTCCTGGTTAGCCGCGCCCCTTTCGGGCATTCTATCGGTGGAGGTGATCCACATGGCAAAAAACTTAAACCAGATTCTGGGGGAAAGCAGCGCGTGCGAGCAGTTCTTCGCGTCCCTGCCCGGTTATGTGCAGGAAACCATCCGGGAACGGGCGGACAGCATCCACTCGGAAAACGATCTGCGCCGCTACGCGGAGAACCTGCTGGAAAATCTGTAAGCGGGCCTTTGTGCGAAAACCCCGCCCCGTTCGAATACGGGACGGGGTTTTCCATGCGCAAGCTTTTTACAGCTTGAGAAAGGCCAGAACCATCAAAAGCACCCCGCCCAGCCAGGAGAGGTTTAAGTCGGTCTTTTCCGCTAGCTTGCGGCCGAGAAAGCTTCCCGCGGCTACCATGGCGGCGGAAAAGAGCAGGGAGATAACCACCGCCTCCCAAAAGTTTACGTTGGCAAGCCCCGCCCCGAAGCCCACCGCCAGTCCGTCCAGTGACAAGGCCACCGATACCGAAACCGCTTCCAGCGGGGAGAGGACCCTCGACTGGTCCGCGTCCGCTTTTTGCGGGTCGGCGTAGACGTTTAAGATAAAATGCAGGCTCAGAAAGGAAAACTTTACCTGACGGTCGATCTTATGTTTGCGGATGCGCATTTTGATGGCGCTGTCAAAAAGCTTGACGACGCCCAACAGAAAGAGAACACAAAAGCTGATGCCTGTGGTGATCCCCTGCGGCAGATACGGCGAAAGCAAGGAACCGAAGAAGAGGGAGGCTGCCAGCATCCCGCTGCAGATTACGCTGATGACGGCCAGGGAGGAAAGCGGGATTTTTATTTGATTGGTGCCGTAGGCAAAGCTCGCCACAAAGGCGTCCAGCGAAACCGCGGCCACCAGGAGAAAGGCTTCCAGCAAGGAAGGCAGAGTCACACCCATGAAAGCCACACCCTTTCGATTTTATTCCATCCTATTCAAAGGGCGGGCGAAAGGTGAAGAGAGGCGGCAGACGACAGAAATTCCCTTGGTTTGCCTCCCATTACCGGTAAAAACTAAGGGCGGAGGAGATTGTCATGGATGTCACTTATTACTTGACCACACCCCAGCTGCGGGAGTATTTTGTCTCCCTGCCCCGGTACGTGCAGGACTTCATTCTCGATTCCAACGCGCAAATTACCACCCTGGGAGAACTGATGGAAGTCGGCGAGCATTTCAAAAAGGACCTGTAAGCCAAAGCCCCGTTTTCAAGACGGGCAGACCTGCAGAAACCAGCGCCGGTTCTTCACGGGCACTCCCCGAGGCCCTGACGAAGGCCGGGACGGGAAAAGCCGGTTGCCAAGCCGTCCCTTTGGTTTTGCACCCTGGCTTTACTCCTCTCATACCCTGTAGGGAGGAGCTGATGCACCATGCTCATAGAGCTGCCATATAACCGCGAAAAAGCGGTCGCCTATGCGAGAGCCTGGGCGCTCAAACGCAACCCCAGGTACCTGGATTTTGAGAAAATGGGGGGCGACTGCACCAACTTTGCCTCCCAGTGCCTCTTTGCCGGCAGCGGGGTGATGAACCACACCCCCACCCTCGGCTGGTATTATAACTCCGGCAGCGACCGTTCCCCTTCCTGGACCGGCGTGCCCTATTTGCGCAACTTTCTGGTCGCAAACAAAGGGCCCGGGCCTTACGCCACCGAAACCGACGAGGCCCACGCCCTCCCCGGGGACATTGTCCAGCTGGGCGACGAAACGGGGCGGTTCTACCACAGCCCGGTGGTCTGCGAAACGGGCGAGTCGGGGATTCTGGTCTGCGCCCACACCTTTGACGCTGACCTACGTCCCTTGTACAGCTATTCCTACGCCCAGTCCAGGGTGCTGCACATTGAAGGGGTGCGCAAATACCAATAGGAACCAAAGCCTTTGACTTGGCATATACTGGCAATGGATACGCTGCCCAAACCTTTGGAGGTGTTACCCTTGAACAAGAGACAAAACCCCAGAAGGATGGAAGTTTCAATCGAGGAAAACCCGGCTTTGGAGGAAAAGGCCGAAGCGCCGGTCCCGATTACGCCGGTTGTGCCCGCTTCCTTTTTTCCGCATTTTTATGCGCCGGATGCCATTCGCAAGCTGTAAATACATGAGGCAAAGCGCCGCCCCAATTCGGGCGGCGTTTTGCGCTGGATGCAATGAGACGGACGAAAGGAGCGCTGCGATGCGAAGAGATACTAGAAACCGGAGGTTGGACCAACCGGTTCCTTTTGGAACGCCGCGGCAAAAAAAGAGCGGTCCGGGAAGCCTCCCGCAGCGCCGCTTTTGTTGGCGCCGGACGTTCGGAAAACTGGGAATCCCTCTGACGCGTCCGATTCGAATCGGATGCCGCTGGGCGGGGAACATAGATATGGCAAAAACGAAAGCGGAGGATCCCTTAAGGGATCCTCCGCTTTTTCCGTGGATCGAATGAAAGCTTTTACAGCACCAGGCTGGGCGCCGCGTAAACCCGGGAGGCAAGCTCGTTGTCCAGCATATATAACCCCTTGGGGTCTTCCCCGAACAGCTCGAAACGCTTGATGAGGTCGCTGGTGTTTTTCTCTTCCTCGCCCTGCTCCTTGACGAACCAGTCCAAAAACTGCATGGTGCGGAAGTCCTTCGCCGCGTAAGCTGCGGCGTAAATGTTATTGATGGAAGCGGTCACCATCTGCTCGTGTTCATACGCGACGGTCAGCGGGGTCTTAAAGTCCGCATACACATGGCCCGGTGCGGCAATGGCGTTCAAGGTTACCTTCTCCCCGCTGTTGAGCAGGTAGGTGCGGATGAGCATGGCGTGGTCCCGTTCTTCCTGGGTCTGGACAAAGAACCAGTTTTCGAACCCGTTGAGGCTCTCGTCCGCATAGTAATTGGCAATCTCCAAATACACATAGGCGGAAAAAAGCTCCTTGTTGATCTGTTCATTGAGCAGTCTTACGACTTCAGCTTCAAGCATATTGGCAGCCTCCTGTCTTTTTTTCTTCTATTATATCCCATGAATCAACCGGCAATCAAGTTGTTTTTCAAGTTAAAAGCACTTTTTCTACGCTTCCTCTGCAAAAACCAGAGTGATGTCCGTCTGGGCGGGGCCGTCCAGCAGCTTTCCCCGGTAGTCGAACCGGGAACCGTGGCAGGGGCATTCCCAGGTGCGTTCGTCCGGGTTAAACGCAAGCTGGCAGCCCAGATGGGGGCAGCGGGTGGTGACATAAAAGCAGTCCCCCTCTTCATTGCGGTAGACGCCAACTTTTTCCCCTTCATAGTCCACAATGCCGCTTTTTCCCGGCAAAACATCCAAAAGAGCCTGGGGCGGGGCTTTGAAGATTTCTTTGGCCAGGTTGGATACCGCTTTTCCCGTGTCTTCGGCCAAAACCTTGGCCGATGCGGCCACGTGCAGCCGCTGGGGGGAAAACACGCCTGCGCCGTCGTTGGCCTTGCCGGTAATCATCTCGGCGATGGTCCTGGCCGCCACCATGGAGCTGGTCATGCCCCATTTCTGAAACCCAGCCGCCACATACCAATGGGGCCTGGAGGAGGAATACCGGCCGATGTAGGGGACGGCGTCGGGGGTGATGCCGTCCTGGGCCGACCAGCAGTAAGCCTCCTTAGCGTCGGGATACCAGGCCTTGGCCTGCCGGCGCAGCTCCTCGTAGCGCCCACCCGCCTGGTTTTCACCGGTGCGGTGTCCGGCGCCGCCTAAAAGAAGATAATCCCCGCTGTTGCGAAAAGAGTAGGAAGGCGAGTCGATCCCCAGGGCCATGCCCTCCACCTTCGGCGCGTCCCGCAGCGCCAGCACATAGGACCGCTCCTGGTGCAGCCGGGCGAAATAAAAGCCGGGCACGTTTACAAAGGGGTAGTGGGTGGCGAACACAATGTCCTTGGCGAACACGCTGCCCCGGGCGGTCACCGCTTCCTGGTCCTTGAGTTCGGTCACCCGGGTCTGTTCATAGACCGTCAGCTCTTTTAGAAGGGCGGCGGCAAACTTGAGCGGATGAAACTGGGCCTGGTTTTCAAACCGCAGCGCCGCCTTGACCGCAAAAGGGAGGCCGCCGATCCGGTCCGTAACCTGGGCCGCAATGCCCAGCTTTTTGGCCGCGGCGGCTTCCTTTTGCAGAAGCGCTGCGTCCTTGACAGAATAGAGATATGCAGACTGTTCCTCCCATTCACAGTCGATGCCATTGGCACGGATAAGAGAACGGTATCCTTCCACCGCCTGCTCGTTGGCGTCGGTGTATTGCCTGGCGGCCCTGAGGCCGATGGTCTCCATTAGCTTTGCGTAAATCAGGCTGTGCTGCGAGGTAACCTTGGCCGTGGTGCCCTTGGTCACCCCGCCGCACACCCGGTTTGCTTCCAAAAGCACGGTTTTCCTTCCCCAGCTTTGCAGCAGGTAGGCGGTTAAAATTCCAGCCATACCTGCGCCGATCACCAATGCGTCCGTACGGATGTCGCCGGGCAGGGGATCGAAGGAAGGCATGTTGCAGGTGGCTTCCCATAATGATTGCATTGTCGCTTCACCTCAGGGAATAGTGTTTCCGCCGCCGGATAGGACATACATGGGGCAAGGAAAAGAGATGAGAACCTTAGACGCAAAAACGGGAATCTGCCCGGTCAGACGGTTATTTCCCGGGAAAAATACGATACTATACCATGCGAATACTTCTAAAATTGCAGGTGTTTTCTTTGGGAAAAAAGATCGCGAAAGGAATCGCGGCGGTTTTGCTGTTCGTCCTGGTGTTCCTACTGTCGGACAAATGGGGCTCGGAGCTCTACCAGTGGCTGGAGCGCGAGCATGGGCAATATGTTTATCAATACGCCACCGAAGGCCAGTTCTCCGAAAACGTCTATCTGTCCGATGAAACCGACCGGGTCTTCGGCGTGCCGGGCGGCCTTGCGGGGATTTCGGCGGAGGAGAGCCTGTCCAACCTGGCGCGGGACCTGATGAACCAACAGTGGGAAACGGCGGAAACGCTGGAAAAGAACGAAGGCTACATGGCCTATCTGCGTGAGCAAGGAACCGGCCTTACCGGCCTTTACGCGTTCTGTGAGCGGATCGCCGGGCTGCAGGACAGCATGGTATACGCCTGTCGGTATCTGTTGTTTTTGCTGTGGGTGGTGGTGCTTTATTTTCTGATGCGCTGCCGTCCAGCCCTTTATTTTTCCATGGGGCTTTTGTGCATTTTCGCCACCTGCGTGAAGCTTTCGGGTAAGTTTATAGCCGTGTTTTTCTTCGGCGCCTCCACCTATACGCCCATTCTGACCGACGGGCTTTTAGCCCCTTTGCTGGAGGCTATGCTCACCTTTTTGATTTTCGACATCACCATCGCCTCCCTGGAAAAGGTGCGCCTGGGGCATAAGGTGGAGGCGCTTTACCAGGACCTGCCCGCGTTGCAGTGGCTGACCGTTCGTCTGGCCGGAGAGACGGAACACGAAGGCTGGTACCGCAGCGACATCTCCCGGCTGCTGCCCCATTTCAGCGCCTACCTGTCCACCGGGGCGCGCACCCGAAAAAAGGCCGTCCGGCTGATGAAAGCCATCGAGAGCCTGTGCGGCCCCCATACCAACCGCACCTTTCTGGAAGCGGCGGTGGAGGTGCAGACCCTGCTTCCCGGCCGGTAGTGCAGGTTACGGCGCGGGCCTTGTCAGACGCGGAAACCCGGTTGCGGCGGCCTTTGGTTCTTTCCGGGAATAGTGCCGGTTTAAAAACCACTGGCACAGAAGCAGGGAAAGAAAGGAAGCGGCTGGCGCGGCGAACCCGATGAGAAACATGGACGGGTGTTCCAAGTGGATCAAAAGGCTGGACAGGGGAATGCGGACCAAAAAGGTGGCGATCAGGCTGTGCACCAGCGGAAAGAGGGGATGGCCGCCGCCGCTGAAGAAGGCGTTCATGCAGAAGACGAAGCAGACTAAGACGCAGTCGAGGCTGTAGGAGCGCAGGTAGAGGGCGCCCTGGGCAATCACCTGGGGGTCGACGGTAAAAAGGCCGACCATGGCTCCCGGGTTCCACTGGGAGAGCGCCAGGCAGGCAAACCCGAACACCAGCGACAGCCCCGTGGCCAGGCGCAGACAGCGCCTGGCCCGTTTCATCAGCCCCGCCCCGTCATGCTGAGCCGTCATGGCCGAAAGCGCGGCGGAAACGGCGGTGGTGGGCAGCATGCTGAACACGATCAGCTTTTCCACCACTCCCACCGCCGCGGAGGCGATGAGCCCCATGCTGTTAACCATGGCGGTGATAATCAGGAAGGAGACATTGACAAGCCCTTCCTGCAAAGCGATGGGAAGCCCCGCCGCCAGCACGCCTTTGGCGGCCACCATGCGAAAGCAAGGAGCGCTTTTGCGGTATTTTCGCAATAGACCCTTACAGGCAAGATAGCATACCGCCAAAAGCAGGCTGACTGCCTGGGCAAGCACCGTAGAAATGGCCGCGCCCGGCGCGCCCATGCCCAGGACGCCTACAAAAAGAAGGTCGGTAGAGACGTTGATGACGCAGGCAATGGCGATAAAGAGAAGAGGCGTGCGGGAATCCCCCAGCCCCCGTAGGATACCGCTGACCACGTTGTAGCCCACGATAAAAAGAATGCCCCAGGAACAAAGAAACAGGTATTGCCGGGTGGTTTCCAGCGCCTGAGCGGGTACCTGCATCAGCGTGCAGATGGGATCGAGAAGAAGGAGGGTCAAGCCGGTCAAGGCCAGGGAAATCAGGCCGAAAACCACCACCATGGTTTTGACCGCGTGGGCGATGTCCTGCCTTTGTCTGGCGCCGAAGTACCGGCCGATGAGCACCGTGCCGCCTGCAGTCAGACCGATGGAAAGGCCGGTAATGGTCTGCATCACCTGGCCGCCGGTAGCCACGGCACAGACGCCGATGGAATCGGAAAAGCGCCCGACCATGAACAGGTCGGACGCCCCGTAACAGGCCTGCAGCAGGTTTGACAGGAGAAAGGGAAGGGTAAAGCGCAGAAGGGTAGCAAAAGGTTTGCCTTCGGTGAGCCTGGTTGGGGTTGTCATGTCCGCTCCCTCCTGTTGTGTTTGAAAAAGGTCCTGCGGCGTGCATCGCCGCGGGACCTTTTTTTCATTCCTATGCAAAAGAGAAGGACAATATGCGTCAGAGAAAAAGAGAAAGATGCAGGATCAGCACCAGCAAAACCGCCGCTCCCACCACGGCGCACCAGATGTGGAACTCCCGGTCCATCTTCTGTTTTTCCCGTTCGTCCGGCGGCGGAGCGGGCGGAGGCGGGGATGGACTGTCTGGCGCCGGCTTGCGCGCCCGGCGGCAGAAGAAAAACAAAAGAAGGCC
>CAMLYM010000108.1 GCA_946491705.1 uncultured Clostridia bacterium
AAGAGAGAAACCTGGGCGTACTGCCCGCCGGGGGCGGGGCGAGAAAAACTACGTCCGCCTGTTCGCCCTCTTTGGCCATTTCGCTTAGAAAATCTCCGGCGTCAGCCCGGGTAAAATAAGCGTTCTTCACCCCGTTGCGGCGGGCGTTGCTGATAGCGTCGCGCACCGCGTCCGGGTTCGATTCCACGCCGATGACCCGGCCGGCCCTGCGGCTGGCGATCAGGCCGATGGTGCCGATGCCGCAGTAGGCGTCGATCACCGTTTCTTTACCGGTCAGGCCGGCAAGCTCCATGGCTTTTTGGTAGAGGACCTCCGTCTGCACGGGATTGACCTGGTAAAAGGATTTGGCTGAAATGCGAAAAACGCACCCGCACAGCGTATCCTCGATATAGCCAGGGCCGTACAATATCCTCTCCGATTCCCCCAGCACCAGACTGGTGTGGTGGCGGTTGACATTCATGAGCACGGTGGTAATCTGCGGATGCTGCTTGCGCAGCGCTTCCACAAACCGGTTCTTTGCCGGGAAAACCGGCGTTGCGGTCACCAGCACCACCATGATCTGCCCGCTTTGAAAGCCACGCTTGACCAGCACATGGCGCAAAAATCCCGTTTCCCGGTCCTCGTCGTAGGGCAGGAGCTTAAAGCTTTTGAGCAGGCCGCGGATGGTGACGATAATTTCGTCCGCCTTCCTGTCCTCGATCAGGCAGTCGTTAACGTTGACCACCCGATGGGTGCTCGATTGATAGACGCCCGACCGGATTTTTGATTGGCGCCGGTCATACGAAAAGGCCGCCTGGACTTTGTTGCGATAGTGGTACGGGTCCTCCATACCGAGGATCGGCTGGACCGGCCCGTATGCGCCAAGCAGGCGCTGTACCAGCCCTTGCTTGAAGGCAAGCTGACGGGAATACTCCATGTTTTGCAGCTGGCAGCCGCCGCATTTCTTCGCAACCGGGCATAAAAGCAAATTGGTCTGTGCTTCCGGTCTGCGGGGAGGAACCGCCGCTTTTCTTTGATCACTTGCTCTCAAGTTGCATCCTCTTTTCTGACGGCTCACGGCCGGTTCTTTGAGAAAAGTATACCACAGATTCCGGAGTTCGGATACCGTTTCTTTTTTCGATCCGCAAGATCGAGAAAGATCGGATATGTAGTGGAAAAATAGAGCCGATGGCATCCCGCTTTTACCAATTTGGATGTGTCCGACCTTTTGCCCGGCATCTGTCCTGGTTTACCTATACGGGGCCGGAGCAGGAGGAGGCCTACGCCATCAATGCTTCGGTTGATCTTTTCCAAACGGGCGGATGGGACTCGGGCACAGTCGCCGCGCTGGCGGCATGGCAAGGAGCCGCATCGAAATCGGTTGTTCCATACAGTGGTGAGGGGGTAGACGTGAGCCTGCGCAATGCATCTTTTGCTTGTGAAACCTACATACTCTCGGTTGTGTCCCATTCGCTAAAACCGGTACCAGGCGCCGAATACCGCACGCAGGGGAAAAACGGCAGACCTCTTAGCTTTTTGAAGGACTCAAGGCGGATACGGAATACCTGTTTGAGGCACGCACCGCCTCCACAAGAGAACGCTTTGCATCCTTGTCTGCAAAGGTGGTCTTAACCACGGCTCAGCCCCCGTTCCTGAAGCGCTGACCGGGACGAATGGCCCAGGAAAGCCGGATACCAGCGTTGACGCGCCGGCTGCAGCCGCGGGCGCGATGGGAGCTCTGGCGCTGTAAAAGATAACCATTTTCGTTTTGAAAACAGATAAAAAGGGGAAACGGATTCTTCCGTTTCCCCTTTTTATCTGTTTTCCGCTTGGATCTGCGTCAAAGCTTTGCCGATGTCCTCCTGTAGCACAAGCGATCGGTTTGCGATCTCACGGGGAATCCACCCGTTTGACAAGTTGATCCTCGCATAAACGGGTACTGGATAATGCCAGGGGTGTTATCTCCCACGCCCAGCTCCAGAAAGAGCACAGGGGCGCCCTTGTGCTTTACCAAAAAGTCCTTGTACCGGCCGGCGGCCGCGTGCCAGCCTTCGTCCTCTACGAAGGTTTCATCCAGCAGAAGGCGATGCTTTCCACTCCGCTGGCGGCTGCCAGCGCAAGGCAGGAACGATAACAAGAGGCCAGAAGCTCCCGGTCCTCCCAGACAGGCGATCCCTGCACGATGGGACCCACCGTATGCAAAACAAAGCGGCAGGGTAAATTATAGGCGTTTGTGATTTTCGCCCGGCCTGTGGGTTCTTCCTTTCCCTGGCGCTCCATGATCCGCGCGCATTCCAGGCGAAGCTGCACTCCCGCCGCAGAATGAATTGCATTGTCAATGCAGCCGTGGCAGGGAATAAAACAGCCTAAAAGCGAAGAATTGGCGGCGTTTACAATGGCGTCCGCCTGCAGGGTGGTAATGTCCCCCTGCCACAGGTAGATGCCGTTCTCAATGGGAGAGAGGGAGGAGAGGGAAATCACTCCTTTTTTCGCCCGTTCCTCTGTGAGATAGGCGTCCTGCACTTCCAGGAACTCTTTCGTAACCGGCTTTGGAGGACGCACGTTCATCAGAGAACGAAGCAGCCGCTTTTGCTCCTCCTGAGAGGATGGAAGCCGGACGCCTTCATAGACGGGGTCTTCTTGGGTCAGTTCGGTAAGAAGGAAATGCAGCCGCTCGGTCTGCGTCATTGCGTTCTCCTTTCTGTTGCCCGAGGCGGGCAGACATACCCTCCTCGAAAGCCCTCTGCCTTGGTAAGCAGAGGGCTTTCGAGGCTATTCAACAGCGATATCAGCCGCCATTTTCCAATCCTTGTCTTACAGCGATCGTTTCTTTGCCTGCAAAGAAATGGCTTTCCGGCGTCAGGCGAAGAAGAAATTCGCCGTCATATCCAGATAATTCTCGCCGCTGTAAGCGGGGCACTGCTTTTTGACTTCTGCCTTAAACGAATCCGCATCCGCGCACGCAGCTGCAATTTGTTTGAGGTTTGTAAGGTAATCAATCTTGGTTTTCGCGTCCTTTAAATCCTCCGGCGTATAATGCGAGGTCAGGATCAGGTCATATCCCTTTTCGATATAGTCCCAAAGCTGCGCGATGATCCCGTCGGCGTGACCGGCGTTTGCCACGATGGAATGGCAGTCGTGGCCGAGCATATGGGTGTAGACGGCGTTGAGCTCCGGGATTTCTACGTCAAAGGCGTCCGCGGTGGGGGTAATGATGAAATCCATGCTGCCAATGGCAATCTTACCCGCGCCAATTACGTTGGTGATGGTATGAACACTGCAGTCGAAGCCATCGCCGAACACATTGGCGAAATTGTCGATCAGGGCCTTGCCGCCTCCATTTCGCGCATACTCCACCGCGTTTTGCGTGGCGTATTTGGGTACATCCGGCAAAAACGTGGCGCCCGCGCCGTGATAAGCCACCAGCATCCCCTCGACCTTCCAGTCCTTCAGATACGTTTGAAGCTCTTTGTTGTTGTCAAAAAAGCAGGGGGACTCGAGCACCACCGCTTTCCCGTTTTTCTCGAAGATGAAAACTTCATTGTCTATCGGGTCGTTGGTTTGGTAGGCATGCAGCCGGACGGCGTCGAAGTCGTAAATATGCATTTCGCCTTTTTCAAGCGTTTTGGTTTGGAATGTGTTCTTGTTCATTGCTTTGCCCTCCCAGGATATTCTTAAAACTGCGCAACGGCCGTTCTGAGCAGCTCCTGCCTTCATTATAGGCGGCCTGCCTTTCTCTGTGAAGTACGCACTTTTTTGTGCTTTGGTTACTTTTAAGTGACCGGCTACCGCGTTTTTTCTGCGCATAGTCTCCACAGCTGCGGTAACACTAAAAGGAGTCTAAAAAAGGGGAGAAAACCATGTCAAAAAAGAAGAAAAACAGTATGCAGAACAAACAAAAAGGAGAAGACCTGCTCGAGCAGAACGCCGATGACAATGATACCCAGGAGAGCGCCGACGATACCCAGGATAACGGCGATAATCAAAACAATGAAAACAACGAGGATACGTCCACCCCTACCCAGGATCAGCAGCAGCAGATCATCAAGATGGGTTCCATCACCACCGCCAAGGGCAAGCACGTCATCCACTGCCTGACGGTGGTAGGCCAGATCGAGGGGCATTATATCCTCCCGCCGCAGAACAAAACCACCAAATACGAACACGTGATCCCTCAGCTGGTGGCCATTGAGGAAGCGCCGGAGATCGAGGGACTGCTCATTCTCTTAAACACAGTGGGCGGCGACATTGAGGCGGGACTTGCCATCGCGGAGCTGATCGCAGGAATGAAAAAGCCTACCGTTTCCCTGGTGTTGGGCGGCGGACATTCCATCGGCGTGCCGCTGGCCGTATCCGCCCGCAAAAGCTTCATCGCCTCCTCGGCTACCATGACCATCCATCCGGTGCGTATGAACGGACTGGTGCTGGGCGTTCCCCAGACGTTCTCCTACTTTGATAAAATGCAGGACCGAATCATCCGTTTTGTCACAGAAAACAGCCGCATCGACGCCGATCGCTTCAAGCAGCTGATGATGACAAGCGGCGAGCTTGTCATGGACGTGGGCACGGTGCTCGATGGGGAACAGGCGGTAGCGGAAGGGCTCATCGACGAGCTCGGTTCCCTTTCCGACGCGCTTGCCTGCCTCTATGATATGATTGAGAAGAAGGACGGGGAGGAAGTCCCATGCTGATGTACACCTGTGTACCGCCCGAAATGATAATGGGCTTGCAGGACGAGGCGGAATATGAGATAATAAAAATCAATCATGGCTGTGTCAAAGCGGCGAAAACGCCCGACGGCTTGGTGGTTTCTTCCTTGCAGTCCACCGACCCGATGGATTATCTCAATCCGTCTTTTACGCCGGGGTCTTCCATTGCGCAGCCGCAAAAGCAGCAGGGGATGCAGGCCTTTTTCTGAGAGGTGTTCTTTGCTTGTCTGACCGGATGTGCGCCGCTTCGCCGAAAAGGCGTGGTATTCTTGCGGACGGACAAGATTTTTAGTAATTGAGGTGGCGTAACATGGCGGCAGCAAAGAAAAGAAAGACAACTGGCCCGGCAAAAAAGCGTCCGGGCACGCAGAAGGGGAGGACCACCGCTTCTTCCGCAAAAACGGCCAAGGAGGCCGGGCGGAAGAAAAAGCAGATTTGGGCGGTCGTCCTGTTTGCGGTCGCCCTGTTGCTTTTGGCGGTGGTGTTGATTCCGGGTCCGGCCTTGTGGGCGTGGATTCGGGGTCTGGTGTTCGGCTTGTTTGGGTCGAGCGCGTATTTGTGGCCGGTGATTTTAGTGTATATTGCGGTCATCTGCGCGCTGGACCGGCCGGTGCATTCGGTGGGCGCGAAGGTATGGCAGGCCTTCGCGCTGGTCATTCTTGCCTGCAGCGCCATACATATCTTTACCCACGAAACGGGAATTCCCAGCTTCGGCGGGTACTTTGAGGAGCTGGGAACCCTCTATGCAAACGGTGCGACCACCTTTGGCGGCGGAATTTTCGGCGGCCTTTTGGGAATGCCGTTTATTTCCCTGGTGGGGTATATCGGTGCGCGGATTATCGTTTGCCTGCTGCTCTTCGTTTTTCTGATGCTGGTGACGGGAACGGAGCTTTTGGCGCTGTTTCGCGCCGTCTGGAAGCCGGTGGAGAAGGTGGAGAAGAACGCCGGGGAACGCATTAAGAACCGTGCTCAGAAAAAGGGCGGCAGACCCCGGTTTAACCTGGACGTGCCCATCGACGGCAAGGAGGATGAGCCTCTGCCCGCCCATCCGGTGATGGCCGAAGAAGAGGAACTCAAGCAGCCGTCCAAACTAAAAAAGCTTCTGGACCTGGTAAAGGACGACAAAGCGCTGACCGAGGCGGCGAAGGAACCGCAGACCGCTTCTCCGGTACAAGCGCCGCCTCCCGCCTCAGTGGATGCGGCCGGGTCGGAAGAAAGCGTAAACATCGACGATTTGATTCAAAAGGCCGTGCGCACCCAGGAGCAAAAGAGCGCGCCGGTCCCGTCTCCCGTGCCTGTGCCCGCCCAGAAGCCGGTACCCTTTTCGCCGGCGGGCGAAACGGCGGTCTTGGCGGCTTACCGGTATCCGCCCCTGTCCCTTTTTGACGAGACGGCCCCGGGCGGGGCGAGAGGCAATATGCAGGCGGAACTGCGGGCAAACGCGGACAAGCTTGTAAACGTTTTGCGCTCCTTCGGCGTGGAAACGCGGGTGGTGGGCATCAGCCCCGGGCCCGCGGTTACCCGGTATGAATTGCAGCCGTCGGCCGGGGTGAAGATCAGCAAGATCACGAACTTGGCCGACGACATTGCGCTGAACATGGCCTCCGCCGGGGTGCGCATCGAAGCGCCTATCCCCAACAAGGCGGCGGTGGGCATCGAGATTCCCAACCGCAACGTAAATGTGGTGCACATGCGCGACCTGATCGCCTCCACGGCCTTCCAGACGGCGAAAAGCCGGCTGACGGTGGCTTTGGGGCGGGATATCGCCGGCAACGCCGCCTTTGCGGACCTGGCTAGGATGCCCCACCTGCTGATTGCCGGCGCTACCGGGTCGGGCAAATCGGTGTGCATCAATTCGATTGTGCTAAGCCTTCTCTATAAAGCATCTCCCAACGAGGTGCGCCTTCTGATGGTGGACCCGAAGGTGGTGGAGCTGGGCGTGTATAACGGCATTCCTCACCTGGTGGCCCCGGTTGTCACCGACCCGCGTAAGGCGGCGGGAGCGCTGGGCTGGGCGGTCACGGAAATGCTCGACCGGTATAAGCTCTTTGCCCAGACCAATGTGCGCGACATCACCGCCTATAACCTGATGGCGGCGGAGCACGACGATGTGGCGCCTCTTCCGCAGATCGTCATCATCATCGACGAGCTTGCCGACCTGATGATGGTCGCGCCCAACGAGGTGGAGGATTCCATCTGCCGTCTGGCCCAGATGGCCCGCGCGGCGGGGATGCACCTGGTCATCGCCACCCAGCGTCCGTCGGTGGACGTCATTACCGGCATCATCAAGGCGAACATTCCCAGCCGTATCGCCTTTGCAGTGTCCTCCCAGGTGGATTCGCGTACCATTCTCGACGCGGGCGGCGCGGAAAAGCTCTTGGGCCGGGGCGACATGCTCTTTAACCCGGTGGGCGCCAATAAGCCCACCCGTATCCAGGGCTGCTTTGTCAGCGACCGGGAGGTGGAACGGGTGGTGGAATACGTCAAGGCGGATCAGCAAAACGAATACGACCAAAAGGTCATCGAGGAAATCGACCGGCAGGCCGCCAAGGAGAAAAACAGCGGCGGCGGCGGGAATGACTTTGACGATGGGGACGCGGATTCCGCCCTCATCCGCCAGGCCATCGAGTGCGTGGTGGAGGCGGGCATGGCGTCCACCTCGCTCCTTCAGCGCCGGCTGCGCCTTGGGTATGCGAGAGCCGGGCGGATCATCGACGAACTGGAAGCCCGCGGGGTAGTGGGCCCTCACGAAGGAAGCAAGCCTCGCCAGGTGCTGCTCACCCGGCAGCAGTGGCTGGAAATGAATATGAATGAGCCGGACGGAACGCCGGATCTGCCAAAGCCGCCAGCGTCCGGGCAGGAATAGAAGACACGGAGGATTTCATGCCTTTTTTACCCATCAGCAAGCAAGAAATACAAGCCCTGGGATGGGACGAGCCGGATTTTGTGTATGTCACCGGCGACGCCTATGTGGACCATCCCAGCTTCGGCGTGGCGATTTTGTCCCGTATGCTGGAAGCCCAGGGGTACCGAGTGGCGATTTTGTCCCAGCCGGACTGGCACACCTGTAAGGATTTTACCCGGTTCGGCCGCCCAAAGCTGGGATTTCTCGTCACTTCCGGGAACATTGATTCCATGGTGGCCCATTACACGGCCGCTAAGCGAACCAGAAGCGACGATCTTTATTCCCCGGGAGGACGGGCGGGAAAACGTCCCGACCGGGCGGTCATCGTCTATTGTCAGAAAATCCGGGAAGCCTATGGAGATGTCCCTATTTTGATCGGGGGGCTGGAAGCGTCTCTGCGCCGTTTCGCCCATTACGACTATTGGGACGACCGGGTCCGCCCGTCCATTTTGCTCGACTGCGGGGCGGACCTTCTCATGTACGGCATGGG
>CAMLYM010000109.1 GCA_946491705.1 uncultured Clostridia bacterium
CAGAGTCGCTTCCTTCTTCTTGAGAATTCCGTGTACAATGCAAAGGTAATATTTCTTAAGCTCTCGCTCCTTCATCTTCTCGTTGAGCACCCGCAGCGCCGCCGCGTTTTTCGCCGCGATGACGATTCCACCGGTGTTGCGGTCAATGCGGTTGACCAAGGCGGGTGCAAAAGAGTTTTCCTTTTCCGGGTCGTATTCCCCTTTGTCATAGAGATAATGCTGAATACGGTCGATAAGGGTATCGCCGTACTCTTTGTCGTCCGAATGAACCAAAAGGCCCGGTTTTTTGTCCGCTAACAGAATATTTTCGTCCTCATAGACCACGGATACCTTTGCAGGCGCGGCGGAAAAGGGCAGCTTTTTCGGGGCGGGAGCGAAGAATTCATCCTTAAGATAAAGCTCCACCAGATCCCCTTTCTGAAGCCGGGTGGAAATTTCGCAGCGTTTGCCGTTTACCTTGATGCGTTTGAGGCGGATGGATTTATAAAGAAGCGATTTCGGCAGAAGCGGCACGGCCTTGGTCACAAACTTGTCGAGCCGCTGTCCCGCGTCGTTGTCTTTTACAGTGAACTGTTTCATGGGGTGAGGGCGTCCTCCTCGTTTTCCAGATTATGCTCAGTATACCATGAAATCGGCTCTTTGTAACGAGAAGCTTTGCAAAATTTGTATATTGGTATATAATTATCGAGAAAGAATAGACGCCAAGTGGCGACGAGGAGATGGATCGGATTTCTATGGCAATGCATGATGGACACCGTGAACGGCTTCGCAACCGCTTTATTGAAGAAGGGTTGGACAGCTTTGAAATCCATAACGTTTTGGAGCTGGCGCTGTTTTACGCAATCCCCCGAAAGGACACCAATGAAATCGCCCACCGGCTTCTGGCCCGGTTCGGAAGCCTGTCCGCCGTACTGGAAGCACCGGTGCAGGAGCTGATGCAGGTGGAGGGCATATCGAAAAATTCGGCGGTGTTTCTTTCCTTAATCCCGGCACTTTGCCGGCGGTATTATGAGGACCGCTGCTCTGGAAAATGCATCACCAGCGTGGAAGAAGCGGGCGAGTACTTCAAGCCTAAATTCATCGGCCGTACCGACGAGGTAATTTTCTTCCTGGCTTTAGACGGCAAAGGCCGGGTGCTCAACTGTGAAATCGTATCGGAGGGCGTGGTCAATGAGGTCAACGTCAATGTACGCAAGCTGGTGGAGATCAGTATGCGCTATAAGGCCACTTCTGCAATTCTGGCTCATCACCATCCAAACGGCAACGCGCTTCCCTCCGAGGCGGACATCGAAACCACCTGGATGGTGCGCCATGCCCTGGAATTCGTGGGCGTAAAGCTGACTGACCACATCATTGTGGCCGACGATGACTTTATTTCTCTGCGGGAAAGCCGGCAGTATAAATATCTCTTCGAATCGGCGCCCGAACAGAAGGACTGATTTCTCCGTAGGGGGCAGAAAAAAGAGGATGCATTGGGCAAGAGACATGGCTTTGGCATCTCTTTGCTGCAAAACGAACATAAAATGGCCGTGGTACCAATTTGTACCACGGCCATTTTTCTACCTACAATTTAGTTGCGGGTGATTTGGATGGAAACGGTTTTGCCGTCGTCCAGCCATTCGCCGTCGCCGCCGGCCGGTTTGACCGTCAGCGTCCGGCTGCCGGGCGTGCCCACCGAGGTGGCCAGCGTCCAGATGCGCACCCCATTCTGGTCCACATAGCTCTTCGAAGAGGTCAGGCCCATGCCATTCTCATTGAAGAGACCAACCTTGGAAACGCCCAGGCTGGTGGTTACAGTGATGGTGAAATTCTCGTTGACCTTGGCGTTCTTGGCGCAGACCGCTTCAAGGACCTTCGCTTCTTCCTCGCTTGCCGGAACCTTCAGGTCCACGGCAATCTGCAGAGCAAAGTCCGCCGTGACTTCCGAGGCATCGCCAAGGACACCCACAATGGAGAGCGTACGCTGGCCTTTGGTACCGATGGAGGTGGTCACCTTCCAAGTACGGGTGCCATCGGTGTTGTCTACATAACTCTTCTGGGAGCTGAGCCCCATGCCGTACTCGTTGTAAAGCTTGATGTTCTCCACATCCTGAGAGGTCAGGATAGTGGTGGTGAACTGCTCGTTGGGCTTTACGGAAAAATCTTCCTTTTCCATGGAGATAAAGGGAGTGAGCTTGCCGTAATCCCCGTCGGAAAGGCCCGCGACGGAGGAATAAACGGCGTTTGCAAGCAGGCGATAAGCCACCTGAACATGGCCCTTATTCATCACGTTGTTGGCAAACAGGGTGACCGGCGTGCCGTTGTAGTCCGCCTGCACGGCAAAAGCCTTGCCGTCCACGTCGCTTCTGAGGTTGGCCTTCGCAAAACCCTTGATGTAAGAATTTTCGTCCGCCGCCACAATCAGCTGCTCTACGTTCTCCGGCACATTGGAGAAATAGGCGTTCTTCAGGTAAACGGTATCCTGGTCCTCATAACCGGCGGTCACGAAGCTGCCCTGCGCGTAGGAAGCGGCAAAAAGCGCCTCGCCAGCCGGGATAGTCTTGGTGGTCAGGTCGACAATACCAAGGGTATTGCGGGCAAAGGTGACGGCGTTGGCACCCGTACCCACATAGGGGATACCGGCGTCGATAAGGCTCTTGACGTTGGCGTTGGAGGTGCTGACAATTACGTTGGGCTGCGCGTCGGCGGTGCTCTCCACAAAGTCAAAGCCCAGGTAGTTGAGGGCCCATCTCATTTCGTAGCTGCCGCCCGCCAGATAAACGGTGGGCTTGGGAAGCTCTTTGACGAGAGAGTAGCCGTTATAGGCGTGCATGGTCAGCTGATAATCGGAAAGGGTGGCCGCATCGGCGGCGGAAACCAGGAAATCACCGGGCGCGTAGACGCCGGGATTCTCGCCCTGGATGAGGAACACCTTTTTGCCGGCGTTGAGCAGGGTGTTGACCGCCTTTACCGCGTCATTGGAATCGTTGGCGATGACCACCTGCTCGGAATCCGGCACTACGTTTGCCGGGCGGGCAAAGGCGGTATACGGGGTGGTCTTTCCGTCAAAAGCACCGGGCGCGCGGATCTCGTCACAATCAAAGCCGCGCATTTCCGGGAAGTTGATGACCACTTCGGCGTACATACTGTCGTAGTCGGACATGTCGTATCCCTCAAAGAGACAGACGTTGATGTAGCCGCGGCGAGCCTGCTTCATGTCGATGACAAAGGTCCCCGCCGGGTAGGTGACGCCGTTGACCTGGGTATCCTCGGTGAGCTGGGTCATCTCCCAGTTGTTGTGAAGGCCGTATTCCACCATGTTGTAGGCTTCGGTGACGTTCTTCTGCATGGAGGGATCCACCGGGATCACATAGTAGTCCGGGAAGAAGGACGCGCCCTCTTCTCTCGGGCGGCCGATGGACTCGCCGTCGGCATTTACAAACCACGGATCCACCTTTTCGGCTTCATCGGTGTTCTCCACGCCGCGGCGCCAGTATTCGAGCTGATTGAGGTAGACGGCGTCCTTATTCTTAAGCATGTAGTCGATGCAGGCAAGCATGACGCCGTGGTTGGCCAGAACAGAATTCTCGTTCATTTCCGGGATTTCCACGGTGTGTCCAAGAGAGCCGTAGTGCATGGCCACAATGGCGGTATACATAGGGGAACCGTCGTCCCAGCCGCCGTTGAGGCCCGCGTCATAATCCTCATAGGGAATGACGAACTTCGTGTATTTCTCCGACGTAGAGGTACCGGCCAGGCCCATGGCGTGGGCCAGAGGCTGCATGTTCTGCACCAAGAGATCCCATTCGTAGTTGGGGTCGTGAGGACCGGAACAGGGCTCGATGAGGAAGTTCTTGACATAGCCGTGCAGGTCCAGGAAGGTGGCGGGCATCCACTGGGAAACACGGCCCATCAGGGCGGAGATTTCCGGAGAGGTCTGGTAGGTGATGTCGCGGTTGGGGTCAAACCCGGTGGAAAGGGCACGGGTCATGGCCTCGCGACCGTCGGGATTGTCCACAAAGGTGAAGACCAAGATGAAGTTGTCAAGGATTTCATCCACGTTGAGGGTGACGGTAGTTTCCTCCCCCTGCACGTTATTGGTGGTGTCCCGGCCGGAACCGGTTGACGCCTTTTCCGACGCGGCGTAGGTGGTGTAAGAAACCGTGTCCTGGGTGGCGAACTGGTCGAACAGCTCAATCATGGCATCCACGCCCGGCTGCTCGTCCGCATGAATATTGTTGCACCACAGGGGGATTTTGTAATCGGTCTTGCCTTCCTTGACCATTTCCATGGCAGCGGCCGGATCCTCCAGCGCCTTGGGAAGGAATTCATTGAGATAGAAATCAATGTCGCTCTGTTTCTCGGCGACGATGCCCATGGGCATTTCTTTGCCTTGAGTGGAGTATCCGACGATGTCATAGCCCAAATAACGGTCGGTCTTCGCCTTGGACTTCTCGATGGAAGCCTTGACGGTGGGAACAATCTCGCTCCAGGCGTGATAGCTTTCGTAGATGCTCAGGCGCAGGTCGGCCGACGCCGAGCAAATTTCCTCGTCCGCGTTTACCCCCACCATCTTGAAGGAATAAATGCCGAACAGGTTGTTGGCCTTGGTGCGGTTGGAACGGGGACTGCTCAGGTCCACCGTGCCGAAGGGCAGGTCGAAAAAAAGCTCGGCGGTAATCTTGCCGGTTTGCGCGTCAAAGGACGGGGCGGAAACTACCGTGATGAAGGAATCGGATTTGCCGTCCTTCTTCCAGTCGCTGATGGGCTTACCGCCGTAGAAGAAGTTCCAGCTGAGCTTGGCAAAATCGGCAGCGGTACCGGAATAGTCGGCAGTAACGATGATGGTTCGAGCTTCGGTCATCACCGCCATGTCTTCACTGAAGGTCAGGTTGGTCAGCTGGCCTATCGAAACGGCGTTGGGACCGGCCGGCACTTCGCCCACCCGCAGCGCTCCGTAAGGGTTGGGATCAAACGCATCCGTCTGATTGGTCTCGGCTTTTTGAGACAAACTGGTCTCAGACGCCTGAGCACCATTGTCCGCCGCGACTGCCGACGGCAACATTACCGTAAGCAGCATCAGCAGGGACAAAAGCAGCGAAAGCGCTTTTTTGGATTGCTTTTTCATGTGTGTTACCTCCTCAAAGCTTCATCCGGTACGACAAGTGGAGAATATGTACCAGATTTTTCATACCCAGTATAGACCATATGCATAGGTCTGTCAATGAATTTCTATCCATAAATCTGCATATTTTTTGAAATATCGTCGATAATATGCAAATTTTTTGAATATTATCTTTATAATTCCCTTTCTTTTGTATTGTTTTCATTTTCAATCAACTGGAATTCAACGAATACATATGCTTAATTTAATATTAAAAATAAATTATTCAGATAACATCTTTTTCAACCAGCAAAAAACCGGTTGTGGTTGGTATCAACCACAGCCGGTTTTGATAGATTCTTTTTATTCCCGGTCGAAGAGATTGCCTCCATGGCAGTCCACCGCGACCACCAACGGGAACCTCTCCACCGTCAGCCGCTTGATGGATTCACAGCCCAGATCCTCAAACGCCACTACCTCGCAGCTTTTGATGCACTTGGCTGCCAGGGCGCCAGCGCCGCCGATGGCGCACAAATAGGCAGCTTTGTACCGCCCTATGGCGTCCACCACTTCCTTGGACCGCTGCCCCTTGCCGATCATTCCTTTGAGCCCCAAAGACAGAAGCCGCGGGGTATGCACGTCCATGCGCCCGGACGTGGTAGGGCCGCACGAGCCAATCGGCAGCCCCTCAGGCGCCGGCGTCGGCCCTGCATAGTAGAGAACCGCGCCTTTTATGCAAATGGGAAGCTCTTCCCCTTTGTCGAGCATGGCGATCATTCGTTTGTGAGCCGCGTCCCGGGCAGTATAAACCGTGCCGGAAAGCAAAATTCCCTGCCCTGCGTACAGCTCACCCGTCCTCTCTGCCAGCTCATCCGTATGGATCGTTACCCTTTGCGTAGAAACCACCTCTTTATGTTCTTGGAAACCGCCTGCACCGTCCGGTGCAGCAAACCCAAAATCTCGTCCAAGCCGTCCGCCCGCTTCTCGGCCGAAGGACGATCGAAATCCGGCCCGGCCTCTTCCCTTTCCCGCCCCCATGAGTCCGGCTTATCCGGGATGAGCCGGACATCATCAGCGAAAGAAGCCTGCTGCCCTGACTCAGACGGAGGGACGAAAAAACAGCGGATCGTTGTTTTCTTCCTCTTCGTCGAAAGCCGCCGCTTCCTTGGACGCGGTCAGCTCGGAAAGCTGAACGGCGGCCTTGTCGATCTCCCGGCACATGTCGTCAAGCTTTTGGTCGATGTCTTTGGTGATCTGGTGGATGGTGTCGCGCATGGCGTCAATCTCGCCGCGTAAGCCCGTGATGTTTCCATACACCGCCTGGGCGGACGCATTGGCCGCGTCCGCCGTTTCCTTGGCGGTTTTCTGAGTATCCTCCAGAATTTTCGCGGCACTCATCCGCGCGTCCAGCAGCACCTCGCCCGCCTGGGCGCTCACCCGTTCATAAAGTCCCGCCCGTTCGGACAGGGTATCCATCTGCTCGCGAAGCTGGCGGTTCTTCTCCTGCTCAAGAGTCAACTCCCGCAGGCGCTGGCCTTCCGAAAGCTTTGCGTTTCGCAGTTCGTTTTCCACCCGGGCCATTTCTTCCGTCAAGCGGATGTTCTTCCCCTTTTCCTCCTCGAGCTGGTTCTCCAGCCCCAGAATGATCTCGTCAAAATCGGAGACTTTTCGGGCAAACTCATCCCGCGAACGAGAGGTTTCGCTGAGCTGCTGCTCGAGCTGCTGGCGGATGGCCAAGGATTCCTGGTTCATCGTATCGATATAGTGGAGCACCTCGCCCCGGTCAAACCCGCCGAAGGCTGCTTTTTTGAAAATCACCTGGTTTTCCATGCAAAAATCCTCCTCGTCCGCATTTCTTGTTTCATTATATCAGCGCTGCATCTCAATTACAAGGGCGAGGAAATGAATTTCACAAAGATACCAGCATTGATTTCTCCGGATTCCACCTATTCTTTCACTTCCAAAACAACCCATCCTTAAAATCAAACGGGCGCCGGTTTTCTTCTTCCCGGCGCCCGTTTTGTTTTTTAAAGAATGATGCAGATTAAGCCGCTGCATCCTTCGTTGATGATGCGTTCGATGGTTTCCTTGAGCTTGATGCGCGCGTCCATTGGCATGCGGTAGAGCTTATTGTGAAGCCCTTCGTTGACCAGCTCGTGGAGGGATTTACCGAAGATGTTGGAGCTCCAGATCTGGGTGGGATTTTCCTCGAACTCCTTGAGCAGGTAGCTGACCAGCTCTTCCGACTGCTGCTCGCTTCCCACGATGGGAGTCACCTCGGTGGTGATGTCGGCCCGCATCATGTGGATGGACGGGGCGGAGGCCTTCAGGCGCACGCCGTACCGGCCACCCTGGCGCATGATCTCCGGGTCTTCCAGAGTCAGTTCGTCCAGGGTGGGCATGACGATGCCGTAGCCGGTGGCTTCCACCTCCATGAGGGCGGACTTGATCTTGTCGTATTCCTTCTTCATGGCGGCAAGCTCGGTCATGCTGGAAAGCAGCTCGCTGTCGCTCTCAATGGAAAGGCCGCTGGACTCGCTGAGGATCTTATAGAAAAGCTCCTGCCGGGTGGATACCCGGATGCTGGCGCTGCCGGTTCCCAGAGCCATGGAAATGGTCTTGGCCGACTCGATG
>CAMLYM010000110.1 GCA_946491705.1 uncultured Clostridia bacterium
ATGTCCACGTTGTTGCTGGCATGAGCCCCGCCGTTTAAAATGTTCATCATGGGGACCGGCAGGGTTACGCCGTTTACGCCGCCCAAATACCGGTAGAATTCCAGCCCTTTTGCCTTAGCCGCCGCCTTCGCGCAGGCTAAAGATACCGCCAGAATGGCGTTGGCTCCCAGGGCGGACTTGTTTTCCGTGCCGTCGGCCACCTGCATGGCCTTGTCCACCCCGAAGGGGCAGCAAGCGGGCTTTCCTTTGAGGGCGTCGTTTAACAGGGTGTTGACGTTGTTGACCGCTTTGTATACCCCTTTGCCGCTGAACTCCTTTTCGCAGTCGCGCAGCTCGCAGGCCTCAAACATGCCCGTGGACGCACCGGAAGGGACACTTGCCGCAGCACAGGTGCCGTCGGACAGGGTGACGCATGCCTCCACCGTAGGCGTGCCGCGGGAATCAAAAATCTGCCGGCCGCAGACCTTTTGGATGGTAAGAGAATCCATGTTATCACGCTCTTTTCCTCATTTGTTACCGTTATTTTGGGACAAAAAGAGGAATTTTATGTGTCCCACTTTTTGATTGGCCCCATAAAGTCGACAAAAAGCCGTCCGGCCCCTGAAAAGGCCTGGCAGCGGCATTTTTCATAAAAATCGAAGCGGCGGTAATAGGAGCGTGCCGGATCCTGTTTGCACATGTGCGGCAGGCGGCATTCCCTGTGAATATCCGTCTGCAGCAAGACGTCCGGACAGCGTTTGGGTACATATCCCATTCCCTGAGGACATATTTGTGTCTTCTCTCTCATATGGGTATGGATGAAACGGGTATTTCCTTCTAACACTGCGAGAAATCAAACCTATGTGACAAAATCACATGGGTATTACACCGATGACACCCGCAAGAATAGGCGGGAAAGGAGGGAAAGAAACGGAGGGCTGTTTTGGAAATACCTAGCGGGATGAGAACCATAAAACCAAAAATAATCTAAGAAAACTGGAAATTCAATTATGAAGCTTTTTCGACAGATTTATTGACAAATTGTGTACGCCCATGATAAAATAACTTCAAACATTATCGCATAAATGCAATAAAGGAGAAATGAAGCATGGAAATGGATATTGGGAAAAAGTATTCCATCGCAGCGTTGGTCTGCGGCATTTTGGGCATTGTGGGTTCGTTTATTCCGATCGTTACTTATTTTACCTTCATTTTGGCAATCCTCGGCATTGTCTTCGGCGTAAAGGGCCGTAAGCTAGCGGAACCCGGCAGCACCGGCCTTGCGACTGCCGGTTTCGTGCTTGGCATCATTGGTACCGCCATCGGCGCCATCGGCGTGATCTGCGCCCTGTGCGCGATTGGTTCTCTGGGCATTCTCGGTGCATACGGCGCGCTTTCCTGACCTGTAAGCAAAGACGTATCGGTACCATGCGCTCATAGGAGCGCATGGTACTTTCTTTTTTTCTTTGTCAAATAAAGGAGAGAATTATGTTCCCCACCTTTGAGCTCTTTGGAAAAACCATCGGAACTTATATGGTCACTGCTTTGCTGGGCGTTTTCGCCGCGGGGATTTTTTCCTGCCGGGCGGCGAAAAAACGAGGCTATGACGAAAACGATATGATTGTTCTGCTGCTGGTATCCTGCATCGGCGTGCTGCTGGGCAGCCACATTCTTTTCGCGCTGACCAACTGGAACGCCCTGCTGGTGTTCTTTACCCATCTTCCAGAGATTATCGCAGCCGGTGAACTGGTGGACAGCTTTCTGGCGGTCTTCGGCGGTTCGGTGTTTTACGGCGGGCTGCTGGGCGGTATGGCAGCGGGCTTTCTTTACGCGCGCTGCGGCAAAAAAAAGCTGGACCTTGCTGCCTATACCGACATGGTCGCCCCTGCGGTGCCATTGTTTCACATGTTCGGCCGCATCGGCTGCTTCTTGGGCGGCTGCTGTTACGGAGTGGAAAGCGACTTTGGGTTTGTTTTCGAGCACAGCCTGGTAGAAGCGGCCAACGGCGTGCGCCGGTTCCCGGTCCAGCTGGTGGAGGCGGGATTCAACCTGCTGCTGTTTGCGGCGCTGGCCTGGCTTTTGAAAAAGGGAGTTTGCAAGGGAAAGCTGTTTCTTTTGTACCTGCTTGCCTATTCTGTCATCCGGTTTGTACTGGAGTTCTGGCGGGGGGACGCTTACCGGGGGTTCCTGTTTGGGGTGTCTACTTCCCAATTGATCAGCATCTTCCTCTTTGCTGCGGCGGGATGTATCCTGCTTTGGCAGGGACTGCACTCGAGAAGACGGGTGCAGCCGGCGGCGCAAGGGTAAAACCCAAAGCCTGTAATGCATTAAAAAAGGCCCCCGCGGGGGCCTTTTTCTTGTGTCAGGAAAGCATGCCGTCCAATGGCAGGAGAGAAGTCGGGCCGTCTCCCGGAAAACCGCATATGCTTCCATCGCTTTTGCGTTTCCCATGATTCAGCCGGTTTCGGCCATACAAAAAAATAGACATTTTTCATGCGGTACGGTATAATGCAACAAGATGGAGAAGAATGGGAGGGATTCTTTTGTCACAAAACCGCCTATGCAAACGGTATAGCAACGTCGTTTTCACCGCCGCCATCCTGCTTTCGGTGGGTGTAATGGTGTCGCTTTGCTTCAATAACAGCGTTTGGTTTGACGAGGCTTATTCCACCTTTATGGCCCGCCAGAGCTATTGGGGAATCATTGAGCAGAACCTGACCGATGTACATCCGCCCCTTTATTATTTTGTTCTCAAGCTGGTCACCAGTGTCTTCGGGTATAACCTGCTTGTCATGAAGTTGGTGTCTGTCGCCGGGGTAACGGCGACGATGGTGCTGGGCGCCACTCTGGTCCGGCGTCGGTTCGGGGACCGGGCGGGCCTTTTGTTTATCCTGCTTTTGCTATGCGGACCGTGTATGCTGTCCGAATGTGCGGCGATGGTGCGTATGTATTCCTGGGCAATGTTTTTTGTCACGGCCAGCGGGCTGCTTGCCTATGAAATTTACGAGGCCCCGACGAAGGCGAAGTGGATTTTCTTTGTTCTTGCCAGCGTCGCGGGGATGTATACCCACACCTATGCCCTGATCGCCATTGGATTCGTGTACCTGTTTTTGCTGATCGCCATGATCCGCAACCGAAAGGGCCGGCTGCGGGGATGGATTTTGTGCGCGGCGGCTACCTTTGTACTGTACGCCCCGTGGTTTTTCGTGCTGCTGCGGCAGGTGGGCATGGTCAGCGGGAACTACTGGATCGCACCTCTCTCTCTTTCCTCCTTTGCGGAGTATGCGAAATTCCTATTTCTGCCGGGCAAACTCTCGGGCAACCCGGCGGCCGTAAAGGTTTTGGCAATCGCGGCCATGGCCGGCCTTGCGCTGGCTGCGGTTTTGTTTGCGGTATGGTGCGTGCGGGGCGCCTTTTGGAAGAAAAGAAAGAGGGACTGGGCGGCCCTTCTTGCGCTGGGCGTGTTTTTGCTGCCGGCGGTTCTGGGCATTGGGTTCTCGCTTGCAGTGCGCCCGGTGTTTATCGCCCGCTACCTGCTCCCGGGGATCGGGCTGTTTTGGCTGTTTTTCGCCATTGAGGCTTCGCGTCTCAAGAAAGGCTGGCTGGCGGCGTTTCTCTGCTGCGTGCTGCTGAGCGGAGGGTTAAGCTACAACCAGACCTTCCAGGAGGAATATTTCACGAAAACAGACGAGGCTGTTTCCTATCTGAAGGAAGAGGTCGGGGAAGAGGACGTGTTTCTTACGAACCTTTTGCAGCTGGGCGAGCAGGGCGGCCCTCTGGCTTACTATTTCCCGGAGCAGGAAAGCTGGTGCTACCAGAACGGGGAGTTTTTTAAGCATTATACCAACGGCGGCGGCACCGACGTGGTGGTTTCGGAGGATCAGGTGGAAGGGGTAAACGGAACTTTCTGGTATCTGTGCGATCCGAAAAAGGAGCCCGAAACGGCGTGGTTTACCGACCGGGGCTATACCGTCACCAAAGAGAAAAGCACCGGCATCGACCTGTATTCCTTCGACGTGTACCGCATTGTGAAAGAATAAAGGCGATTTTTGAGGCGATCGTCCATTGACAGGGGGATTCGCCGCCGGTATAATAAAACGGAAATGAGAATAGCGGCAGTGTGCAATAATTGCGCTGCCGCTTCTTGCTGCATGTATGCGCCGTTACGGACACACGGCAATATGAAAAACACAGGAGGAGAAGACTTATGAAGCTTGTCTACGATCGGGAAGCGCTTTTGGCCTGCATCGACGCGGTGGTGCGCAAAACCATGACCATGGACCTGACCTGGGACTGGTCCTGCGGAGTGGCCTATTACGGCGTCAGCGAGGCCTACCGGACCACGGGAAAGGAAGAATACCTGGACATGCTCAAAGCCTGGACCGAGGAATACATCGAGCTGGGCCTTCCGGTCTTTACGGTGAACACCTGCGCCATGGGCCACGCCATGCTGACGCTTTACGAGGCCACCGGTGACGAAAAGTACTGGAAGATCGTCGAGCAGCAGGTGGATTACCTGGAAAACCACGCCCTGCGTTTTGGAGATCACGTGCTTCAGCACACCGTCTCCGCCCAGAACGACTTCCCCGAGCAGGCCTGGGCGGATACCCTGTTCATGGCGGCCTTCGTGCTTTTGCGGGTGGGTATTCTCAAGAAGGACGCCGCGCTCATTGACGACGCCCTTAACCAGTATTACTGGCACATCCAGTACCTCCAAGATCCCAAAACCAGCCTGTGGTACCATGGGTACAACAACATCAACAAGGATCATATGTCCGGGTTCTATTGGGGCCGTGCCAACGCCTGGGCGGCGTATACCATGTCCCAGGTCAAGGCGCGCCTGCCTGAGCCTTATCTGTACCCGGCTTATCTGGAGTTGGACAATGCGCTACGCGATCAGCTGGCGGCTCTCAAGCTCTTGCAGACGGAGGACGGCCTGTGGCGCACCATTTTAGACGACCCAGAGTCCTATGAGGAGGTTTCCGCCAGCTGCGGCATCGCCGCCGCCATGGTGGTCAACGACAATCCTCTGCACACCAAGTATGTTCAGCGCGCCCTGGACGGGGTGCTCAAGAACATCACCGAGGACGGGCGGGTGTGCAACGTGTCCGGCGGCACAGCCGTCATGAAGGACCGGGACGGGTACCGCAACGTGCCCAAAAAGTGGATGCAGGGCTGGGGCCAGGGCCTGGCGCTTGCTTTCCTGACAGCGGTGCTGGAGGCGGATACCAAGGAGAGCCGCGCCCTGTAAGCGACGGCTGCGTTTGTGTGTTGAATCGGCGGGGTTTTTAGAAAGCCCCGCCTTTTTCATTCTGAGGCGAAGGAGCGACGTGTATGAAGCAGCTGATCCATCCGGAGGACCCTGCGAAAATGAATTGGATCGAAGGAAATACCCCATGGGGAACGGTAAAATGCCCGGATGGCCTTTCCTGTACTTACGAATCCGAGAAGAAGGGGGATGCGGTCTTCGAGCGGTTTACCTTTCGCAATGAAACCGATCACGACCTGTTTACTGCCCTCACCGATGTGGCCGTCTATACCCCCTTCAACGACAACTACGAGGAAGCAGCCGTGTGCATGGAACAACGCTGCCACACCCATATTTGGTGCGCAGACGAGGTCAGCTATGTGATGGCCCTGCGTATGGGCGGGAAAGGCCCCCATCTGGGCCTGATGCTGACAAGGGGTTCTCTGGGCGGCTACAGCGTGGAGCGGGACCTGACCAAAAGCAGCAACGACCGGGGGGATTTTCTCCTTCACCCCACGCCGTTTGCCCTGGCCCCGGGGGAGAGCATGGTTCTCGAATGGGTGCTTTTCTGGCACGAGGGAAAGGCGGACTTCTATGAGAAGTGCAGGCGATTTCCCAGCTACATCGGCGTTTCTATGGAACGGGCGGTATATTTTGCAGGCGAACCGGTGCGTTTTGCGGTTGAGCCCGCGGTTTGCTGTACAAAGGAGAACCTGTCGATTACCCGAAACGGCCGGCCGGTACCCTTTCGGATGGAGGGAAACCGGGCGATGGTGGAGGAACCGGCCGGGGAACCTGGGGAATGGGAGTACCACATCACCGCAAACGGCGTCGCTACCCGGTGCAGCGTCCTGGTGCTGCCCGCCTTCGAGGAGCTGCTATGGGCTAGGTGCCGCTTTCTTGTTAATAAGCAGCAGTACCGCCGGGAGGGAAGCCGCTTGGACGGCGCCTTCCTTATCTACGACAACGAGGAACATTGCCTTCATTACGATCCCGGCTACGACCACAATGGGGGCCGGGAACGGGTGTGCATGGGGATTTTGCTGGCTGCCTTTTTGCAGCGGCATGAGGACCGGCAGATGGAGGAAAGCCTGGAGCGGTATCTGGCTTATGTCTACCGGGAGCTTTACGACGCGGATACCGGCGAAGTGTTCAACGACGCCGGGCGGGATAACCACTATTTCCGCCTTTATAACTACCCCTGGATGGCTCTGTTTTTCCTGGAGGTATATGGGCTCAAAGGACAGCGCCGGTACCTGAAAGACGCGGTAAGGATTCTCAGAGCCTTTTATGAAAAAGGCGGAAAAGCGTTCTACGCCATCGAAGTGCCGGTCGGGCAGACCCTTCGCTGCCTGAAACGGGAGGGGATGGAGGAGGAGTACCGGGAGCTTCTGGCCCGCTTTCGGGAGCATGCGGCCTTTTTGATGGAGCGGGGAACCGACTATCCTGCCCACGAGGTGAATTATGAGCAGAGCATCGTGGCCCCTGCTGCGAATCTGCTCTTTGAGCTCTGCGAAGTCACGGGTGATATGAACTATTTCATGGCTGCCAAGCGGCAGCTCGCGGTATTGGAGCTCTTTAACGGCCGCCAGCCCGACTATCACCTGTTCGAGACGGCCATCCGCCATTGGGATGGGTACTGGTTTGGAAAGAACCGGATGTACGGAGATACCTTCCCCCATTACTGGAGCTATCTGACCGGCAAAGCGTATGCCCACTACGCGTCGGCCAGCGGGGAAAAGGACTATGAGGAAAAAGCGGAGGCATCCTTCAGGGGTGTGCTCAGCCTCATTTCTTCCGACGGCAGCGCCTCCTGCGCCATGGTGTACCCGGTCACGGTCAACGGGCAAAAGAGCGTCGGGTACGACCCCTGGGCCAACGACCAGGACTGGGGGCTCTATGCCATGCTGCGCCGCCGGCGGACAAAGAAAATCTAAACAAGCGTTCGGCAGCCCGATGGCGCCGCTGTACAGAAAAGCCTTCCGGTCACGGTTTTATCACCGCGCCGGAGGGCTTCTCTGCATTCCAGGCGTTGCGCATGGACAGGGCTTTTATGCGAAAAAAATAGGGAGATTTCATGGAATTATCGTCTTTCAATACCAGACTTTTTTGTGTATACTAAAAGAAATTCGGCAGGCGTAACAAAAGCGAAGCGTTTGGCTGCGGCGTCAAACGCATTTGGCCGCCCGGTGAGAAACACCTGAACCGGCCCCTGTCGTGAAATGAAAAAGCGGAAGGGGCAGTTGGGGGGAATATGAGTATTTTTAAGGAGAACGCGTGTCTGGCGGCCTATTTTTCCAGAGCGGGGGATCATTACATTGGAGAAAAATTTGTGGACCTGCCGGCGGGTAATACCGAAA
>CAMLYM010000111.1 GCA_946491705.1 uncultured Clostridia bacterium
GCTTTCTCGTCCAAACGCAAAGGCATTGCATAACCGCAATAAGGGCATTTTACTTTTCCAATTTGCCACCCCCAAAAAATGTATAAGAAAAGCGCACCCCGTTTGGAGTACGCTTTGTCTTTCTTAATATTCGTAGTGCGACCACATGCTGATGATTTTAACCGTTTGTTCCGGTTCGTAGACCTGGTAAACAAGTCGGTGCTGTACGTTAATCCGCCGGGAATAAGCGCCCGCCATATCCCCGACCAGTTTTTCATAGGGCGGCGGATTTTGGAAAGGGCTTTGCTTGAGTACATCAATAAGTTTTTTGACCCGTTCGTCCAACTTTGCGGATTTTAAAAGCGGAATCTGTTTGACCGCCGTTTTTGTATAGACGATCTTATACACTACCATTCCACCTCATCTTCGGAAACACAGTTCTCCAAAGGCTCCTGGAGACCGTCCAAAATCTCTTTTTTCACGCGCGAGTCAGCGGACAAATGGAGGGTTTCCATCAAACCGTTGTATTCCTCCTCGCTCATGATGACCGCATTGCCGTTTTTGGTGCTGACATTGATAATGTCGTTGTATTCCACCGCTTGATTGACATACTCAAACATGTTTTTGCGAAAATTTGTGATGTTGGTGTTGGTCATAATCTCGCCTCCCTCTTTAGTATGTGTACATTATAGCGTACATATTTAAAAATATCAAGAGGCAAACAGAAATATTTTCCCAAAATCACGCAGACTGTAAGCAAAGTAACCGGAAGGTTTCCCGGCCTTTGGGCGTCACCAGGGTCTGCGTCCCGCTCCACTTGGTCTTTTCATTGACCGATTCCTTGACCTCGAACAACCCGTTTTCTACGTGCTGGGCATAAGGCATAAGCCGCCCGCGCTTGTCGCGGAAGATGTATTTCCGCTCAATAAGGAAGGACACAAACCGCTTCGGAGGGACTTCAAGCTGCTTTGCCGTCTCTCGGAAGTTCGTCAGCAGATTTCTGTCCACGAGTTCGTCAAAGTAATCCGCTTTAGGCTTCATGATCTGGTTCTGGACGCTTAATTCAGAATTTACCAGTCGGAGGTTGCTGATCTGCTTCTCGGCCATTTTCAAAGCCCGGCTCATAACCATTTCGGGTTTGTTCCACGCCTCTTCCAGGTTGATGAAATACTGGCGCGCCTGCTTGCCGCGTTCGTTGCGCTGGAGCATTGCGATTTCCTTGGCCATGCTGATGGTGAGCTGGTGATCGGTTGCTGGGCGGCCTCCTTCAGAGGTTTTACTCAAAAATGAGTAAAAGTCTGCGCCTTCTGAAAAACCATATTCTGTCATACGGCTAAACCAGTCGTTATACCTAGTATTCACCTCAAGGAACTCATGGAGTTCTCTGCCGGAAACGGTGGGACGGTCGCTGTCGTAGTTAACCTTAATCAGTTCGTTCATGCTGTCATAGCCTCCTTATGTTCTGCATAGGCTTGTTTTTTAAGGTCATTGAGGTATTCGGCTGTTTTAACCAGCCGAACAAGGATGTCTCCAAGAACCTCCGAAAAAGCGGCTCTGCGGTCAAAATCCCAGAGGATTGCAAGCCGGTCTTTTTCGTTTTCTTTCTGGTATTTGCGGAAATAATCGTCTGATAGCTCTTGCATGATGTATTCAGCCTTGTTCAACTCATTATTGAGATCAAATATTTCATCTGCTAAGGCTCTGGCGGCTTCTACTTTTGAGACTTTGGACATAAAAATACCTCTTGTTTTTGGGTTTGCCAAACAGAAGGTATGGTGTTATAATATACACATACCTCATGTTTGGGGTTGGGTAGCTGTGTATCTCTGTGGTGGGGAGAACGGCTACCTTTCTTATTTTTCAGATTTCTGGGCTTCTTCGTAAACTTTCTTGATGCCCCGCCTAATTACTTCTGCTTTGGTGAGCCCGGTAACCTTGCAGCAGTAATCCAGCATCTCTACTTCGCCGTCAGATAATCGTATTTTATATTGGTTTCTTTTTGGATCATCTGTCGGCCTTCCAGTCCGTGGCGACATTCCAAACCTCCTTTCTTTTGGGTGTACATATATCGTAACTTACAGACACCCAAAAGTCAAGAGGTAAATATGAATTTTCCCAAAAGAAAACCACGCCTCAAAGATGGGGCGTGGTTATTTCACATATGATAGCTTATTGGATGTTAAATGCAATCACTTGTGATTCTAAAATTGTGTCCAGAGTATCATCATTAAAAACAAGGAATTTTAATTCTACATTTTCAATTTGAGTTATGCTGTTCTCTTCTAAATCACTGGAATAAATAGTAATTTCATCATTTGCAGTTTTACCCGCTGCGACAGTAGGAGAAAAAACACCACTTATCATAATATCGTTAATAGACATATCTCTCTGCTGAACCGTAATAGGCGTTTCGGTATTATTTTCGATTTTAAGTTTAATGTTCACACGCGAACGTTCTTCTTCTATTCCGGTAAAGGTAATCTTAATTCCATTTTGATCTAATAGCACTTGTTCAGTTGGCTGAGGTGGTTCTTGGGAACTAGGGGCTTCACTCGAAGGCGCCTCGGAAGAGGGATACGATGAAGCTGAAGTGGAAGAACTGAAGTCTGGTACGGGCATTATGGTAAACGTAAATTTATAAGTTTCATCAATGGACAAGCCATAAAAAATACCGTGTTTTGTAGTATTCGTATCCATACCGGCATGCCATGAATCAACGTCTGTAAATTTTAATTCTTCCAATATATTTATTCTGCTTTCAGAATCAAGATTTGAATCTACTGTTAAAAATATATTCGCAAGATTTTCCCCAAACGAAGCCGAATCCCCTCCCCCTAGAAGATTGGTAGAGGCTATAAGGAATTTAATCAGTTTTGTTTTTGGGTCCGCCAACGCGGAAATACTGCTTTCATCTTCATACTCGTATGTATAAAAAATATCACTATCGTTTTCAGCTTGTGCCCAATCCTCAATTTTCTGTTCAGACTTGCTCGTTAGATCATTGAATGTGTTCTTGAATTCCTCTGCTGTAAAATTAAAAGCTTTCTCCCCAGTGTCTAAATCGACAAATTTTTCTTTTGTTTCTTCCTGTGTTGTACCTATCGATCCAATACCAGAAGAATTGGTTGCTCTCTGGAATCCGCATCCCGCCAAACAGCTACACGCCAGAACCGCTGCCAAAAACACCGCAAACAGCTTTTTCATTTTTATACCCCTTCCTTCAAAGTGATTGATTTCAACAAAATATTACCACAATATCCCTGGTTTTACAATGGATAATTTGGAAATTCACAAAAGACCGCTGACGTCACCGCCGTTTAGCAGAGCTTCTTCGATGGCCGACAGCTTCTCGCGTTCGGATTGAGGGAGGGGGATGGCAAATTGCTTCTTCATGCGGCGGTAGAATTGCTTTTGATCCTTTGACATCTGCGGAGTGATCTCCATGGACCGATAGCCCATGATCTCGACAATGCGGTTGTCGGATTTAAGCCCTTGGAACATGGCTTTAAATTTCCACCAGTGCAGGGAGCCTACAGCCTGCAAGTCCACACCATACTGGTCCAAAAACGCCGCGTATATGTATTCGTCGTCATGCGCAAAGGAGTAGATAGGCCCGCCATTACCGGAGCCGCCCTTCCCGGGCTCCGAATCCTTCCCGGCCGCGTAAAACCACAGCAGCCGGTCTACCGCCTGGTCGATTGCTGCAGGAACCTGGGGATAGTAAATCTCCAACGCCTTGCCGATCTTTTCCTCGTCCGGCAGACTCCCGGCCATCATCTCTTCGAAGCGGATGGAGGCGCGGAAATCCCAGTTGATCGGGACCTCCGCGCCTTGGATGCTTACGGTTGTCGGGGCCGGATTGGTGAGCAGGTTCATTTTTTTGCTCTGCGCGCGGCGCGGTTGCCGCCGTATTTGGCTTTTGCCGTCTTTGCCATCTGCTCAATTTCCTTTTTCTTTTCATTGATGCCCTCAATTAGCTCCTGGAAGGATTGCAGGGCCAGTTTCAGATTCAGCGTTCCATCGAAGATACCTGCCGCCGCGCCCTCGCCAAACAGCGTGTCAAAGCATTCCGCCACCGTTTCGCACTGGCCTCGGATTGCTTTTGCAAAGGACATGCCGTCTTTTTCCTTTTCGAGGGCCGCCATTTTCTCAACGACCACATTCATAGCTCGCTCGTATGCATCCGCTTTATCCACATCAAAAATATCGTAATCCAATTCCTTGCCGTTTACCGTAAACATCGTATTTCCTCCCTTACACTTCTGCCCCAGCCTCGGTGAAGGTCTTGGTCTGGGTGTTGAACTCGCCCTCTACAAAGGTGCCCACATTGTTCAGGTTCCCGGTCACCTTGATGGCTTCGCCGCCGGCGCCTGCGCAGGAAGCCACCTCTACCGCTACTCTGAATTTGCGGGCCTTGTAAGTGTTTTCCTTGCTGGCTGCTGGTTCAAAGAGTTCCACACGGATGTAATCCCGCTCTGCATCAGCGCCGGTCAGCTCGTCCCGGCCGATCTTGTAAAGCTCCATGACCGCCTTTTCGGACTTAATCAGGTCCGTATCGAAGGGGAACTGTGGCTGATAGCCTTTGATGGTACTGGACGCTGCCTTGTCGTTGACATAGGTCTTGGTGTCCAGCTGCGCCGCCGGGTTTTCGTCCAGGGTGTTTACCCCTGCGCCCAGCAGTTCGAAGGTCGGGTCGCCGCCTGTGCTTACAACGCCAAGATAATCCGCTACCTGGTAGCGCATAATGGTTTGATTTGCCATAATCATGCCTCCTGATAATATTGTAGCCTGCATTGGATTTGGTACTTTCCAACGTCAGGCCCTGTCGTAAAGAGATATCCGGTGCTCTGCGCCTCGATTTTCTGCGCCTCTTTGCCGTCCGGAAGGATGGGCAAGTTTCCCGCGCGCGTCTGCTGCTCCATCCAGGCGGCCAGGTTTTCGTAGAAACCGCTGTTGGCTAGGTTTTGCAGCACATCGGGGGCATAATCCTCCACCGACCGGATCACAAACAGGTACTGCCGGATGGTGCCTCCGCCTACATACCATTTCACCACCTCGGTGGCCGGTGTGGTGTCGATGGAGTATTCCACCCCATGCTCGGGCAGATAATCTACATTGAGCTTCCGGTTGCCCATCAACGGGCAGTCGATAAAGTAGTTGTAAAGCGCCTCGATAATGGTATACGGCGCGCTATTTGCAACCTCCAAGCTTCTTCGCCCCCCTCAAAATCTCGTCTTTGTGGTCAATTTTCATCCGCTCGAACCACTGCCCGCCTCGCTGCGCGTCATAGGAGCGGCTGGTGGACGTATGGTAATACTGCTTTGCGGCATAAGGCGCAAGGTAATTGACCTCGCCGGAACCGATGACGGTTCCCAGGGTGCCGGACTTGATGAGCATGCCGGTTTTTATGGGCATATACGGCGCGTCCAGCCGCAATACTTCACTGTCCACAAACTTCTGCACGCGGGAAAACCCTTCGCTGCGCTGCGCGCCGAAGTTTTGATTCCAGACCAGTTTCGCGCTGGATTTACCGTCGGTAAAAACCGCGCCGCGCGGTGTCTCAATCTTAATTCCGGCCATCTATCTTCCCTCGATCCGCCAGTGCTGCAGGGCAGGAGCCCCGCGCCGGTTATCCTGCACGCGGGTCACCACAAAGCAGCGCCCTTGGTATTTGCGGGTAAGAGCAGTAGCCCCCGTAGGAGCGTCTTGTGCCTCACCCTTGATGACGATATCACCCGCAGCGGCTGTTATAACATCCTGTGTTGGGATACGCACGGTATACGTGTCTGCCGTCAGCAACCCGCTGTCTGCCACCGTCACGGCCTGGGAGCCGTACCAGCTGCCCGTATAAACCACCCGCGTCCAAACGTCCGCCCGCTTTGTCTCATCGTAGCTGCGGTGATAGAGCGTGATAGGTTGGCCAGCAACCAGCATCCTTACACCCCCGCATACCGCAGCGGGCTGGACCGGGGAAGGTACAGGTCCGCTGCTGCCAGTTTATCCGCCGAAAACTGCGCGCTCGTGGCCGCGTCATCGGCATAGCTCTCGCTGTACCCGTCGTTGCTGACGCTTTTGAGTCCGTCGGCCCGAGAGGCACGGGCGGCACGATACCGCCCGACTACCTCCGCCACTGCGCACACCGCCATACGCACCTCATCCGTTACCGGAGACCCCTCCCGCAGTCTCTGGCAGGTTAGCAGGTCGATGTATGCCTCCGCCTCGCGCGCTGCAGCGGGCCACTGATCTGGGGCCAGCTGGCTGCCGCGAAAGGTCTCATAATAGTAGCTGTAGGACGTATACATGTATGAGCCTTCCTTACTTTTTAAATTTTGCCAAAACCACTTTTGCCTCGTTGGTCAGCGCGACAGTATAAAATTTGTCCGCCGTAATCTCGGTTGTGCGGCTACGCGGCTTGCGCTCCGTCTCCACATTGGTGTCACGCTTGAGGTAAATGGTCATTGCGGGAAGCTCATCCTCGGTCTCGTCATCCTGCTCGAGCTTAACAATCGGGCAGGTGTAGTACGCACTGCCGCTGTCCAGCGTCACCTTTTTGGAGGGGACGATACGGGTGTTCGCAATCTTGCCAATCTCACCGGATACCATCACGCCGGACGTGTACTTGTCAGCGGACAGGAAGTTGGCGTCCTTTCGCAATTGGGTAACCTGCTTGGGATTGATAAACATTACCTTTTCGGTGTTTACCTCCTCTTCAAATAGGTCGATGGCGTCCACGATACCGTTATAGGCGATCTGGGCGGCGGAGCCGTCATAGGTAAGAGTAGCGGTCATCAAGGCATCCATAGCGTCATTGTCCAGCTTGGACGCGATGGACATAGCTAACTGGTTGTTGGCCTCCCCGACTGGGTTGCCATAGCCGGAAAGCACTGCCTCATCCGTCAGGCCGACGCCCTTCATAGCCTTCTTGATGGTCGCCTGCTTAGTCGCGGTAGACATTTTCTCGATGGTAACCTCGGCGCCCTCCGCCACATCTGCCGCATCTCCAATGTAGCTGTACGACGGGACGGTAATGGTGTCACCAGGAACGCCCTGCAAGGTGCTATCCACCTTTGCAAAGGGCGCCACCCGGATTTTCTTCGGAATTTTCGCGGAGATCATGTCCGCCATAACTTCGGGGTTAATCAGTTCTGCGAGTTTCGTAATCACATCTGCCATACATTATTGCTCCTTTTTGGTTAATTCTTGGTATAAATTCGGATTGCTTTTTTTCAGCGCCAGGCGAGCCATATAGCCCATTTTGCCAAACGCCTCTTCGGTCGTTTGAGTGGGCGCCACGCCTCCAGTGGGCCGAACCACCTCCGGCGCCTTCTTGTCGCTCTCGAACAGGTAGCTGTTTTCCGCTCTGACCTTTTCGATCTGCTCTTTCAGGCCGACAATCTCCTCGCCGTTAAGCTTGAGCGAATCCAAATCCAGAAGCGCCTTGACCGCCTTGGCATTTTTGGCCTTTGCGCCTGCCAGGGCATTGGTCAAAGCAAAATCGAACTGCATAGCCTGCGCCTTCTCTTCGGCATCCTTCTGCGCTTTCTCAAATTTTGATTTAACTATCTAATCCTCAAAAACCATTGATTTTTCAAGGCTTCACGCCTGT
>CAMLYM010000112.1 GCA_946491705.1 uncultured Clostridia bacterium
CTTTGTGTTACTGGACACGCCGCCGATGCAAAAAGAGCCGGTGCTATGGCACCGCCTCTTTCAATATTAAGATTGCGCTTCGTGGGGCTGTCGCTTCTGTTTACCGCCGGCGACGGCCTTGAGCAGCTCGTCGGACACGGGGCTTCCCTTCCCTTTTATGGAGGCTTCCACCAGGGATGAAATAATGGCGTCGTAAGCGTCGTCCCGCTTCTTCTCACTCATGCGCTCCACCAACTCTACCGCGCTCATCAGCTTTGCGTCTCCCAGCACCTGCTGGTAATACCGGTTGACCTGCCGGGCGGTTTTCAGCCGCATCCAGTAAAACAGCACCGCCGCCAGCTCCATCACCAGCCCGCAGGCCATCGAACAGATCCCCACGGTCAGCCCGTCGGGCCCAATCACCGACCAGATGACCCCGAAGGCCAGAAAGCAGATCCCGCAGAAGCAGGAAATAGCGGCCATGAGCATGATGTCCTTGGCCTGCTTGCGGTTTTGCTCGTAAAACTCCTTGATATCCTCCACGTTCGCCAGCAGGTCGGCAAAAACGGAAGGGCCGGTTCCCTGGGGCTCGGACGGCTGCGTCTCCTCGTCGAGCACCCGGTAGGAATATTCCTCCTGGGACAGGGTAATGCTGTTGTCATAGGTATCCACGCCCATATAATCCACATCGTCCTGTTCGCTGTGGTGGGTGAGCACCGGCGGGTTCATCTGCACATCGTTGATGCGCCTTCCCCTGCTGTCGGCGGAGGCGCGGGTCAGAATCCGGATAAAGGCCGCAAGGGCGACCACGGCTACCAGCACCGGCAGGGCAATAGCCAAAACATTCGCGACGGAATCAAACATGTTTCATTTCCCCTATTCCAGCCGGGTTTCTCAAAACTCGGCGCACATTTTCATTTTTTCTATCTTAGCATAGATTTTGCCAATTTGGAAAGGGAAAAAACCAATTTTTTTGCATTCTCGCCGTCTTGCCGTAATTCCGACTTTTCTCTCGTCTTATTTACAGACACTCCTTGTATCTAAATTGAAAATTATACGGAAAACGACTTGCGGTACAAAGGAAAATACGGTATGATAAAATTAATTTTTCTCATTCTTTCGGCCATGAGGGCTCGTCCGGGTTTCTTTATAGCCAAGGATGTATTCTTTTCGATTGAGGTGATCGGTGTTTGGATGGTATCGTAGAGAACCTAATCCAATTTTTAGACCAGTATCTGTCCAGGGAGCTTGTGGTGTTCGTCATCTCCCTGATGCCGATTTTGGAGCTGCGGGGCGGGCTGCTGGCTGCCTATTTGCTGCAAATTCCCTGGCAAAGCGCATTTTTGATCTGCTTTCTTGCAAACATCATCCCTGTTCCCTTCATCCTGGTTTTCGGGCGTAAAATCATCAATTGGATGAAATCGACCAAATTGTTTCACAAGCTGGGGCATAAGTTCGAAGACCGAGCGAAGAAAAAAAGCCAGGCAAAATCCATGCAGAAGTACAAAATGCTGGGCCTGTTTTTGTTCGTGGCCATCCCCCTGCCGGGGACCGGCGCCTGGACCGGGTCGCTGGTGGCGGCGATTCTGGACATGCGTTTGAAAAACGCGCTGCCGGTGGTGGCGGCCGGGGTCCTGGTGGCCGGGTTTATTATGACTCTGCTCAGCTATGGACTTCTCCAGTCCATTGGAATCGGATAAACGAAAGGACGGCGTTTTAAAAAACGCCGTCCTTTTCTCTCATGTGGATTTGGAGCCGGAGCGCACGCCCGGCTCCTTTTGTTGTTTGCCGATGAGACTAGCAGCCGCAGCCGCAACCGCAGCCGTCATTATTGCCGTAGGTGCCGTTGTTGCCGAAGAACAGCAGGATGATGATCAGAATGATGATCCAGGAACAGCCACCAAAGCCGAAATTGTTACCACAACACATGAGCGTTTCCTCCTTGTCCGTACGTGATCAAAAGCGCTTAAGGCGCATGAGTTTGGAAAAATCTTTGGCGCCGGCGGGGCGCAGGAGACGCCCTGCGCCCCGCCCGCACGACTTACGTGCTATGTGTCAAACTAGCAACCGCAGCCGTTGTTGCAGCCGCAGCCATCGTTGCAGCCGCAGCCGTTGCCGTAACCGCCCCAACCATTGCCACAGACGAGGAAGAGGATGATCAGAATGATGATCCAAGAGCAGCCGCCACCAAAACCATTACCACAACACATACAAATTTCCTCCTTGAGCAGGCTATGCCTGCGTAATGTCGGCGCACCGCGCCGGTGATAAGCCCGCCACGAGGATGGCTCAAAGCTTCGATTCATCGCCTTCGCCGTTCCGTGTTGGCTTTCAACCCATACTATGGCGGCGGCAGGAAGTTGGTTACAAAATTCCCCCCGATTTTCTTCTTTTCGCCTTTAGCCGGGTGGAGGACGGATTTTTGCAGGCGGGATTTCGCTTTTAAGGCCGTCTTCGTATAAGCGTCCCATTTTTTGCATACACTATCCATATCAGCAAATGAGGAGGGCTATTTGTGTCGCGTACAAGCTATGGCGGGAGACCCAGTTACCACGCGGATTTTGAGCTGGCGGATGATCTGACGCCCGATCCCTTTTCCGAAGAGCCTCTGCCCCATTCCGCGCCCCATACAAGACGAACCGGTTCGGGTACAGATAGATCAGGAAAAGTCAATAAAGTGAGAAATCAGGAGAAAAGTGAAGAGAATCCCTGGTAATTTGAAATAGTTCATATTTTTTGACTTTAACTGACCTTGATCTTTCCTGACCATTGGGTATAATAAAGAACAAAAGCGGATGGGTCCGCTTGAAAGGTCAGAAAAAGACAAATTGTTGAATGTGGAGGTGATACCATGCGATTGAGCGACCAGATTGCCCAGCAGATTCTTTCCATGCTGGAAGCGGCGCAGGGGGTCGCGGAAATTCAGAGAAACGAGCTGGCGGGTTCCATCGGATGTGTGCCCAGCCAGATCAATTACGTGCTGACCTCCCGCTTCACCCCGGAGCAGGGGTATCTGGTGGAGAGCCGGCGGGGCGGCGGCGGATACATCCGCATCACCCGCATCAACTCCGGACGGGGCGCGGCGATCATGCATGTGGTCAACAGCATCGGCGACACGCTGGACGCCTCCACCGCCCGCATTATTCTGGAAAACCTGACGCACAACCGGCAGCTGACCCCCAAGGCCGCCAAGCTGATGAGGGCGGCCGTGTCCGACAACTGCTACCGCAGCGTACCGCCGGAAAACCGGGACGCGGTGCGCGGGGCGGTGCTCAAAAGCATGCTGCTGCAGGCGGCCATGTTTGATTAGCATCCAGGTTTTTACTGAAAACTACCGATGGGAGTGAAGGATATGCTCTGTGAAAAATGCCATAAAAACGAAGCCACCACCCACATCAAACGGGTGATCAACGGACAGGCGTCCGAAGTGTACTTATGCGCCGACTGCGCGGCCAAGGCGGGGTTCGGCTCCATCCATTCCCCCTTCTCTCTGGGGTTAAACGATCTGCTGGGCAGCGTGTTCGGCGAGGCCGCTCATCCGCAGGCTATCCCTACAGGCGGCGACCAGGTTCGGTGTTCCGGCTGCGGCTCCACCTTCCAGGACATTGCCGCTACCGGGCGGGCGGGCTGCGCGAAATGCTACGACACCTTCTACGACCAGCTGCTTCCCAGCCTGCAGCGCCTGCACGGCAAAACGCGCCACGCAGGCAAGCTTCCGGCTTCCGCCGGGATAGAGGCAAAGCAGCGCCGGCAGCTCGACGAGCTGCGAAAGTCCTTGTCGCTGGCCATTGAAAAGCAGGAATTCGAGAAAGCGGCCGCCCTTCGCGATGAGATCAAGGCCCTTGAGCAGGAGCTCAAGCAATAACGCCATGCGGTGAAAAAGGTGGGATAACAGATGACAGATTCGAATAAATGGTACACCCAGTCGGGTCCGGACGGAGATGTGGTTCTTTCCACCCGCATCCGGCTGGCACGCAATTTCTCCGACATTCCCTTTGTGGGACGCATGACCGACGCCCAGAAGGCCCAAGTGGAGGAACGGGTGCGCGACGCGGTTTTAAACGGAAATTGGGCGCTGGCAGGCAATTTCCATTACATAGATATGGAGCATTGCCCTCACGTGCAGGCGGTATCCTTAGCCGAACGGCACCTGATCAGCCCCGAGTTTTCCCAAGGGGCGGCGGGCACGGCGCTGCTGCTTTTGGAGGACGAGTCGGTTTCCATCATGGTCAACGAAGAAGACCATCTGCGCATTCAGGTGATGCGTCCGGGGCTTGACTTAAACGAAGCCTACGACACGGCGGATAAGATCGACACCCTGCTCGACGAAAAGCTCAACTTCGCTTTTCACGACCGGCTGGGGTACCTCACCCAGTGTCCCACAAACCTGGGCACCGGCATGCGGGCTTCGGTGATGCTCCATCTACCGGCTTTGCAGGAGCTGGGGAGCATGAACCAGCTTGCGAACACCGTGGCAAAGCTAGGGCTTACCATCCGAGGCACCTATGGAGAGGGCAGCGACGCCAAGGGCGCCGTCTACCAGCTTTCCAACCAGGTGACCTTAGGCATCTCCGAACAGGCGGCCATTGAAAACCTGCGTTCCATTGCCCAGCAGGTCATCGCCCAGGAACGAAACGCCCGCAAACAGCTATGCGCGGACGTACGGGTACAGGACCGGATCTGGCGCTCCTACGGAATTTTGACCACGGCAAGGACGCTGACCGTCAAGGAGTTTACCGGGCTGATTTCCAACGTTCGCCTGGGTGCGGCCACTGGGATTCTGAACATTCCTATGGACGTGATCAGCCGGCTGCTCATTGACGCCATGCCCGGCACGATGATCAGCCAAAGCAAACAGGAGCTGGACGCGGCCAAGGCCGATCTGGAGCGGGCCCGCCTTGTGCGGGAAGCGCTGGGGGCAAACCGGCCCTGATAAAAGAAAGTAAAAACGATACCTTCATCCCAACCACAAAGGAGGGTTTTCTATGTTCAAATTCAATGGATTTACGGAAAAAGCCAACAAGGTGCTCAACCTGGCGGTAGCCTCGGCCCAGCAGCTGGGGCACACCTATATCGGCAGCGAGCATCTGCTCTTAGGCATTTTGGAGGAAGGCACCGGCGTAGCCGCCTCCGTGCTCAACGAAAAGGGCATCACCGCTGAGCAGGTGGTGGAGCGGCTGCAGGCCGTCATCGGCCAAGGCCAGCCCACCTCTCTTTCCCCCAACGACTTTACCCCCCGCTGCAAGCGGATTCTGGAAATGGCCATTGCGGCCGCTCGGAGCATGGGCCACAATTACGTGGGCACCGAGCACATCCTGATGGCCATCATCCAGGAGGGGGACAGCTACGCGGTGCGGTTCTTGTCCGACCTGGGCGCCGACCCGCAGGCTATTTTCAACGATACCGCCCGCGCAGTGGGCGCAGAGCCGCCCGAACCGGCCACCAGAGCGCCCCGTGGTTCGGGAGCGGCCCGTCCGGGCAGCGGCAATAAAAACAGCAAGACGCCCACCCTCGATCAGTTCGGCCGGGATTTGACCAAGATCGCCAAGGACGGCGGGATGGATCCCATCATCGGCCGCGCAAAGGAAATCGAGCGGGTCATTCAGATTCTGTCGCGGCGCACCAAGAATAACCCGGTCCTCATCGGCGAGCCGGGCGTGGGCAAGACGGCGGTAGCCGAAGGCCTGGCCCAGAAGATTGCCGCCGGCGAGGTTCCCGAAACCTTGACCGGCAAGCGGGTGGTCGCTCTCGACCTGACCGGCATGGTGGCGGGCACCAAGTACCGCGGGGACTTTGAAGAGCGCATCAAGAACGCCATCGACGAGGTCATCAAGTCGGGCGACGTGATTTTGTTCATCGACGAACTGCACACCCTCATCGGCGCAGGCGCCGCGGAGGGCGCGGTGGACGCGGCCAACATCCTAAAGCCTTCCCTGGCAAGAGGCGAGCTGCAGGTCATCGGCGCCACCACCCTGGAGGAATACCGCAAGCACATTGAGAAGGACGCGGCTTTGGAGCGCCGGTTCCAGCCGGTGATGGTGGGCGAACCCACCCAGGAAGAGGCCGTTCAGATTCTTACGGGGCTGCGGGACAAGTACGAGGCCCATCACAAGGTGAAGATCACCGACGAGGCCATCGAAGCGGCGGTCAAGCTGTCGGTGCGTTATATTCCCGACCGGTACCTGCCCGACAAGGCCATCGACTTAATCGACGAGGCGGCCTCCAAGGTTCGCCTGCGCGCCTTTACCGCACCCCCGGACCTCAAGGAGCTGGAGAACCGTCTCAAGGAGCTAGGCGAGGAAAAGCAGGCGGCGGTCAACTCCCAGGATTTTGAACGGGCCGCCCATCTGCGGGACGAGGAAAAGGAGCTCTCTACGAAGCTCGAAGAAGAAAAGCAGCATTGGAGCGAGAAGAACGCACACATCGACGGCCAGGTGACCGAAAAGGAGATTGCCGAGATCGTGTCCTCCTGGACCGGCGTGCCGGTTGCCCAGCTGACTGAGGAGGAAAGCCAGCGGCTTCTGAACATGGAACAGATCCTGCATGAGCGGATCGTGGGCCAGGACGAAGCGGTTTCCTCCATTGCCAGGGCCATCCGTCGGGGCCGTGTGGGATTAAAAGATCCCCGCCGTCCCATTGGTTCCTTCATCTTCTTAGGCCCCACGGGCGTGGGCAAGACGGAGCTTTGCAAGGCGCTGGCCCAGGCCATGTTCGGCGACGAGAACAACATGATCCGTCTGGACATGTCCGAGTATATGGAGAAGCACACGGTTTCCCGCCTGGTGGGGTCCCCTCCCGGCTACGTGGGCTACGACGAGGGCGGCCAGCTGACCGAAAAGGTCCGCCGCCACCCGTACAGTGTGGTCCTCTTCGATGAGATCGAGAAGGCCCATCCGGACGTGTTCAACATCCTGCTGCAAATCCTGGAGGACGGCATCCTCACCGACGCTCAGGGGCGGCGGGTGGATTTTAAAAACTGCGTGATCATCATGACCTCCAACGTGGGCGCCCGCAAGATCACCGACAAGCAGCGCGCCTTGGGCTTCTCCGACGGGACCGCCGAAGCAGCCCAAAACGCCGAGCGCATCCGCGAGGACGTGATGGCGGAGCTCAAAAAGGCCTTTAAGCCGGAGTTCTTAAACCGGGTGGACGACATCATCGTCTTCAACCAGCTGACGAACGACGACATCCAAGAGATCGCCAAACGGATGCTCAAAAACCTGCAGGCCCGCGTCAAGGGGATGGATATTTCCATTGAATTCACCGACGCGGCGGTGGATGAAATCTCCAAGGAAGGCTTCGACCCGGTCTACGGCGCGCGTCCTCTGCGCCGGGCCATTGTCAGCCGCATCGAGGACCCGCTTTCCGAACACATTCTGGAAGGCAAGTTCAAGGCGGGACAGACGGTGGTGTGCGACTACCGGGAGGAGAAGTTCCAGTTTGACGCCAAGGCGGATGCTGCGGTATAATTAGGCTAAGACGGTCATAAAAGCGCAGGGGGGGGGGGGGGGGGGCGGTTCCCCGCCGCGGCTTTTTTTTGGGGGGGGGGGGGAAAACGGCCGCG
>CAMLYM010000113.1 GCA_946491705.1 uncultured Clostridia bacterium
AACGGTGGCAAAGTGGATTGGCGGTTACACGGGGGCGCGCGAGTTTCGCATAGAGCCGGTAACGCCCTATCCGATTGACCTGCGAAAGACGGCTTATATGGCCCAGCGGGAGCTGTACGCGGACGCCAGGCCCAAGCTTGCCGGGCATCTAGATCACATGGGGGAATACGCCGTTGTGTTCCTTGGCTTTCCGATCTGGTGGGAGAGCCTTCCCATGCTGGTGGTTTCCTTCTTGGAACGCTACGACTTTTCAAACAAAACCTTGATCCCCTTCTGTACCCACGAGGGCTCCGGCTTCGGCCAAAGCGAACACATCATTCGGATTCACTGCCCTGGGGCGAAGCTGCTGCCGGGCCTGGCGGTTCACGCAAGCGAGGTGCAGACGGCGCAGGACCGGGTGCTGCGCTGGCTGAAAGAAACCGAGGCCCTTCTTTAAAAACCATCGCCTAGGCAGAGAGAAAACGAGGAAGCAAACTTGCCGCAAGCAGAACAAGACATAAAGTACCGCCGAGAGTTTGCCGGCGTGGCGGACGGCGGCTGCATCGCGCGAAGGGAGAAGCGGCAATCGCCCGGCATAGAACATAGGAAAAGAAAACCATCCCAGCAGATGGAATACTTTTGAACCTTTTTATTGAAATACAAAAAGAATTGTGATATTCTAGAAATAATAGGGAGGGGATTTTGTGAAAAAGAAGAAAATTTTAGCTTGGGTTTTGACGATAGTGCTTCTCGGCTGCTTGGGAATGATCACGCCCGCGCAGGCAAGTGAAGACGCAGGCAATGCCGAAGGTTACGAGTTACGAGTGAATTTTGGAACCATGGAGGACGCTTGGGTGGGGGACCGTATCCGGATATCTGCATATTATAACAACCAATCCATTGGCTCATGGGATGGCAAGAGCCATCATGTAGGCTTTGAAGTATTAAAAGGGGCTTCCCTTGTGGAATGCGAGTTGGGTTATTATCGTGATGGTGTTGACATTCAATGCTTAAATACCGGTGAGGCTATCATACGCGTGTTTGTCCGGGAGGAGGGAAACGGCCCGGCGGTTTATTCAAAGGAGTTTTCCATTTCCATCCGCCAAAAGCCGGAAAACGACAGCGGCTATTATATCGAGGCTCGTGATATGGAAGAGACTTGGTTTTCCGACCTATGGGTGGGGGATGCATTCCGATTTTGGATGTATACAGAGCATTATAGATATATGCGCTCGAATGAAAATGGGAAGGACGAGCCAAACCTCTCCTATGAAACGGTAAGCGGTGACGGAAGCATCTATGAGATTTCCGGGCAGTATATTCATTTTATCAAGCCAGGAGATGTCCGGGTAAAAATTACCTGCAGCATTCCGAACACCCCGGAAAAAATTTATGACTTTCATGTGAGCGAGAAGCCAGCGGAGGCGGAAATGGAAGTGGTTCCGGTCATGTCACTGCCGCTTAAGCTTGGCCCGATTGACAAAGCATTTCCATTAAGAGACCACGAAATACCAAGTGTTGGCATAATTGCACTGGTTAAAAATGTGAATTATGGAAATAGTACTGGCCATTTGACGGTAGAAGGTTTTGATATGGATTCAAGTTGGGTCGAAAGTTATGTAGAAGAAACACATCGAGAGTTCTTTCTTCCGGCTCATGAAGGCGGTTCCAGGCCGGCATTGGTCCGTAATCATGTTATGTATTTGGGAACGATAAACGGTGCTCTGAATATGTTGGAATTTGCCAAGCGGCCGGGAACCCTGCCCTATCAGTATTACATTGAGGTTGACGGGAAAAAGGTAGCGGATTTCCCCGCCATCACCATTGAAGAACCGGTCATTACCAATAACCTTCCAGATCAAGTATTCGCCGGGCAGTCCTTGTCCTTTTCCACTGCGCTTACCAACACGTATTACGAAAATGAAAAGGTTGACGAGCTGCTCAAGCAGGGGGGCTATGATTATTACCATCACGTCGGGTTCCGGCCCAAGGTGGAGGTGCTGGAAGGCAATGTCCTGCAAAGCAATCAGGACTATACCAATACCTTAACCTCGTCGGAAACCCTTACCTTCCCTTCTCCCGGCAGGGTGCAGCTGAAAATTACCTATGAGAGCATCCATTCCACGGTAAATGAAGGAATGAACCGGATGTGTGAAGAGGAAGGCTGCTACGACAACATCTACAGCCCCAGCACGATCGTGACGTTCGACGTCCAGGAAGCGCCGCCGGCGGTGACCGCGTCGGTTGACAAAACCCTGTACGCGCCCAATGAGACCATCACCGCTTCCATTACGACTCCCGGCACGGTCGAGAAGGCGTATTTCGTCAGCGAGACGGGGGCCGGAATCGCTTCCGCCCGTAACGCGGTGAAAAATCCGGACGGGACCATCACCTGGTCTCATGTCTTTTCCCTGGCGTCCATCGGAAACCGGAGCCTGCGCGTCTATACCGACGGAGCGGATACTGGGGTGTCCGTGTCTTTTGCCATCCGCCGCCCTACGACGCCTTCTTTGTACGGCGCTTCCATTGCGCCCAGTGCCAAGGTGCAGGAGAATTTTACCGCCGTCATTCAGACCTCGGTCCAAGTGAATAAAGTGCGCTTATTCAATGAAAACGGGATTGGCCTGGCGCCTGCCTCCTGTACCTATTCCGATCAGGACGGCGTGCGTACCTGGACCTATGTTACGAATGTAGGGACTCCGGGCAAACGGAACTTGACGGTAAAGGCCAGCGATGGAAGCAACAACTGGATTGCGGATACACGCCATCTTGAAATCTGGATTAACCGGTAACGCAGAAGAAAAAGCGAGTGCCGGCATAAGGGAAATTTTCCTTCGTTTTGGCACAGAGGCCCTCCCGCATAAGACCGCGCGGATCATGAAATCCGCAAGCTGAGAAACGGCACGAGCTTTCGGTGAGCAATCACCCAAGCCCGTGCCGTTTGCATTGCAAGGAAAAAAGCGTTTGTCGTGTTCCAAACCTATTTTTCTACCGGCCCGTATCGGCCCGTATAACGTTCTTTGGCCTTTTTCGTATAGCGCCGGACAAAATCAGTCTTCGCGTCGGTATAGCCGTCGCGGTCGTGCTCGTACCGCTTCCATAAATGCAACTTCAGGCGTTCGTACTGCCGGGCGACCCCCGGATTTTCGATGAGATAATCCCGAAAATACAGCTCGTCGTTATCACCTGCAATGCGCACATGCAGATGAAAGACCCGTTGGGCAAACCCGTTTACGGTATAGCCTTTGTTATAGGAAATCCGGCCCTCGCTTCGGGACATACACAAGTATCCGCCGCAAGTAAGCCGCTTGTCCAGGTCAGCCCAGTCGCAGTCTGGAGTTGTTTCCACCAATATGTCCACAATCGGTTTGGCCCAGATGGTCTTTACGGCGGTACTACCGATGTGGCTGATTCGTACCACCGGCATACCGGAAAAGGCCGCCAGCAGAGAGGCCTCTTCTTCCCGGTACCATTTTGCCCAATGGGCTTGGTGGCAGGTAAGCACAATCGGGAATCGCTGCCAAAGCTCCTCCTTGGTCATCTCGGTTAGCTTCTTAGTCATGAACCCTGCCTCCTGTTTTACGAGGGTTTTTTGCCGCCATTGCCGCCCCAAAATTGGCCATGGTTTGTTATTTCAGGTCCAGATACGAAAGGATCTCGGCGGCGTTGGTGTCGGGCTTTGCTTTGGGGATCACGTGTTCGATGGTTCCGTTCTCGTCGATCACATAGGTGGTACGAACCACGCCCATACTTACCTTGCCGTAGAGTTTCTTTTCCTGCCATACGTCGTAGGCCTGGATGGCGGTGAGCGAAGGATCGGAGAGGAGCAGGAAAGGGAGCTGGTGCTTCTGGGCGAACTTCTGGTGGGACGCGGTGCTGTCTTTGCTCACGCCGATGACCGCCACTCCGCCTTGTAAAAACGCGTCGTAGGCGTCGGCAAAGGCACAGGCCTGCCGGGTGCAGCCTGGAGTATTGTCCCGCGGATAGAAATAGAGCACCACTTTCTTTCCGCGAAAATCGGAAAGAGAGACTAGATTGCCATCCTTGTCGGGCAGGGTAAAGTCAGGGGCTTTGCAACCGGGATGAAGCATGATCGGTTCCTCCTTTTACATAAACATAGTGGTCATCGCTGGAATGACGCGCCGAGAACGTATACCCCAGACGGTCAAAAAGCGGCAGGTCCTTGGGATCGGTCAGGTTTGTTTCCGCCAGCCAGCGAACCATTTCTCCCCGGGCCATTTTGCACAGGGTTCCTTTTTCCACGATTTTTCCGCCCTTTTCCTCGCCGAAGGTACAGGTAAGGACACGCACCGATTTTGGCAGGTGAGGCAGCACGGCTTTGCTGTACTCCTTGGAGGCCAGGTTTAAGAGCAGACCAGTTTCGGCGCAAAGCTGTCTCGCGAGCTTGTCTCCCCAAAATGCATAAAGGTTTTTGCAATCTCCGACCGGCAGCTTTGCCTGCATTTCCAGCCGGTAAGGCGTTACTCCGTCAAAAGGGCGCAGCAGCCCGTAAAACCCCGACAGGATGCGCAGGTGTTCCTGTATGTAGGCAAACTGGCCGGTTTCAAACACCTGCGGCGCCATGTACTGGTATTGGATCCCTACATAGGAGAGAATGGCGGGAGTCAGATTGTGCTCCAGGTCCATCGTTTCAAGCCTCCGGTATTGAAGCGAGGCAATGGCGTCGTTGCAGTTCCACAGCGATTTGAGCCCGGCGTAGTCCATGTCCCTTAGTCGCCGCAGCAGTGCGCTTGCTTGCGGCAAAAAGAAAGGCAGACTTTCACAGGGCATACAGTCCGTATCAACGCGCATGTTCTTTGCAGGAGAAAGGAGAATTCTCAAGGGTTCACCATCCTTCGGATCGGGTGTTTTTCTCGGTGTTGAGAAATCTATCATAGCATATTTTATCAGAAAGAAAAACCGCCTAAGACGGTTTTGGCGTTTTTGACCGAATATCAGGATGCGCCCAGCTTTTTGGAAAAGTCCGCCATGGCGTTGGAAATTTGGATCTGTTGAGGACATACCGCTTCACAGCTTCTGCATCCGATACAGGCGCTTGGCTGCTTTTCCGGCGGCAGGGCGGACAGCGCCATAGGCGCGAGAAAACCGCCCTCGGTAAAGCGGTGTTCGTTATAAAGGGCGAGCAGAGAAGGAATATCCAACCCTTGCGGGCAGTGACTTACACAGTAGCGGCATGCGGTGCAGGGAAGCACGCGCTTTTTGACCATGCCGCCGGCAATGTCCAGCAGAACCTCCCATTCCCGCCGGGTGAGCGGCCTTTCGGTTTCAAAGGTGCAGATGTTGTCCTTAAGCTGTGCAAAGCTGGACATACCGGATAAAATTACCGTTACGCTTGGGATGGACTGCAAAAACCGAAACGCCCACGCCGGAACATCCTCATCGGGGCGCAGCATTTTGAGCGCCGCAGTGTCCTTTTCCCCAAGCGCCGCGAGCTTGCCGCCGCGAAGAGGCTCCATAACCCACACGGGAATCCGGTATTCCTCCAGCAGCTCCACCTTGGCCTTTGCGTCCTGGAAGGTCCAGTCCAAATAATTGAGCTGAATTTGGCAAAACTCCATCTGCTCGCCATAGGCTTCGAGAAAGCGTTTCATTACCGCTATGCTTCCATGGGCGGAAAAACCCAGGTGACGGATGCGCCCCGCCTTCTTTTGCCCCGCTAAATAGGAATCAATGCCGTATTTCTCATCCAGGTAAGCGTCAATGTTCATTTCGCAGACATTGTGAAATAAGTAGAAGTCAAAATAATCCACTCCGCAGCGGGCCAGCTGTTCCTCAAAAATGGGCTTGACCTTATCCATGTTGGAAAGGTCATACCCGGGAAATTTATCCGCCAGATAGTAGCTTCCTCGGGGATATGGGCGCAGAGCTTTACCCAGAACCACTTCGGAACGACCGTCGTGATACCCCCAGGCGGTATCGTAGTAGTTGACTCCCTTTTCCATGGCATAGGAGACCATCTTTTTTGTGGCCTCTTCGTCAATTTGTGCGTAGTTGTCGCTCATGACCGGCAGGCGCATGGCGCCCATACCCAGAGCAGATATCTTTTTGTCTTGAAATGGCTGATAGACCATGCTGGGATTCTCCTTTCAGGTGAGGTGGCATGCATAAATATTACTTGCGATTAACCATACACCTTGGAGTGCGCTCTAAGTCAAGAGCAATCATCGGAGTTTTTATGCGTTTTTAGGAAAGTGCCCTTGCGGTTTGGAGCGGATTTTCCGATCACCTTCTTTTATCAAAGAAAGTGTGGTTTTTGGACATACTAAGCCGGAGGGCCGATCTATTCGGAAAGGAAAAGAAGTAGATGGAATACGGGTGGATTGGATGCGTTGGGAACCGCCCGGAAGTATGGGTCCTGTCAGGACGTCCAGCAGGTTACGGTGCATCGGGTCGCCGGCGCTTTTTGCGTCAATCCCGAGTGCACCAAGCGCGCCGTGAGTGTATTCCCGGCTGGTCGGAATTGATTTGTAGAGCAGAAAGCAAAGGGCGTATGAGGGTTAAACGAAAGGGCATACGGCACGGGGAGGGCAATTGTGAGAACGGATGTTTTCGCGGCATTTCTGGCGCAAATAGACAATCCACAGAATCAGAGGCGGACAGGAGAAATCCTCCAGTGGGTGGCGGATACGTTTGAGACGCTGGTTCCCTGTATAAAGTGGAACCAGCCGATGTTTACTGAGCACGGCACCTATATCATTGGATTCAGCGTATCCAAAAAGCATTTGGCCGTTTCTCCGGAGCAGGAAGGAATCCGCCGGTTTGCGAATGAGATCCAAAGGTCCGGTTATGAATCGAGCAAAATGCTGTTTCGAATTGGATGGGACAGGCCCGTAAACTACGCACTGCTTGCGAGAATCATCGCGTTTAACCGAACAGCGAAGGCGGACTGCCCGACCTTTTGGCGCAAGGAAAACAAATAGGAAAGATATGCCGTTACCATGCAAAAAGCGCAAGGAACCTATTGGCACATTTCCATAGATTCCTTGCGTTTTGGGTCTGCGTTACAAAAATGGACGCCCTATTTCAGCACAGGTGAAAAACAAAGCGCACCCCATAAAATGGGATGCGCAATTTGTCTGCGGCACTTTGCCGCTGGCGGAGAGTCAGGGATTCGAACCCTGGAGACCTTTCGGTCTACAGCATTTCGAGTTTTATCGCCGTCTGTTAATTACATGGTTTCTTCTGTCAGTTTCAGTCAGCCTTGTACGCCTACAAACCCGCATGAAATCTGGATTTTTTGAAGAAATCGCCCGAAAACACTGAGAAATCGCCCATCGGTTCCAATCAGCGATTTTTCCGCTTTTGGAAAGAACTGCGGAA
>CAMLYM010000114.1 GCA_946491705.1 uncultured Clostridia bacterium
ATGATCTCAACGCAGAGATCGCCATCGAATTGCTCAAAGTACAGGGGGCGCAGGTGGTTCGTGTGAACGATGGAAAAGCCGCTCTGGATGCCGTTGAGACAAGCAAACCGGAAACCTTCCAGGCCATTTTGATGGATATCCGGATGCCCCAGATGAACGGGCTGGAGGCTGCCCGCCGGATCCGTTCGTTATCTCGTCCGGACGCGCGGACGATCCCGATTATCGCCATGACGGCGAACGCGTTCCAGGAGGACGTACAAGCGGCGCTGGAGGCGGGTATGACCGGATTCGTGCCAAAGCCCATTGATGTAAACCAGCTGTACCGGGAATTGCACAATGCCATTATGCACAATAAGCAAAAGAATCCATGATCTTTGAATTTGGAAAAGCACAAAGGCCGCCTCTTAAAAGAGACGGCCTTTGTGCTACCAGGATCGACGACTTTATTCCTCCAGGGGCAGATTCTGAAACGCCTGAACAGGAGCTTGGCAGGCACCATTTTTGCATAGATACCATGCCGCCCCATGTTCCGGTATCGGATAGCCGGCCGTAAAGGGGGCGCATTTGGCGAGGGCTTGGGCATTTTCCCTTGTCTTCACCAGAATGTACAGGCCGTCCGCCGGATGTGTCATGAGATATTGCCGAAGTTCTTCCGGGACGCCTTTGTCTTTCACACAGATCAGCTCCCGATGGGGGTACAAGGCATCCGCCAGCGCAAGCAGGGAAAAGCTGTGTCCGGCCGGATAGCGTTCGATTTCTCCTGCCAGAAACGTAAACTGGCGGTCGGCCGCCTCCTGCCAGAACGGATCACCGGTCAATCCTGCAAGCCGCTGCAGCACCATAGCGGCCACCGCGTTTCCCGAGGGGATTGCACCGTCATAGGTTTCTTTCGGGCGGGCGATGAGCGGCTCGGCATCGGCGGCGGTGATGTAATATCCGCCGTGCTCTTTGTCTTCAAAAAGCTCCATCATCTGCCGCGCCCGCAAAAGCGCCTGCTCCAGGTCGCGCACCGAAAAGGTCAGGCGGTATAGCTCGGTCATGGCCAGGGCGTAAACCGCGTAGTCCTCCAGCTGTCCGTCGTGGGCGGCTTCCCCGTCACGCCACCGCAGATACAGCCGGTTTCGCTCGTCCGTCATGCTTTTCTCAAGGAACCGGACCGCTTTCACCGCCGCATTGCCGCAGGCTTCCTCTCCAAGGACCTGGCCGGCCTTCGCAAGGGCAAGGATAGCCCATGCGTTCCAGCTGAGCAGCACCTTGTCGTCCTTATGAAGACGGGTACGGTTTAAGCGGTATTGGCGGAGCTTTTGTAGCCGTTCGTCGTTGGCCGGCAGAGGGGGCTTTGTCTGCCCAATCCGGTTGGGGATGCTTTTTCCATCGAAATTCCCGCCTTCGGCAATTCCATAAAGCCGGCAGACTTCTTTACCGTCCTTTTCTCCCAAAACCGATTGTACCTCATCCGGCGTAAAAACATAGTATTTGCCCTCCACGCCATCGCTGTCCGCGTCCTGCCCGCAGTAGAAGCCGCCCCTCGGATCGGTCAGCTCCCGGAGGATATAGCCGGCTGTCCGGCGGGCCGTGTCTGCGTACGCTTCCTTTCCCGTCGCCTGGTAGGCATACAGATACGATAGAAGCAGCAGGGCGTTGTCGTAGAGCATTTTTTCAAAGTGCGGGGCCAGCCATGTTTCATCGGTGGAGTATCGGGAAAACCCGCCGCCGAACTGGTCGTGAATGCCGCCGCGGGCCATTGCCTGCAGCGTGGTTTCGGCCATGTTGAGAGCGTTTGGCCGCTGTTCCAACCTGGCATAGCGCATCAAAAAGAGCAGGTTGTGAGGAGTTGGAAATTTCGGCGCTGGACCAAAGCCGCCCCATATCCGGTCAAATTGGCTGTGAAAGAGCCGATATGCCTTGTGCAACAGCTCTCGGCCGGGTTCCTGCCTGCCGGTTGGCTGGCTCTGTCCGATGGCTGCCGTAATCTGATCCCCGGCCTCCAACAGCTGCTCCCGGTCGGTTTTCCAGAGAAAGGCCACCCGTTTGAGAAGTTCCATGAGCCCCGGCTGCCCATAACGGCGGTGCTTTGGAAAATACGTGCCCGCAAAAAACGGCTTTTGCTCCGGGGTCATCATAACCGTAAGCGGCCAGCCGCCCGAGCCGGTCAGCGCCTGACAAACCGCCATGTAAACAGCGTCAATGTCCGGCCGTTCTTCCCGGTCCACCTTCATAGAGACGAAGTCCCGGTTAAGCAGGTGCGCCACCTCAGTATCCTCAAAGGATTCATGGGCCATCACATGGCACCAGTGGCAGGTGGAGTAGCCGATGCTCAAAAAGACCGGCTTGTCCTCGTTCCTTGCCTTCTGGAAGGCTTCTTTGCCCCAGGGAAACCAATCCACGGGGTTATCCGCGTGCTGAAGCAGATAAGGAGATTTTTGCGTGTGTAACTGGTTCATTCGCATTCCTCTTTTTGTTTTACTGTACTCTATAGTGTTTCTCAAAAAAGAAGCCTCTATTACATGGCAGTTTTGATCGGCCGGATTTTTGCAGAAATTGCGGCAGAAAAAATGCAATTACCAGCAAATAAAAGGGCCGGCGCGGCCGAAATATGCTATAATTTATCGGTTGACATCCAAGGGTTTCTGGTGTAGAATGAGCATCAGAACATTCGTTCTTATTTGTTGGAAACAAACGCGGAAAACCATGGACAAATCGAGACACAAAGCGGATTATGTTGGAAATGCCGAGCTTTATACATGGAGAATTTGCCTATGAACGATCAATTTCAATTGGTATCCCAATACAAACCCACCGGTGACCAGCCGCAGGCGATCGCAAAGCTGGTGGAAGGCATTCAAAAAGGGGATAAGGAGCAGACCCTGCTGGGCGTAACGGGCTCCGGCAAAACCTTTACTATGGCGAACATCATCGCACAAGTGCAAAAGCCAACCTTGGTTCTGGCTCATAACAAAACTCTGGCCGCCCAGCTTTGCACCGAATTTCGGGAGTTTTTTCCCACTTCGTCCGTGGAATATTTTGTATCCTATTATGATTATTATCAGCCGGAAGCTTACATTCCGTCTACCGATACCTATATTGAAAAGGATTCCGCCATCAACGACGAAATCGACAAGCTGCGCCATTCTGCCACCTCCGCCTTGTCCGAGCGGCGGGACGTAATTATCGTCGCATCTGTTTCCTGCATTTACAGCTTGGGCGACCCGATTGATTACCGTAACATGGTTATTTCCCTGCGTCCCGGTATGCAAAAGAGCCGGGACGAGCTGCTTGATAAGCTCATTGACATCCAGTATGAACGAAACGACATCAATTTTGTCCGCAACAAGTTTCGGGTGCGGGGAGATGTAGTGGAGATTTTCCCCGCTTATTCGGACGAGACAGTGATCCGGGTGGAGTTCTTTGGGGATGAAATTGAACGTCTGAGTGAAATTAACCCTTTGACCGGAGAGCTCAAAGGTTTTCTCGGCCACACGGCCATCTATCCGGCTTCTCATTATATCGTGCCGCCTGAAAAAATCGAACGGGCGGTTGGCGATCTGGAAAAGGAGCTGGAAGACCAGCTGCGTTTCTTCCGGGAGAACGGCAAGCTTCTGGAAGCCCAGCGCATTGAGCAGCGTACCCGGTACGACATCGAGCTGCTGCGGGAAATCGGTTTTTGTAAGGGCATTGAGAACTATTCGAGGGTGTTGTCGGGCCGGCCGGCGGGCAGCGCTCCTTTTACGCTGCTCGATTATTTTCCGGAGGACTATCTGCTGTTTGTGGACGAGTCCCACGTGACCATCCCCCAGGTGCGGGGCATGTACGCAGGGGACCGGGCGCGCAAGAAAACCTTGATTGACTACGGGTTCCGCCTGCCCTCCGCTTACGACAACCGGCCGCTCAACTTTGACGAGTTTTACGAACGGGTCAACCAGGTGGTGTTCGTCAGTGCCACCCCTGGTCCGTTTGAACGGGAGAAGAGCGCCCAGATCGTCGAGCAGGTCATCCGCCCCACTGGCCTTTTGGATCCGGAAGTCATCGTCAAGCCCACCGAAGGGCAGATCGACGATCTCTATGCCGAAATCGTGGCCCGGGCCGCACGGCAGGAGCGGGTGCTGGTGACGACGCTGACCAAGAAAATGGCGGAGGATCTGACTACGTACTTTGAAAACATGGGAGTCAAGGTGCGCTATATGCACCACGACATCGACACCATCGAGCGTATGGAAATTTTGCGGGACCTGCGTCTGGGCGAATTCGACGTGCTGGTGGGCATCAACCTTTTGCGGGAAGGCCTGGACATCCCGGAGGTTTCCCTGGTAGCCATCCTGGACGCGGACAAGGAAGGGTTTCTCCGGTCGGAAACGTCGCTGATCCAGACCATCGGCCGGGCGGCGCGCAACGCCGAGGGCCAGGTCATCATGTACGCCGATTCGGTGACCCCGTCCATGGAACGGGCGCTGACCGAAACAGCTAGACGTCGGGAAATCCAGATGGCATACAATGAGGCGCATGGAATTGTCCCGAAAACCATTGTCAAGAAGGTATCGGATATCATTGAAATCACCCCGAAGGACAAGTCCGCTTCCAGCGGCAAAAAGGCGGGTGGTAAGCGCTTGACCAAGGCCGAGCGCCAGAAAATGATCGAGCAGCTCACCAAGGAAATGAAGGCAGCCGCCAAGCTTCTGGAGTTTGAACATGCGGCTTTCCTGCGGGATAAAATCAAACAGCTGGAATCGGGCAAATGATAAGGACAGAGTGGAGGTCTTTCTTTGGCTAAGGATCAATTGTACATCAAGGGTGCGCGGGAGCACAATTTAAAAAATGTGGACCTGACGGTGCCCAGAGACAAGCTTGTGGTGTTTACGGGGCTTTCCGGTTCAGGAAAGTCCTCCCTGGCTTTCGATACCATTTACGCCGAGGGGCAGCGGCGGTATGTAGAGTCCCTTTCTTCCTATGCCCGGCAGTTCTTGGGTCAGATGGAAAAGCCCGATGTGGACTTAATCGAGGGCCTTTCGCCCGCCATTTCCATCGACCAAAAGACCACCTCGAAAAATCCCCGTTCCACGGTGGGAACGGTCACCGAGATTTACGATTACCTGCGCCTTTTGTACGCCCGCATCGGCATTCCCCACTGTACCGTATGCGGCCGGGAGATCGTGCAGCAGACGGTGGATCAGATTGTGGACCAGGTGATGGCGCTGCCGGAGGAGAGCCGGATTCAAATTCTGGCGCCGGTGGTCAAAGGCCGCAAGGGAGAGCATGTCAAGCAGTTCGAAGCGGCGCGCAAGTCGGGTTATGTCCGGGTACGGGTGGACGGGAATCTGTACGACCTGTCCGAGCCCATCCAGCTGGAAAAGAACAAGAAGCACACCATCGAGATCGTGGTGGACCGGCTGGTGATCAAGCCGGAGATTCGGGGCCGGCTGGCCGATTCGGTGGAAACGGCCACGGCGCTTTCCGGCGGAATTGCGGTGGTGGACGTGATCGGCGGGGACGAATTGACCTTTTCGCAGAATTATGCCTGCCCGGAGCACGGCGTCAGCGTGGACGAGCTGACGCCCCGCATGTTTTCCTTCAATAACCCCTACGGAGCCTGCCCCACCTGTACCGGCATGGGTATTTTTATGAAGGTGGACCCGGACCTGGTGATCCCGGATAAGAGCAAATCCATCCGTGGCGGCGCCATCAAGGCCTCCGGTTGGGGCAATGCCGACGGGGGCACCATTTCCCAGATGTATTTCGAGGGCCTTGCCGCCCATTATGGCTTTTCGCTGGATACGCCGGTCAAAGACCTGCCGAAGAACGTTCTCGATGTGATCTTCTACGGCACCAAAGGCGAAAAGATTAAAATGACTCGAGTCAGCGAGTATGGCTCGGGAACCTATTACGCCACGTTTGAAGGAATCCTCAACAACCTGGAGCGCCGGTACCGGGAGACCAACAGTTCCTGGGCCAAAGAGGAAATTGAGGGCTTTATGAGCGCCCGTCCCTGTCCGGACTGCCATGGCCAGCGGCTGCGTCCGGAATCTCTGGCGGTAACGGTCGGCGGAGTCAACATCCACGCGCTTTGCTCCATGTCGGTGAGCAGTGCGCTGGACTTTATCCACAACCTGAAATTAACCGACCGGGAGCAAATGATCGCCCATCAGATTCTCAAGGAAATCTGTGAGCGGCTGGGCTTTCTGCAAAGCGTGGGGCTGGAATACCTGACTCTCACCCGCAATTCCGGTACCTTGTCGGGGGGAGAGAGCCAGCGCATCCGGCTGGCTACCCAGATCGGATCCTCGCTGATGGGGGTTCTCTATATTCTCGACGAGCCTTCCATTGGCCTGCACCAGAGGGACAACGACAAGCTGCTCGCCACTCTCAAGCACCTGCGCGATCTGGGCAATACCCTGATCGTGGTGGAGCATGACGAGGATACCATGTATGCCGCCGACTACATTGTGGACATCGGCCCGGGCGCCGGCATCCACGGCGGCGAGGTGGTCTGCGCGGGAACGGTGGAGGACATCAAGGCTTGCGAAAACTCCATTACGGGCCAATACCTGAGTGGGAAAAAGAAAATTCCCGTGCCCGAGACCCGCCGTAAGGGAAATGGAAAAAAACTGCGGATTGTGGGAGCCAGGGAAAATAACTTAAAAAATCTGGACGTGGAGATTCCGCTGGGCACCTTCACCTGCGTCACCGGCGTTTCCGGCTCGGGAAAATCCTCTCTGGTCAACGAGGTGCTCCATAAAAGCCTGGCCCACACGCTCAATCGCGCCCGCACCCGTCCCGGCGACCACGACCGCATCGAAGGGGTGGACGCGCTCGACAAGGTGGTAGACATCGACCAGTCTCCCATCGGGCGTACGCCCCGTTCCAATCCGGCCACCTATACCGGCGTGTTCAACGACATCCGGGAGCTGTATGCTTCCACACAGGATGCAAAGGTAAGGGGCTTTACAGCTGGACGTTTCTCGTTTAACGTCAAAGGAGGCAGGTGCGAGGCCTGCCAGGGGGACGGCATCATCAAAATTGAGATGCATTTTCTGCCGGATATCTATGTGCCCTGCGAGGTATGCAAGGGACGGCGCTACAACCGGGAAACACTGGAAGTCAAGTTCAAGGGGAAGAGCATCCACGACGTGCTGGAAATGACGGTGGAGGAAAGCCTGAGCTTTTTTGAAAACATCCCGCGCATCCAGCGCAAGATGCAGACCTTATTCGACGTGGGGCTTGGGTATGTGAAGCTGGGGCAGCCGGCGACCACTCTGTCCGGAGGCGAGGCCCAGCGGGTAAAGCTGGCCACC
>CAMLYM010000115.1 GCA_946491705.1 uncultured Clostridia bacterium
AGGTTTTATCATGGTTGATTTTGAAAACAGCAAGACAAAAGCAAACTTAATGGCCGCATTTGCCGGGGAGTCCCAGGCGCGCAACAAATACACCTATTATGCTTCCAAAGCAAAAAAGGAAGGTTATGAGCAGATCGCTGCGATCTTCGCGGAAACCGCCGCCAACGAGAAAGAACATGCCGAACTGTGGTTTAAGCACCTGCATAACGGCGAGATTCCCGATACCCTTACCAACCTCAAGGACGCTGCCGACGGCGAGAACTTTGAATGGACCGATATGTACAAGAACTATGCCGAAATCGCCCGTGAGGAAGGCTTCACCGCTCTGGCTACCCAGATGGAGTTGGTTGCGAAGATCGAGAAGACCCATGAAGAGCGTTACCGCAAGCTGATTGCAGCCATTGAGAACGGTACTGTTTTCAAGAAGGATCAGCCGGTGATGTGGGTATGTCGCAACTGCGGCCATATTCATGTGGGCGTTGCCGCTCCGGAAATCTGTCCTACCTGTAAGCATCCGAAGGCTTATTTCGAGATCAAGGCGGAAAACTATTAATTTCTATCGCCAGTTGTACCATAGAAGTCAAAGCAGTCACCCATTCATCTGGGTGGCTGCTTTTTTATACGGCGTTTGTTCCATCCGGAAAGGGACGGCACCTGTTCCCTGTCCCGCCGCCTACCTGCGGCATCCAGCTTAAGGAGAAGGCGCCCCCAATCAAAGCCGGCCGCACCGCGAGAAACGCGGCGCAAAAGCCCGGGCTTTCCGCTATCCTTGTTCCATGTCCTCTTCCCACACGATTGCGGCCGCGTATATCCTGCTCTTTCCTGCGAGCAGAGTCGCTTTTTCGTGGTTTGCTCATACCATCCGGCGCGCCCTTTTTCCAGGTGTCCTACGGACGTGCGGGCGGCTTTGACGATTTGCCTGGCCCCGAGCATCGCGGCAGACCGGTTCAAACAGCAGGCACGGACATTCGCCGACAAATGCCTGCCCGGTCTTTATAAAAAAACCGGTATGTCCAGAGCCGGGCTCTGGACATACCGGAAATACCATGCTTTCGTGATATTGCACCCGTTACGGATTGACAATCTCCGCGTCCACCTGGGGGATATCCGCGCTGGCAGCCGAAACCGACAGGGTAATGGTGGTCTTGCTGGCGTCCGACAGAGCCTTAAGCTTGTTGGCAAATGTGCCGAAAGCCTCCAGATCGCTGCCACCGATCTTCAGAGTACCGTCGATGAAGATATCGGTCACATCGTAGTTGGCTGCGCAGATGCCGCTGACAAAGCCGAAGAATGCGTCAAAGCCGCAAATTTGATAGGCCTCCGCGTCAACGAGGCGGATCTGATGGCTGATGTCATAGGTAAGCTTGGAGCCTTTCTCAATAAAAACCACGTCGCCCTTCGTATTCTTCATAGCGTCGTTGGCCAGATCAATCAACACCTTGGTTTTGCCGGTTCCTTTTTTGCCGACGATTAACTTAATCATGGTCATTACCTCCTAAATATTTTCGTTGCACACAGCGGTGAAAGAAGCTTCTATTTCTCAAATGCCCCAAAGGCAGGTTACGCGGGTTATTTGAGCCGCTGCTCGAGCAGTTCCTTCTGTTCCTCGTAGCCGGGCTTGCCCAGCAGCGCGAACATGTTCTTTTTGTAGCTTTCCACGCCGGGCTGGTCAAACGGGTTGACGCCCAGCAGATAACCGGAAATGGCACAGGCCTTTTCGAAGAAATAGGTCATATATCCATACTCGTAGGCGTTGGCCTCGGGGATGGAAAGAACCAGATTGGCCACGCCCCCGTCGGTATGAGCGAGAACCGTGCCCTCAAAAGCCTTGCGGTTGATATAAGACATGGGCTTGCCAGCCAGGAAATTGAGGCCGTCGCCGTCGTTTTCCTCTTTTTCAATACAAATGTCCTGCTTTGCCTTTTCAAAGAGCACCACCGTCTCGAACATGGTGCGCGAGCCGTCCTGCACGAACTGGCCCATGGAATGCAGGTCGGTGGAAAAGTTGACCGAGGCCGGGAACAGACCCTTGCCGTCCTTGCCTTCGCTCTCGCCGTAAAGCTGCTTCCACCATTCAGCCACCATGACGAAATTGGGCTCGTAGGCCACCAGCAGTTCGATGGCTTTGCCCTTGCGGTACATAATGTTGCGCAAAGCCGCGTATTTGTAACAATCGTTCTTCTCAAGGTCGCAGACCGCATAGGCTTCCCTCGCGTCCGCCGCGCCTTTCATCATCGCGTCAATGTCCGCTCCGGACACCGCGATGGGGAGAAGGCCTACCGCCGTAAGCACCGAGTACCGGCCGCCTACGTCGTCTGGTACCACAAAGGTCTCGTACCCTTCCTCGTCCGCCAGCTTTTTCAAGGTGCCGCGGGCCTTGTCGGTGGTGGCGAAGATGCGTTCCTTCGCCCCGTCCTTGCCGTACTTCTTTTCAAGATAGGCCTTGAACACCCGGAATGCGATGGCGGGCTCGGTGGTAGTGCCGGACTTGGAGATGACGTTTACCGACACGTCTTTGCCCTCGCAGATGGAAAGGACCTCGGAAAGAGCCGTGGAACTGATGGAATTGCCGACAAAATAAATATCCGGCGTGTCTTTTTTCAGGCTGTTATAAAGCGGAGAATTTATAAACTCCACCGCCGCGCGGGCACCCAGGTAGGACCCGCCGATGCCGATGACGATCAAAACGTCAGAATTCTTCTGAATCTTCTGGGCCGCCTTTTTGATCCGGGAAAACTCCTCCCGGTCATAATTGACCGGCAAATCCAGCCAGCCGATAAAGTCGCTGCCCATACCGGTGCCTTTGTTAAGCATCTCGTGCGCCGCGGCCACCTGCGGAGCAATCCCGCAAAGCTCATGGGCGCGGACAAAGCCGTTCATATGCCTATCAATCAGTTTCACTGCCATGCAACCGCCTCCTAAATAGGTTGGTTTCATTTTACCGTATTTCCACCATATTTGCAAGGCGAAGGCATGTCAATTTTTACTTTTTGTGTAACATTTACAGTTTCGTCATGTTTAAACCGCCAAAAGCCCTTGGATGAGCAGACAAAACGCCTTGAAGAAGGACATCTTTTCCACGCTCTCCGCCGCCACTAAGGGAACTTCCGCGAGGATCTCGTCCCCGGAGGTAATGACCGCTTTGCCGATCTGCTGTCCCTTTTCCACTGGGGCCTCCACCTGTTCCATCAGTTCGATACTGGCGGACAGTTCCCCGGCTTTGGCCTTCTCGATGAGAATTTTGCTCGTGCCCGATACCTCGACCATCACCTCCGGCTGCATGCCATGGCTGACCGGGATGGGGACAATCTCTTCCATGTTGATAGGCGGCTCTACCAAAGCGTAGTTGGCAAAGCCCCATTCGAGCATGCTGCGCGCGCCGTTAAACTGGTCGTTTTTCCCCTCGCCGCCTAAAACCACCGCCACCAGGTGCAGGTCGTTTTTCATGGCCGAGGCGGAGACGCACCGACCGGCGTTGTTGGTGGTGCCAGTTTTCAGGCCCGTGGCCGGCTCATAGAAGCGGATAAGCTTGTTGGTGTTGGCAAGGCCGGTGGCCCCGTCGCGCAGCGAACCGGTCCAGATTTTCGTATAGTCCATGATCTTCTCGTGCTTTAACAGCTCACAGGACATGACGGCGATGTCGTGGGCGGTGGTCATGTGTCCATCCTCGTCAAGGCCGTGGGCGTTTTTGAAGGTGGTGTCGTTCATCCCCAGCTCCTGGGCCCGCTGGTTCATCAGGGCAACAAAAGCTTCCTCGGTGCCGGAGATATACTCGGCCAGGGCTACCGCCGCGTCGTTGGCGGAGTTGACCATCAGGCCCTTCATCAGATCGTCCACCGACATGGTTTCCCCCGCTTCCAGGAAGATGGTGGTGCCTCCCATGGCCATGGCGTTGGGGCTGATGAGCACCATGTCCGTCAGCGAGATGCTCCCCTTTTCCACCGCTTCCATGGTCAGCAGGGCCGTCATAACCTTGGTAATGGACGCGGGCGCCCGTTTTTCATTGGAATTCATTTCATAGAGAACCTTCCCGGTGGTGACCTCCATCAAAATGGCGGACTTGGCCTTGACTTGAATCTGGCCGGAATCTTCGGGGGCGATGGTGGGCAAAATCCCCCCGTCGTCGGTCAGCTCCGACGTAATATCCGACGCACTGGCAAGGGCGCCGGTAGACCCGCATAGCACCAAGACAACCGCCATGAACAAAGACAAGAATTTTGTCAGTTTCCTCATTACTGCACACCTCCGCAATCTTCTGTGCTAAAGCTTATGCGGGGAAAGGCGAAAACATGTACAAAGAAACGAAAGACCGCCGGGCTTGTCCGATTTTCCCGGACGCCCGGCGGCCCGCTTGGCAAAAAAAGAGGGGCAAGCCCTAAAAAGGGCCTGTCCCTCATACGGCAATGCGTTTTTACTTCGCAAGGAAAGGCGCGATCTCGTCCATAAACTTGGAATTGCCCTCGCAGTCAGCCTGCAGCAGAAGCTTCTGGGAAAGGTCCAGGCTGAAAATACCCATGATCGACTTCGCGTCGATGACGTACTTGCCCAGCACCAGCTCCACGTCGAAATCATACTGGTTGACGATGTTGACGAAGTCCTTTACGTCCTTGATGGAATTGAGCATGATGTTTACGCTTACCATCTTTCATTCCTCCAAATCGTTATTTTTCTGACTATCTTATTATAGTCGCCCGTCTGCGGATTATCAAGAGTTTGTGGCGCGAACCTTGAAAAAAGGACAGTTTTCCTATATAGTTAGGAGGAAAATCCAAATTATTTGTGAGGCGAAGAACTTGACAATTTGTTTTCATACCCTCGGCTGCAAGGTCAACCAGTACGAGACCGAAGTGATGGCCGAACGAATGCAGAGGGCTGGATATACCCTGGCCAAAGCGGATGGAGAATGCGACGTAATCGTCATCAATTCCTGCACGGTGACCGGGGAAAGCGACACGAAGGTGAGAAAGCTTCTGCGCCGGTGCAGGCGGGAACATCCGGGAGCGGTCATCGCGGTGACCGGCTGCTATCCCCAGGCGGTGGACGGGGCGGCGGACGCGCTGCCGGAGGCGGACATTGTGATGGGCACCCGCAACCGTGCCTTCCTGCCGTCCTATGTGGCGGACTTTTTGGAGCACCGCCAGCGCATTGTCGCCATCCGCGCCCACGAGGAAGGCGAGAACTTCGAGGCGATGCAGGTGGGAGGCTTCGAGGAGCGCACCCGAGCCTTTGTCAAAATCCAGGACGGGTGCAACCGCTACTGCTCCTACTGCATCATTCCCACCGCCCGGGGGCCCATTCGTTCCAAGCCCCTTTCCTCCATCACGGAGGAGCTGGCCGCTTTGGCAAAGGCGGGCTACCGGGAGGCGGTGCTGGTGGGGATTAACCTGTCCGCCTACGGAGAGGAATCCAGCCTGACTTTGCCGGACGCCATCGAGGCGGCGGTATCGGTGGAAGGAATCGAGCGCATCCGGCTGGGGTCTTTGGAGCCGGACAAGTTTGACGACGCTTTTATCGCCCGGCTTGCCGCCTGCCAGAAGCTTTGCGGGCAGTTTCATCTGTCCTTGCAAAGCGGGTGCGGCGAAACTCTTCGCCGGATGAACCGGCACTATACGCCCGAAGACTACGAAAAAGTGGTGATCCGGCTGCGCGCGGCCTTTCCTAACTGCGCCGTCACCACCGACGTGATGGTAGGCTTCCCTGGGGAAACCGAAGAGGAATTCGAAGAGTCTCTTGCCTTTGTCAACCGTATCGGGTTTGCCAAGGTGCACACCTTTGCCTATTCCCCCCGCCCGGGCACGGTGGCCGCCGGCTTACCTGGCCAGGTGCCCAAGGAGGAAAAGGAGCGGCGCAGCCGGCGGATGATCGCCGAAACCGCCGCCCACCGGGCTGCTTTTCTAACATCCCAGGCCGGCCGGAAGGAACCGGTCTTGTTCGAGCAGGAAGCGGCCAGCGGCGTGTGGGAGGGGTACACGCCCAATTACACGCCTGTGCGGGTATGCAGTGGGACCGCCTTAAACGGAAGGATTCTCCCGGTGCGCCTGACCGGCAGCTATGGAGACTGGTGCGTGGGGCGGCTGGCAGAGCCCCAAGAGGAGGAGGAAACATGACTAAACCGATCATCGCCGTTTCCAGCGGGGACCCGGCCGGAATTGGGCCGGAAATCGTTTGCAAAGCCATGGTGGACAAGGAATTGGCCGAAACTGCCCTTTGTGTCGTAGCAGGAAGCCGGAAGGTTTTTGAAGAGGTACTGGGCCGTCTTTCCCTGCCGCTGGCAATCCGCTCCGTCCAAGCCCCAGAAGAAGCCGTCGCCGGGCCTGGGATCCTTAACCTTATGGATTTGGATAACATTGACATGGATCGGTTCGCTTACGGGGAGATTAACTCTATGTGCGGCCGGGCGGCCTATGCATACATCGAGCGGTGCGTTTCCCTGGCAATGGAAGGAAAAGTGCAGGCGGTATGCACGGCGCCCATCCACAAGGAGGCGCTGCGTGCGGCGAAGGTTCCCTACATTGGTCACACGGAGATTTTCGCGGCCCTGACCCATACCGAGGACCCCCTGACCCTCTTTGAGGTACGGGGGATGCGGGTGTTTTTCCTCACCCGGCACGTATCCTTGCGGGAAGCCTGCAACCTTGTGACCAAGGAGCGGATCGTTTCCTGCACAAAGCGCTGCTTTGCCGCCTTAGAACGGCTGGGGGTGCGGGACGCGACGATTGCGGTGGCGGGGCTCAACCCCCACAGCGGGGAACACGGCCTCTTCGGCAGCGAAGAAGTCGACGAGGTTACACCGGCGGTGGAGGCGCTAAAGGCGCAAGGCTACCGGGTGGAAGGCCCCATCGGGGCGGACTCGGTCTTTCATCTGGCGCTGACCGGGCGGTATCAGGCGGTCCTCTCCCTCTACCACGACCAAGGGCACATCGCCGCCAAAACGCTGGATTTTGAACGCACCATCGCCATTACCAACGGCATGCCGATCCTGCGCACCTCGGTGGACCACGGCACCGCCTTCGATATTGCTGGAAAAGGCGCGGCAAGCCCGGTCAGCATGATCGAAGCGATTCGCCTGGCCGCCCGTTACGCTCCCTTTTTCCAGGGATGCCGGTAGGTTCAAGCGTTCTGCACGAGGCCGGCGGTATGGCCGGCGATCCCTGGACGGAACGGCACCATGCTTTGCTTTCTTGGGAGATGTCCGGGGCCTATCTCTTCAGGTTTTCGGGCGTCCCATTAAGCCTGCTGCTCCTAAGACGCTGTAAGTAAAGGAAGGGAGGACTGCACGTGCAGTC
>CAMLYM010000116.1 GCA_946491705.1 uncultured Clostridia bacterium
GCCCGGCGGCTTCTCCGGCGGCGACGAGCCGGACGGCTCGGGCAAGTTCATCGCCACCACCTTCCGCAATCCCCAGGTGGCCGAAGCGGTGCGCGCGCTGCTTTATGACCGGGACGGCCTGATGCTGGGTATCTGCAACGGCTTCCAGGCGCTCATTAAGCTGGGCCTGGTACCCTTCGGTGAAATCCGCGACTTAAAGCCCGAGGATCCCACCCTGACCTTCAACACCTTAGGCCGCCATGTGTCCCGGATGGTGTATACCCGCGTTTCCTCCGTCAACTCGCCCTGGCTTACCGGCGTCAAGCCCGGCGACGTGCACGCGGTGCCGGTGTCCCACGGCGAAGGCCGGTTTGTGGCGGACGAAACTACGGTCAAATACCTGGCGGAGAACGGCCAGATCGCCTTCCAGTACTGCGACCCGCAGGGCAACATTTCCAATTCCATCGAGTGGAACCCCAACGGCTCGGTCTGCGCCATTGAGGGCATTTTAAGCCCGGACGGCCGCGTCCTCGGCAAGATGGGTCACTCGGAACGCAAGGGCCGCAACCTGTACAAAAATGTCCCCGGTGAGAAAGAACAGCGTATCTTTGAGTCGGGTGTGAAATACTTTAAATAAAGGCCCATTAGGATGAGCATAATAACAAGGATTGCCAAAGAAGGGCGTCGTGTTGTTATGCTCATCTGCCGTGGGGCGGCTTCGTCCCGCAGCGAGGGGCCGATCATTTTAATAAGGTGGTGTGCGTGTGCCTGTATGGAAAACCGTGCCGTCGGTAGACGACGGCGTGAAGCTCTTGTCCCTGCCGGATTCCCGCTTTAAAACCAAGCGGGCGGCCGTATCCTTTTATGTTCCGCTGCATGCGAAATCTGCGGCTGCCATGGCGATTCTGCCCTATCTTTTAAGCCATTCCTGCCGGGACTATCCCAACGTTACCCTTTTGAACGAGCGCCTCGCTTCCCTCTATGGCGCAAAGCTGTTCGGGTCGGTGGAGCGCCTCGGGGAAAGCCAGGTGCTGACCATTTCCGTGTTCGCCATTGGAGACGAGTATACCCCCGACCACGAACCGTTGAGCCGGGAATGCATGTCCCTTCTGCGTTCGCTGCTGTTTGACCCGGTTTTGGAGGACGGCTGCTTTCCCGCGTCCTCCATTGAGCAGGAAAAGCGCTGCTTGACGGAGCTCATCGAAGCCGAGCAAAACGACAAGCGAACCTATGCGAGAAACCGGTGCGAGCAGATTATGTGCGAATCGGAAGGGTACGGGGTCAATAAGTACGGCACGGTTCAAACGGTGGCCGCCCTGACGCCCACCGACGTGACCGCCGCCTGGAAACACCTCCTGAAAACCGCCCGGGTGTGCCTTTCCTTTTTGGGAATGGAGTCGGACGGGACGCTGGAGGAGGCCTTCCAGGCATATGGACGCACCCAGCCGGTCTCCTGCCGGACCCAGGTAATAGAGAAGGCGGAAACGGTCAAGGAAGTTACCGACCGGCTGCCCGTCAATCAGGCAAAGCTGGTGATGGGTTTTCGCACGGGTACGGCTGAGCCGGACCCGGCGGTGATGGCCACCCGGATGATGGTGGCTCTCCTGGGCGGAACGGCTCATTCGAAGTTTTTCCTAAACGTGCGGGAAAAGCTTCATCTGTGCTACTACTGCTCGGCCCGGTTTGACCGGCACAAGGGAATTATGCTGGTGGAGTCCGGCATCGAGCGGGAGAACTTTGAGAAGGCCAAGGCGGAAATCCTCCGTCAAATCGAGGCAGTCCAGGCGGGGGACTTTACCGACGAAGAGCTGTCCGCCACCGTCATGAGTATTCAGAACTCGTTTCGCACCGTATCCGACCGGGTGACCGGCATCGCCACCTGGTACGAAAACCAGTATTTTGACGATACTCTTGTGACCCCCGAAGAAAGCGCCGACGCAGCCGGCAAGGTTACGCGGGAAGAGGTGGCCGCCGCGGCAAAGCGGCTGACTCTGGATACCATTTACCTGCTGACTGGAGAGGAGGATGGACAGTGAACGTGGTAAAAAGCGCCCTGCTGGACGAAAGCTATTACGAGTACGACCATCCGTCGGGCTTAAAAATCCTGGTATACCCCAAGGAAGGGTACCAGTCGGCCTACGCTATTTTCGGCACTCGCTACGGTTCCATCGACACCCGTTTCCGCCTTAAAGGCGAACAGGAATGGACGGTGGTACCCGAGGGAATTGCCCATTTTCTCGAGCATAAGCTCTTTGAAAGCCAGGACGAGGACGCCTTTGCCCGCTATGCGCGCACCGGCGCCAACGCAAACGCTTTCACCTCCTTTGACCGGACCTGCTACCTTTTCTCCTGCACGGAGAATTTCAGCGCGTCCCTGGAAATCCTGCTGGATTTCGTCCAGTCCCCTTACTTTACCAAGGAAACGGTGGACAAAGAGCAGGGCATCATCGGCCAGGAAATCCGTATGTATGACGACGAGCCCAACTGGCGGGTCATGTTTAACCTTCTGACCGCTCTGTACCACACCCATCCGGTGCGCATCGACATTGCGGGTACCGTAGAGTCCATCGCCAAGATCGACGCGGACCTTCTCTACAAGTGCTACCGCACTTTTTATAACCTCAACAACATGGTGCTGGCCGTAGCGGGCAAGGTAGACCCGAAAGAGGTCCTCGCCATTGCCGACAGGGTACTCAAGCCCTCTGCGGACGCGGTCATCGAGCGTTCCTTTGAGGAGGAGCCGGAAGGAATTGTGACCGATCATGTGGAGCAAAAGCTGTCGGTTTCGGTGCCTCTTTTCATGTTCGGCTATAAGGAAACGCCCAAGGCGGAGGGAATGGATACCCAGACCTTGGTGGAATGGGAGCTTCTCTTGGAACTGATTGCCGGCAAAACCTCTCCCCTCTATCGCAGGCTTCTGGACGAACAGCTCATTAACGAAAGCTTCGGCACCGAGCTCTTTGAGGGCCGGGGGTATGTCGCAGCCATGTTCGCCGGGGAGTCGAAGGACCCCAAAGCGGTGGCAGAGGCTGTCAAAGCGGAAATCGAGCGGCTCAAGAAGGACGGCATTGACAAGGATGCCTTCGAGCGGGTCCGCCGGGAACGGTACGGTTTGTCGGTCATGGCCTTTGACAGCGTAGAGGGCATCGCCAACAACCTGTCCTCCGCTCATTTTACCGGACGGGGGATCTTTGACACGGCGGAGGTTTTGAGCCGCGTGACCTGCGAGCAGGTACAAAACCGTTTGATGGAAAGCCTGCGCCCGGAGCGCAGCGCTCTTTCCACCATCCTTCCCGCATAAACCGCAAGCAAGGACTTTTGCCGGGTTTTACGCCCGGCCTACATAACATACAGGAGGACCTACGCGAATGACGAATACCATTGAATTCCCCAAGCTGGGGTTTCAGATTGATCTCAACCCCATCGCGTTCTCCATCGGCGATTTCCATGTATACTGGTACGGCATCATCATCGCGCTGGGTATGCTGCTGGCCGTTCTCTACGCGATGAAAAGCTGCAAGCGGTTCGGCCTGAATCCCGACCGGCTCATCGACGTAATTTTGGTCGGTGTGATCGCCGGCATCGTGGGCGCCCGGCTCTATTACGTGCTCTTCAACATGAAGGAATTTACCGACGTCTGGTCTATTTTTGACCTAAAGTCGGGGGGACTGGGCATCTACGGCGGCCTCATCTTTGGTCTGGGCGCTGGAGCGCTGATGGCCATGTGGCGCAAGGTGGATATTCCCAGTGCCTTTGACCTGGCGTCCTTAGGCTTTCTCATCGGCCAGGGCATCGGCCGCTGGGGCAACTTTATCAATCAGGAGGCCTTCGGGGTCAACACGGACCTGCCCTGGGGCATGACCGGCAACCGCATTTCCGCCTGGCTTTACGCCAATTCCTCCACTCTGGCGGACGAAGGCATTTTCGTGGATTATACACAGCCGGTGCATCCCACCTTTCTCTACGAATCCCTGTGGTGCCTCTTAGGTTTTTTGCTGCTGCATTTCTTAAGCAAGCACCGCAAGTACAAAGGCGAGATCTTCCTTTTGTACTCCGCCTGGTATGGGTTCGGCCGCTTCTTTATTGAAGGGCTGCGCACCGACAGCCTCTACATCCCCGGCACCTACATTCGGGTATCCCAGGTGGTGGCGGCAGTGGCCTTTGTAGGCGCGCTGATCGCACACTTTGTGATTCTCCACCGCATCAAGCTGAAAGAGCCGCTGGAGCCGGATTATGTGCCGGTCTTCGGCAACTTAGACGAAGAGTCGCCGGAGTCTCTGCGGCTGCGGGCGGCTGAACTGAACGCACAGGCAAAAGAACTGCGCGAGCAGGCGGAGCACTACCGCCTTCTTGCCCAGGAGGACGGGGATCTTCCCGAGGAGGAAAAGTCAGACGAAAGCACCCCGCAAACCGCAGGAGAAGCCTCTGAACCGGAAAACGCAGAAGCAGTCCAAACAGAGGAAGACAGCGACGAGGACGAATACCGCAGAAGTGCCGAAGAGGCGGAGCGTCGGGCGATAGATCTGGAGGGACAGGCGAAGGACTGCATGCAAAAAGCCGAAGAACTGGAAGCACAGGAAGAAAAGCAGGCCGACCGCACCGCGTTAAAGGCGAAGGCCCATTCTCTGCATGTCCGTGCCAAGGCGCTCGAAGAGGAAATCGCCGCTCTAAGCGATACCGAGGAAGACTTAGAAAAGAAAACAGCGCTGGAAGCGGAGCGGACGGAGTGCGAGGAAACGGCCGCCGAATGCGAACAGCTTCTTCGTGAACAGGAAGCCCAGGACGAGGAAAACGCTGACTGCATTCAGGAAACATCCAGCGGCGCAAATGCACAAGCCGAACACACCGACTCGCAGGACGAAGAAAAATCGTAAGGTTATGCTGGGAAGGGGCCAAAAAGCGCTCCTTCCCATTCTCTGTACATAATGCAGAGCCGGGAAAAACCGGCGGAAAGGATGATGAGAGCAATGGCAACGATAATCGACGGCAAGGCGGTTTCCGCCAGCGTAAAAGAACGAGTCGCCCAGGAGACAGCAGCTTTGAAGGAACAAAAGGGGATCACTCCGGGTCTGGCGGTGGTCATCGTAGGGGATGACCCTGCTTCCCGCGTCTACGTCAACAACAAAAAGAAAGCCTGCGCGGCAGTTGGATTTTATTCGGAGGAGCACGCCCTTCCCGCAGACACGACCCTTGAGCATCTGCTTGGCCTCATCGACGGCCTAAATAAGCGTGAAGATATCCACGGCATTCTGGTGCAGCTGCCGCTTCCGAAACACCTGGACGAACAGGCGGTGATCCACGCCATTTCTCCGTTAAAGGACGTGGACGCCTTTCTGCCCGAAAACGTGGGGCGCATCATGATCGGCGATTTTCATTTTCTTCCCTGCACCCCCGCGGGCGTCATGGAATTGCTGGACGCCGCCCATGTGGACATCGACGGCAAGCGTGCTGTGGTCATCGGCCGCAGCAACATTGTGGGCAAACCCCAGGCCATGCTGCTGATGCACAAAAACGCCACCGTCACCATCTGCCACTCCCATACGAAGGACCTGCCGGCTGTCTGCCGGGAAGCGGACATTCTGGTGGCCGCCATCGGCAAAGCGAAATTCGTCACGGCGGACTTTGTCAAGCCCGGCGCCGCAGTGATCGACGTGGGGATGAACCGGGACGAAAACGGCAAGCTTTGCGGCGACGTGGATTTTGCTTCGGTGGAGCCGGTTGCCGGCTGCATCACGCCGGTGCCCGGCGGGGTAGGACCCATGACCATCGCCATGCTGATGAAGAACACTCTCATGGCCGCCAAGCTGCAAAACGGCCTTTGTTAACCGACTTTTTTGTTTGACTTTTTCCATGGTTTGTGCTATACTCGTCTAGCCGCATATTCCGGGCTTACACAAAGCGGACATCCTGTCCCGCCTGGGAACTAGCGAGTCTATTGTAAAGTAGGTGCCATCCTTTCATGTACGCAATCATTGAAACAGGCGGAAAGCAGTACAAGGTTTCCGTAGGCGACGAGATCTTCGTAGAAAAGCTCGGCGCGGAAGACGCGTCTGAGTACAGCTTCACCAAGGTTATCGCCATCGGTTCGGACGACGGGATCAAAACCGGCAGCCCTTATGTGGACGGTGCGACCGTATCCGCGAAGGTCATCAAGAACGGCAAGTCCAAGAAGATCACTGTCTTCACCTATAAGCCCAAGAAGGGCGAAAAGCGCAAGATGGGTCACAGACAGCCTTACACCAAGGTGCAGATTGAAGCCATCAACGCTTAAGCTTTTATGACCAAGGTGCGTTTTAACCATCGGGACGGCAAGCTTTGCGGATTTACCATGTCCGGCCACGCCGGATATGCGCAGCAAGGCGAGGACATTGTCTGTGCCGCCGTTTCCTCCGCCGCTTATATGGCGGCCAACACCATCACCGAGGTGCTTTCTTCTCCGGCGCAAGCGGAGGTTTGCGAAGCTTGCTTTCGGTTTTCCCTTCTGTCGGCCTGCGATTCGGCGGCCGCGATCCTAGAGGGGCTGAGGCTCCATCTTACGGAGCTTCAAAAGCAATATCCCGCCTATTTAACGATTGATATTACGGAGGTGTAACACACATGCTTACTGTTAACATTCAGCTTTTTGCACATAAAAAGGGAATGGGTTCCACCAAGAACGGCCGTGATTCCGAGTCCAAGCGTCTCGGCGCCAAGCGTGCGGACGGCCAGTTCGTTCTCGCGGGCAACATTCTGGTTCGTCAGCGGGGCACCCACATCCATCCGGGTACGAACGTCGGCATTGGTTCGGACGACACCCTGTTCGCGCTGGTCGACGGCAAGGTCAAGTTCGAGCGTCTCGGCCGCGACCGCAAGAAGGTCAGCGTCTACGCGGTGGAGCAGTAATCTTTTTTCGTTTCTTGCTTTGAAAATCCCGGGCATAACTGCTCGGGATTTTTGTATATTGATTTTCTTGCAGGAATGCCTGCATTTTTAAGGGAGGCAGATTTTATGGGAATGACCATGTCGCAAAAAATCTTGGCGGCGCATGCCGGACTCGACGAAGTGAAAGCTGGCCAGCTGATTGAAGCAAAGCTGGATCTGGTGCTCGGCAACGACATTACCACGCCGGTTGCCATCAATGAATTTGAGCGCTGCGGCGCCGCGGGTGTCTTCGACACCGAGCGGGTAGCCCTGGTCATGGATCACTTTACCCCGAATAAAGATATCAAGGCGGCGGAGCAGACCAAAAAGGTGCGCACCTTCGCCCGCAAGTATGACGTGCTCAACTACTTCGACGTGGGCGAAATGGGCATCGAGCACGC
>CAMLYM010000117.1 GCA_946491705.1 uncultured Clostridia bacterium
GCCTGTGGAGCGTTTGCATCCTCAAACCGGTAATCATACAGCTGATCCATCCACACGCTGTCCCATGGGCTTTGGTTTTCCTGCGGTGAACGGCCGTCTGCAAAGGGTTTGCGCTCATCCATGTTGATCCCCCGCTTTCTTCTATTGGTACTGTATGCGGGGAAAAACCTGTCTTATACCGTCAAACCGGGAGAATCTCCCTGGTTCGCTCCAAACAGCACTGCGAAAGTCGGCCGTACACGCAAAGCGTCACCCGGATTTTGCGCCTTTCCTCGTCCGTAATCCGCGAATCCGACATAAATACCTCCATCTGCCACATATATTGAGACTGTTGAAGGAGTGGTGTGTATGGCCTATTCAGACAGGGAATTGCTCGCCAGGCTCATACAGTGCGAGGCGGGAGGCGAAGGAGACAACGGCATGCGGGCAGTGGCAAGCGTAGTCATGAATCGTGTCAATGCGCCTGGAGGCGAATACGCAAGGGTAGGCCAGCAAAGCATCCGGCGGATTATTTTCCAGCCCGGGCAGTTTGTGTGTGCCTCAGAAACAGAGCGCGGCGCCTATAATCCGCAAAACATCTATAATATGAGGCCTGAACAAATTCATTACGACATTGCGGACTGGGCAATTGCAGGCGGACGTTTGTGGAATTTAGGGCAGGCTCTCTGGTTTTTCAATCCATTTTCTACCAATTGCCGCTCCAATTTTCCCAGTTCCATCGGTACCTTTGTCGCACGCATCGGAGAGCACTGTTTTTACAATCCCACCGATGCTTACTATCAAACATAAGTGAGGATGATGCACAGTATGAACGGCGACATCAATCAAACCGGCAACCTGGATATGTCTTCGAATGAACCCATCTCGGAAATTGAAAACCCCCAAACCAACGAGGAAGTGTACCAAGGCTCTCTACGCGGCGTCATTGCCAGAAATCTCGGCGTGTACGTCATCGTCGAATTCCTCATCGGCACCAATAACATTGTCATCAAGGACGGCATCCTTTATGCCTCGGGGAACAATTACGTCACCCTATACCAGGAAGACTCGAACCGATACGTGTTGTGTGACCTGTATGCCATCAAATTCATCAATTTCTATGACGCGCGCACCAAACCCAAAAATCTGCGCAATGTTCCCACTCGGATGCAACCGTAGGGCAGAAAAGCGCCCGCATGCTCTCGAATGCGGGCGCTTTTTTCTGTCATAACCGCAGAGAATGGCAGATGAACCCGGTCACGCCCTTATTCTTGCCCTGTCTCTCTTTTGAGAAGGCGGACGCTTGCAACCAATCCAATGCTATCCGGATCTTGGAGGGATGAATCTATGCAACCTGCTGCTACTGATACACCGCAAACCCTCACAAACGCGGTTTCCATCGTTGACAAACAGCCTGCCGTCGCTACGCTGACCATGCAGCCAGCGAGTCCTCTTCCTCTTCAGCTTTCCGGCTTCGTCTACCGCATTTCCCCCGGCGGCGAACCGGTTAAGGATGCTCTTGTCTGCCTGTATGAGGAAAACGGCCGTTTTGTTTCCCACGTGTATACCGATGAAAAAGGATATTTCGCCATTGATTCTCTGTCGCCGGCGACCTATCTGGTCAGCGCGGCAAAGGAAGGCTACCATGCCGCTTCTCTTCTGTCGGTCTCCCTGTCCGGGGATATGGCGCTGTTCAAGGAACTGGTCCTGCAGCCGGTCACCGGCGGCAAGGGTACCGTCTACGGCACGGTACAGGCGGCAAAGGATCAGACGCCGGTACCAGGCGCCCGTATCGATCTGATTGATTCTTCGGGAAACGTAGCCGGCTGCGCCTTGTCCAGCGAAACTGGGGAGTACGCCCTCTACGGCCTTGCGTTTGACCGCTATACCGCCATCGCGGCGGCAAGCTCCTATTCCTGTGACAGCGCGGTGGTTACCCTGTCTGCGGATCAGCCGTCTGTGATGATCAACTTCACCCTTTGCGCGAGGGAATCGCCGGCTGTCGTTTCCTTTCTCAGCGGCTTTCTTAAAAACCCGGACGGAGCTCCCATCTCCCTCGCCTGGGTGGGGCTCTATACGGCGGAAGAAGGCATAAATCGTCTGGTTGCCGTCACCATGTCCAGCGCGGACGGCTATTATGTATTTCCCTCCCTGCCCGACGGGGAATACGTCGTCAAGGCCCAGGTGCTTCCCTAATAAACCCACGCATTCCCTGCAACATAAAAAAAGAGAAGGCCTGACAGCGAATTTCCCTGTCAGGACCTCCTCTTTTTCTTTTGTGCCATCCGCTCTTCGAAAGAGGTTGTGAGATACCTCCGCCAATCCTTACGATTTCTTTTTTCTCTTCTTTTTCCGTTTCTGGTTGGCAAGCTCCTTGAACCGGTCGAGAGTCTCCTGGTGCTTTTTCGACTGCATATTGGGGAAAGCTTTGAAGATGCGGCGCTGCATCCGCTTTTGGGTAAGCAGCTCGCTCAGCCGGGCGTTTAATTGGTCGATCCGCTCCTTCGCTTCGGCCTGACGCTCCTTCTGGTGTTCCTTGAGCGCATCCATACTTTCGTTGAACCGTTTGCCGATCTGCTGCAGGCTGGCAGCGTTGCGTTCGTTGAGTTCCTCAAGCACCTGCCCAATCTGCCCAAGCTTGTCACTGATTTGCAGCACGGTGCATATGGTGACCGCTAGGTCGACGAGCAGCAAAACAAAGAGCACAACCGCCGTAGCGTCCAAAAGCCACGGAGGAATCTTTTGCAAAAGCGCGTGCAAAACCGGGTGCAAAAACTCCACCAACAACAAAGACAGCAAACCGAATAACAAGGAGTTTCGCAGGCAGACCCGTCCGCGGATGTGGAAGGGGCGTTTGGAATAGTCCCAGAGTTTGAGCCCGAAGAGCTTTTCCAGCAGGTAACCGGTCAGGTATTCGAGCACGCTGGTCACCACTGCGCCGGCTACAAACACCAAAATCGGATATTCGCAAACCGGACGCAGCAGCCAGATCACCGCCAGCGCCCCAAAGCCGTAGACCGGACACAAAGGGCCGTTTAAAAAACCGCGGTTGACAAATTGTCGCTTTCCGATGGAGCAATAGGCCGTCTCGCAGATCCATCCCAAAACGCTGTAAATAAAAAAATACAAAAACAAAAGGCAAACCCGATCCATGCCGTTCCTCGTTTCGTCAGGCCGCCGGTTCTTTCACCAGCGGTTTGTTGCGGGCGAGAATCTTGCCGAACTGCAGCGCGAAGGTAATGACCGTAATGGTGGCGGCCAGCAGGTCGGACACCGGCTCGGCCAGGAAAACGGCAAACACCTTGTCGGCAAAAAAATTCGGCAGAATGTAAATAAGTGGGATGAGCAGCACGATTTTGCGAAGCAAGGCTAAAAGCAGCGATACCTTCGCCTGGCCCACTGCGATAAAGGTCTGCTGACAGGCAAACTGGGCGCCCAGCGCAAAAGCGCCGCCCATGTAGATGCGCACCGCCCAAACGGTGACCTTCATCAGTTCCGGGTCGTTATTGAACAGAGAAATGAAGACCTGGGGAATGAGCATCATTGCAAGCCACAGCGAGACGGAAAAAGTCACCGATGAGATCAGCAACAGTTTAAAGGTCTTTCTGACCCGGTCGTTTTTGCCCGCGCCGAAGTTAAACCCGGCGATGGGCTGGGCACCCTGGGCAATTCCCATAATCGGCAGGGACAGCACCTGCATCAGGCTTGCGAGAATGGTCATGGCCCCCACCGCCAGATCTCCACCGTAAGCTTGCAGCGAAGAATTGAGCGCGATGTTCACCAGGCTCTCGGTGCTCTGCATGATAAAAGGGGACACGCCCAGCGCCAGCACCGGCAGCATCACCGACGCCTTCGGGCGCAGATAACGCCGGCGGATACGCAGGTGGGTCTTTTTGCCCCTAAGAAAGCTCATAACCCAAACGGCCGACACCGCCTGGGAAAGGACGGTGGCCAAGGCTGCGCCCTGAACTCCTAAACCGAATGTGAAAATAAACAATGGATCCAGCGCTATGTTGATGGCGGCGCCGATGACCACGGTGATCATACTGGTCTTGGCAAAGCCCTGGGAGGAAATGAAGGAATTCATGCCCAGGGCCAATTGTACAAAGAGGGTACCGCAGACATAGATATTCATATAACTACTGGCATAGCCAATGGTATCCCCGCTTGCTCCGAAAAGTAAGAACAGGTCCCGGCCGAAAAACAGAAAGACGGCGGTGAGCACCACGGAAATCCCGACGAGCACAGTCAGGCAGTTTCCCATGATTTCCTCCGCGCCGGCGTCGTCCTTCTGCCCCATTTTGATGGAGGCGCGAGGAGCGCCTCCCATGCCGATCAAGGCGCTGAAGGCGGCAATAACCATGATGATCGGGAAGGTGACCCCTACTCCGGTCAGCGCGGCCGCGCCCACATCGGGAATGTGCCCGATATAAATGCGGTCGACAATGTTATAAAGCATATTGACCAGCTGTGCGGTGACGGCGGGCAGGGCCAGCCGCAAAAGCAGCCGGCCCACCCGCTCGGTTCCCAAAGGATTCTCTTGTTCTGTACGCAATTGTATCGCTCCGTTCCCTATCAATCCGGTACGCCGCTTTTTTGGCGTCCGTACTCGTTATCGGTTGAGGATTTTCATGAATTCCTCTCCGGTGATGGTTTCTTTCTCAAGCAGATAAGCAGCCAGTTCGTGCAGCTTATCTACATGATCCTTCAAAATACCGGCGGCCTTTTGATGGGCCTGTTTGATGATGGAAAGCACTTCAGCGTCGATCTTCGCCGCAGTCTGCTCAGAGCAGACAAGGGAAGCGTCCCCGCCTAAATACTGGTTATGGACAGTCTCCAGCGCCATCATGTCGAAATCCTTGCTCATTCCCAGACGGGTGACCATGGCGCGGGCCAGCTTGGTGGCCTGCTCAATGTCGTTGGAAGCGCCGGAGGTGCAAGAAGAGAAGATCAGTTCCTCTGCTGCGCGGCCGCCGGTTAAGGTCGCAATTTTGTTATATGCTTCCTCCCGGCTCATTAGTACGCTGTCCTCCTGCGCCACCTGCATGGTGTAGCCTAGGGCCCCGGAGGTACGGGGCACGATGGTGATTTTATGCACTGGAGCCGAATTGCTCTGCTTTGCGGCCACCAGCGCGTGACCGATCTCATGATAGGCCACGATTTGCTTTTCTTTGGGAGAAATGACTGCGCTCTTGCGCTGGTATCCGGCGATAACCACTTCCACCGATTCTTCCAGGTCCTCTTGGATGACCCGGTCCCGTCCGCATTTGACCGCGCGCAGCGCCGCCTCGTTGACAATGTTGGCAAGTTCAGCGCCGGACGCGCCGGAGGTGGCGCGGGCGATGACGGTATAATCAATGTGGCCGTCCGTCTTGATGTTTTTGGCGTGCACCTTAAGGATGGCCTCACGTCCCGCCAGATCCGGCAGCTCCACCGGGATACGGCGGTCAAACCGGCCCGGGCGCAAAAGCGCCTTGTCCAGCGTTTCCGGCCGGTTGGTGGCAGCTAGAATGACCACGCCCTTTTTGCCGTCAAAGCCGTCCATTTCGGTGAGCAATTGGTTTAGGGTCTGCTCACGCTCGTCGTTGGAACCAAAACTGCCGGTGTCCCGCTTTTTGCCAATGGTGTCGATCTCATCGATAAAGACAATGCAGGGGGCTTTTTTCTGAGCCTGTTCAAAAAGATCGCGCACCTTTGCAGCGCCCATGCCCACAAACATTTCCACAAACTCCGACCCCGAGATAGAGAAAAAGGGGACCTTCGCTTCTCCTGCTACTGCCTTGGCAAGCAGGGTTTTGCCGGTACCGGGAGGGCCTACCAACAGGGCGCCCTTGGGAAGGGTTGCGCCGATCTCGGCGTATTTTTTCGGGTTATGAAGGAAATCCACGATTTCCTTTAATGCTTCCTTGGCTTCGTCCTCCCCGGCCACATCAGCAAAGGTTTTTCCGGTTTGGGCTTCCACATATACCTTGGCGTTGCTCTTGCCGAAGGTCATAGCGTTGGCACCGCCCATGCGCTTTTGCATGGAGCGCATGAGAAGCTGTCCGATGGCTACAAAAAAGAGAATCGGCAGCACCCAGGTCAGCAAAAAGCTGAGCAAGGGGGAATTTTCTTTGGGAATGTCCTTGGAAAACTGGGCACTGGAATTTTGCAGGCGGCTGACCAGATCCGGATCATCCATTTTGCCGGTGACGCAAACTTCTTCCTTTCCGTCGTCCCCCGTCGTCACAAAGACAATCTCGTTTTCCTGGACCTCCACCTCCTTGACCTGATCCGCTTCGATTTTCGCAAGAAAGGTGCCGTAGTCCACCTGTTTGACCTGATTTCCAAGCAGAGTCGGAAAGAGAAGCGCATTGAGCAAAAGGAGCACCAGCATGGCAACGATGTAATAAAATATAAGGGGTTTTTTGGGAGTCTGCTTTTGCTCAGTCATATGGATGCCTCCTTGTTCTGGTCCGGCTGATTGTTTCCCATCCGCTTAAGCAGGTCGTTGAGCGTATAAAGCCCATTGAGAATGGTATCGAGCTTTTCTTGATCTTTTTCCTGAAAAACATCGTGATAGCGTTCTTTCATGGCCGTATGAATACGCTCGAGTGCACTGCGGCCGAAGGGGGTTAATGTAAGATGGACAAGTCTCTCATCCTGCCCGTCCCGGCTGCGAAAAAGAAAGCCTTCCTTTTCCAGACGCTTACACAGGGCAGAAGCATTGGCGCTGGCGATCCCAAGTCGTTTTCCCAGGCTCCCAATCGTATGGGTGCCACACTGCCCCACCTCGATCAGCACCCGGGCCTGGATCATAGTAAGCTTTTCCTTTTCCGTAAAAGGACGGAAAGCCCGGTCCATATTTTCCGAGATACTCCTGAGCAGGTCCCAGACCTGATCTTTGAATCGATTGACCTCCAAACCGTT
>CAMLYM010000118.1 GCA_946491705.1 uncultured Clostridia bacterium
CCACCGTCACCAGGTTCCACATATGCTCGTCGCCCCCCGCCTTACCGGAAATGAGGCTGCACCCCATCCCCGCCTTGCGCAGCAGCAGCTGCATCGCTCTGGCGTACCCTTCGCACACCGCCTTGCCTTCCACCAGCGCCCCGTACACCGTGTAGGCCTGGGGGTACTCGCCGGTCTGGTCGGCTGCGGCGGTGCTGTCATATTCCACCCGGCGCACCACCCAGTCGTGCAGAAGAAGCTCCCGGTTAAATTCGTCCGCCCCTTCCGGCAGAACTGCCATGGCCTCCTCCACCGCTTCTTCCAGCTTGAGCTGCTTTTCCCGCAGTTCTTCTTCCGAATCCACCGAATAATCCAGGTAAATGCGCACTTCCCCGTTGTCGGTGATCATCTTTAAGGATTTCTGCAGCCAGAAGAGCTCCGGCATGTCCGCCATCACCGCGTTGAAAGCGCTGTCGATGTCCGCCATCACCGTCTCGGCCGGCAAAACCACTGCCGACCGATTGAGGGAATTGGCCGCATAGACGATGCGCCGGTAAATGGTCTGGCCCAGTTCGTTGAGCCCCCGGTACTGGTCCGCCGTGTCGACGGCGATCTCCGCCTCCAGCGTGGCGGGATCAGAGGGGAAAGACTGGGCGGGCAGGATAGGGCTCCCGCTTTGGGAGGGGCCGCCCCCGGCGGAACAGGCCGTAAGCGATAAAGCCAGCAGCAAAGCAAGCGTAGCAGTATATCGTCTCTTCAAAAATCCGGTCCTCCGTTCTTATCCTAAGGTTCTTCCGTAAGCGTCGGCGATGGCGTGCACCGTTTCATCCGACAGAATGAACACCTGCTGCGCCGTGATTTCGCCAGTCACTTTGATCTGCTGGGCCACCGTCCCTTCCGCGTTGAGAGACACCAGCCGCTCCAGAGCGGGGGTCATCTTTAAAAGATCCAGCGCGCTGATGTCGGTGCGGCTTTCGTTGAACGCCAGGGAAAACAGCGCGTCCTTGTTTTCCAGGTTGTTTTCCGTCATGTATTCGTTGAGCATGGAGCACAGCGCGTAGCCGGTAAAGTCCCAGCTGCCGTGAAATTCCGTCCATCCGGAATACTTGGAAAGGCTTACGAGCTGCCGCCCATTTAGCGACTGCTTGCCCTTGACCACGTTGACCGTCTCGCCGCTTTCATCCGTAAAGTTCACCGATTCCGGCAAATCCAGCGTAGCCCCGCCGAACTTGTTGATTACCGTCTGAGCGCCGGAAGCAGGCATGGAAACGTACTTGTCGATCTCTACACCCAGTAGCTGTTCTGTGGCGTCTTTCGCTAAAAGCACCCCGCCGTAGGAGAAGTATCCCGCCAGGGTATCGGTGCGGTCCTCCAGCGTCACCTGGGCGATGGGCGGCAGGGAAGTCACATAGACCGCCCCTTGTTCCGGGTCGAGCCGGACCAGGGCAAAAAGGCCCGCCGTATTTTTATCGTTGCTGGTGCCGACTAGGAAAATATTGGTACAATCCTCCGCGGAAAAAATCAACTCGTCGGACAGCTCCGAGGTATTGAGCCGGTCAGGCTGCTTGGGCGGCGCGATCACCAGGAAATAAACCCCGGCAATGGCGATGAGCGCCACGCATATGATCAGCAGCGTGGCGGTGAACAACGCAATATTCCCGAATACGCTGCGTTCCTTTTTCTTTTTTGCCGGATGGCGGGCTGGCATAGCGTCCACTCCTGTTATTATAATTTGTTTTGATATCGCTGGTTTGTCCGGGCGTACTGCCCACCTTTTCTATTATATACGGATATTTTGTCAAAGAAAAGCCTTTTCCCATACGGTCAAATGAATCCGTATGGGAAAAGAGCAGGTTTCCTATGAAAGAAAAGGGCTTATGCCCGGCGACGGCGCCGACCGAGAAGGCAGAAGGCCGCGGCCCCGAAGAACAGAACTGCCACAACCGGCGCGGTCTGGGCAAGGCCGGTGTCGGGAGAAGGTTCCTCGTCGGGGGTAACGGGGGTCTGCGCTGTTTTAGCCGTCAGATTGGGAGTGTTGGCCGCCGCCGCTAAGGCGTCACCGTCCTTTACAAAGGCCAGAATGGCTTCCTCGCAGGTGCCGTACTCGTTGACCGACCGTGATGCCGCCAAATCGGGATAATCGGAGCTGGTTGCCACATAGTTGTTGGTAGCCACCCGGTAAAGGGCGTCCGGATCCAGTTCCTTACCGTCAATGGTTGCCGACAGCACCCGGCTTCCCGCCTCTTTGGCCGGATCGTATTCCACCGTGATGCCGCCAAACTGCAGATAGCTGCCGGAATTGTCCGGCCAGGTGTACTGCATGGGATCCTCCCCGGCTTCCACCGCCGCCAGCTGTTTGTCGTACACAGCCTTGCTCTGCAGCCCGATTTCAATGGAGGTTTCCAGCGTTTTCAGCAGCGTAGCGCCGGTCACTTCCTTGACCACAATGTAGTTGCCGTAAGGGGAAATGCTGATGATGTTCTGATAGAGAATGTCGCCCTCGTCAATGCCGCCGCGGATGCCGCCCGCGTTCTCGATGGCCACGTCCGCCCCGGTCTGGGCCAGATAGGAGGCGGTCACCACCCGGCCTACCTTCTGTTCTGCCACCCGGATGTCCTCCCAGGAATAGGGCATGGCCTCCTCGCTGTGCCCCACCACCTGCTTGAGAATTCCGGCCTGGCGAGCCGTGATTTCGTCGATCTTCGCCTGTACCGCCGGGTCGTCGGGCAGCGCCTCACTGTCGGCGGCGGAAATGAGCTGTTCCTGAGTCAGTTCCGGGACCAGCTGTTCCTTCTGGGTGTCATACACCAGGGAGAGCACACCCACATTCGCAAAATGCGAGCCGGTTTCCACTATGCGCACCGGCTTTCCGTCCAAATCGGCGGCATCCTCGTTGATCACCTTGTGCTCATGGCCGGCGATCATCAGGTCGATGCCCCGGGTCTGGGCGACAAAGGCGGCGCAGTCGAGATGATGGGAGAGCAGGATCACTAAGTCGCAGCCCTCCTGGGTTTTCAGCCGCGCGGCCAGGTCGTTTGCTGTCTGTACGTCGTCGAGAAAAACCAAGCCCTCTACGTTTTTGGGCGCCGTAGAGGAAGAAAGCCTGGGATCGTATATGCCGAATACGCCCACCCGGATGGTGCTCCCATCCTCAGCCGGGATTTCCTTGATTCGATACGGGGTGTCGAAAAAGGCGGAGCCGTCCTCCTTTGCTACATTGGCGGCTAGGATTACGCCGCCGGTCTCTGCCTGCATGGCGTCTCCCAGGCTCTTGAGAGCGTCCTTGCCGTAGCTCCAGTCATGGTTGCCTGGGGTCATCGCGTCGTACCCCACCGCTTCCATCAGCTCCAGGATGCTCTGGCCTTTCTCCACCGTGGCGAAGGCTTGACCGTGAAACGTGTCGCCCGCATCCAAAACCAGGTCCGCGTCCACCAGGTCCACGATGGTTTTGAGCTTTTCGAACCCTACGGTAGTAGGCGCCCGGCTGCCGGAATCCGGCTGCTCGTAATAGCCGTGGATGTCGTTGGTATGTACGATCTGGATGGTGGTCCTAGAGTCGGATCCACTGTCCGGCGCAGCCGCAGCGGAAACCGCGCCGCCAAAGAAGAGCGCGGCGCAGGTCAGCACCGCAACAATCTGTTTTTTCAACGAAACACACCTCCAAATTTCATTTTCTTTCATTATACTGGCCTTTGGGCCCATTGGCAAGGAGCAAAGGCATACAACCCCCGTCTGGACAGGTTATACGGCGTCGTCTCCGTTCCCGCCTTCACCAAAGCTGTTTTTTTGCATGCCACCGTCCCGTTTCACGGCCTGTGTGGCTTTTGCCGCCGCAGCCGCCTCCTTTTCCCGCCTGGTCCACAGGTCGGGAATATGAAATTCCTCCTGCATCATCATCATGATCGGCGCTCCCAGAACGATCGGGAAAATCGTGTTGTTGCAGAAAATCGTGCCGATCAAGGTGGCCAGATCTACCTGCGGCTGGACGGCGTAAACCCCAAGGGTAATGATGGCGGTCAGTACCGTGGCGGACAGAAGGATAATGACAATATACGAAAAAAAGTCGCGCCCTTCCCGCAGAGCAAAGGCCTTTTTGCGAATCCGATGCCACAGCTTGTAAACCATCACCACATACAAATAGTTGGCGATAAACCCCGCAATGCAGGACCACTGCAGGCTGTCGGACAGCACGTCGGAGATCAGGTTGCCCACCGCAAAGGCAAGCGCTCCCGTCTGCCCGTAAAACAGGCCGAAGATCGGCTGCACGCAGGTGACCGGCCGGATATCGGTAAACCCGGGGATCATGATCATGACCTTGAAGGGAAGAGAGAGGACCATATGGATGAGCACTAAAAACAGAAACTGCCCGATTTTTCGCCAAACCGTTCTCTTGCTCCCTATTCTCATGCGCACCGCCTCCGTTTCAAACTCGACACCAGACCGGTCACGTCAAATTCCGATAAAAGCGCGCCCACCGCCACCAGGACGCAGCCGATGATCAGAGTGGGCGTCAGGGTAATGCGATCCACCAAAATGGCCGGAAGGGTGGCGGAGAAGATGGTGGAAAAGACGATCTCCAGCGAATAAATAACCGAAGCGGTCCGGGCGGACGCCTGCTTTTGGGCGAAGATGTTGATGACGGTGGCAAACGCGCAGATAAAATAGCTGTAAACGAAAATGCTCGAGAGCATCTCTGTGGAGTAGGGGAGAGCGAACACGGTTCTCGGTTCGATAAACAGCCAAATAACAAAGGAAAGAACCGCTACCACCCCCAAAATAAAGGCGGACAGCTGAATGGGCTCCATTTCCTTCGCTGCTTCATTGAGCTTGATGATATACCAGGCTCGAAGCAGACACACCACCAGCATGATTCCAACTCCCGGCAGCTGAGACCAGTCGGCATGCAGGTTGACCGCCAGCAAAATCCCGGTTAAAATCAGGCCCACTCCCACCCAGGTATGGACGCGGATTTTCTGGCGTTTGAGAAGGAGGAGAACCGGGAGCACCACCGTCGTCATCGACAGGGTGAAAATACCGGTAGAGACGTTGAGATACTGAAGCCCAAACAGCATCAACAGGTTATAGGCCATATTCAGCACGCCCAGCCCCGCCACCCGCAACAACTGGCGTTTTGCAAGCGGCTGGAAGATCTTTTTAAAGAAGATGGCGATCAGAATCACACAGCCGATAAAATTGGTCATGGCGGTGATGGCAATGGACGGAATCTCGGTCGGAATGTTTTTGAGTAAGATGACTTCCGTTGACCAGCATAGCGTCACACAAAGAAGACAAAAATTGGACTGGGCTTTATTCAAAAAATCTCCCCCGATTCAAACCGGCCGTTTACTAGGGCAAAGAAAGACCGGCGTTTCTTTTATTTGCATAAACATGCATGATTCGTTACAATTATACATGTTTTTCGGAAATATGTCTTCACCTTTTCCATGTTTTTTAAGGGAGAAGCAGCTTTTTCAAAGCAGACCGTGCAAAAACCGCGAAGAAAATTGGATGTACCGCTTAGTCGCGAGGCTTCTGATAAAAGTTTCCCGCCACCTGATCTGTCTTTAGAATGTTGATGAAAGCCTTCGGGTCCACCTTGCGCACCTCTTTGGTCACCTTTTTGACCTGATCGCCGGAAATGACGGAATAGATCATCGACCGGTCCTCTCCATTATAGAGCCCGGTCCCCCGAAACAGTGTGGCGCCATGATGGGTGGATTCCCGGATGTGCTCGTAGATTTTCTCCGCCTGGTCGGAAATAATAAATAGTGTGGTGCGTTTGTAACGGGGATCGAGCATCTTTACAATCTGTGTGGATGCAAACTGGAAGACGATGGAGTAAAGGGCCTTGTCCCATCCGAACAAAAGGCCCGCCACCACCAGCATAGCCGCATTGCCCAGGAAAATATAGTTCCAGGAGTCCACATTCAGCCGCTGCGATAGGGCCACGGCGATAAAGTCAGTGCCGCCGCTGGTGGCGTGCCCCCACAGGCACAGACTGATGGCAAACCCATTGATGATGCCGCCAAAGATGCAGATGAGCAGCACGTCGTTGGTCAGAGGCATGGAGGGGAGTAGGTCGGTAAGGACGCTTGTCAGCACGATCATCAGACAGGAATACAAGGTGAACCGCTTGCCGATGAAACGAAAGCTGATGACAGCGGGAATGACGTTTAGCAGGAAATTGATCAGCGAAAAGGGAAGAGACAAGCTCAGATACTGCTGCGCGCTTCTCTGGATGAGAAGGGTCAGGCCGTTGAACCCGCCCGGGAACAGACCGCCCGCGTCCACAAAGCTTTTGATGTTGACAGCCATGATGACGGAAGCTAAGACAATGAGGCTCAGCCGCAGTGCATGCTCCCGTATTGCCAAAAGCGTTGGGCGCGAAGGAACAAGGGAACGGTTGTGTTTCATAAAGCGACCCTCCAACTGAAAAGTCCATATAGATATCCTTATTTTATCATAAGACATAGGAAAAGTCAGGACGGAATGGACAGAAAAAGCAGGCGTACATGTGGAAAAAAAGACGGGCTGGAGCATGCCGGCGGAGAAAGGCTGTCTCGCCCGGATGCCAGGTGCGGAGGACTTTGGAAGACTGAAAAAGCGAAGGCGGTTCTAAAGATCATCGGGCTTCTATTCGGCCATCGAAGCATCTTCTCTTTTATGATTGAGAGCATAATCGGTATGAGCTTCTCGCACGAGTATTTTTGCTCGATCCGTTCATCTTTCCTCAAGCAAACAGCCGCCATCTGCAAAGAAGGCGGGCGGGCGTTTGTTTTGGTTTTTCTTACCCTTCGGTTTTGGGGGGCGTCCTTAAA
>CAMLYM010000119.1 GCA_946491705.1 uncultured Clostridia bacterium
CTTTGCAAACATTTCAAATTCCTGAGCCAGCTCGGCGTAGGCAGTGGCTCCTTTGGAGCCCTTGTCAAAATACTGAATGGGCTGGCCGAAGCTGGGCGCTTCCGACAGCCGCACGTTACGTGGAATGACAGTCGAATAGACCTTGCGGGGGAAAAACCGCTTAACCTCCTCCACTACTTGCTGCGTCAGGTTGAGCCGCCCGTCGTACATGGTCAGCAGCACCCCTTCGATCTCGATATGAGGGTTATAGAGCCTTTTGACCTGCCGGACGGTGGCCATCAGTTGGCTTAACCCCTCCAGCGCATAAAATTCACACTGGATGGGAACCATCAGGCTGTCCGACGCGCATAGGGCGTTGAGGGTAATGATACCCAGCGAGGGAGGGCAGTCGATAAAAATATAGTCATACTCTTCCAGCACCGGGGCTAAGCCGGTTTTCAACCGGGATTCCCGGTGTTCCATGTCCACCAGCTCGATTTCCGCCCCGGCCAGTCCAATGTTGGATGGAAGCACCCAAACCTGGTCGAACTCGGTCTTCAGGATGGTTTCCCTGGCGGTTGCGGAACCGGTGAGCAGGTCGTAGCTGGAAGTTTTGACTCCCCTCTTATTGATCCCTAAGCCGCTGGTGGAGTTTCCCTGGGGATCAATGTCCACAAGCAGCGTCTTTTTGCCGCGAAGGCCCAGCGCTGCCGCCAGATTGACCGCCGTGGTGGTTTTCCCCACACCGCCTTTCTGGTTGACAATGGAAATGATTCGCGCCATTTGGTTTCCCCCTTTGTTGGTTGTGCCTCAAAACCGGTTGAAAAGCGCTGTTTGCATGGCAAACAGCGCGTGTCCATTGCGTTTTCAGCAAAAATTTCTGGCACAAAATCGGCCTGTCTTTCTCATTTTTGCGCCGAATTTATCCGTTTTCTTCGGGTTCCTTTTTATTTTACCACAACTCTCCCATAAAAAAAAGCCATTTTCGTGAATGGCAGGATTTTTCCCGCATTTTTCTCATAAAGTTTGCCGATTTCTATTTTGCTTTGTTTCACATGAAACAAGAAGGGACCACAAAGCTGTGGTCCCTTCTTGTTCTGTGGTGAAACTTTGTATATTAAAGGAACGCAGGGGGGAAGCGCCCTTTAATAACCGAAATGATTAAATGGCCTTTTTTGTTTCATGTGAAACACCAGAAAAACTCCGGGTCGTGGTCATTTTTGGAATCCGTACCGTTACCTCGATGTACTGATCCGTTTCCTGTTTCTTGGTCTGGGCGTTAATCCCGGAACTGCGCATGGTGTCCACCGCATGGGTGATGGTGTTGACGAAGAGACGGATGTCTTTGACAATCGGTGTAAAGGAACGCTTGTCCTCTGCTTTTGGCGAGAGAATCCCGTCAATCAGCCGCTCTGCATCCGCTACCTTGAGCCTTCGGTGGATGATTTGGTCGAGCACCTCTTCCCTCTGCCCTACCTCCGGCAGCCGCAGAAGAGCCCGGGCATGACGTTCCGTCAGGCCGGCCTTCAGGATGCGTTCCCGCAGCATCGGCTGAAGCCGCAGCAGACGAAGCTTGTTAGCCAGGGCGGACTGGGATTTTCCCAGCCGGGCGGCGGCGGCCTCCTGGGAGATTTCCCATTCTTCAATGAGTGCGGCAATGGCTTCCGCCTCTTCAAAAAAATTCAGGTCCTGGCGCTGCAAATTTTCCAAAAGCGACAGCACGGCTGCCCGCTCGTCGTCCGCATGTACCTCGATGCAGGGAACCTTGGAGAGACCCGCCAGCTTAGCAGCCCGCAGTCTTCGTTCCCCGGCGATCAGCTGATAGCCGCCGCTGCGGGAACGCCGTACGGTCAGCGGCTGGATGATTCCGTTTGTACGAATGGATTCCGCCAAGCCCCGCAGTTCTTCTTCGTCAAAGCTGCGGCGGGGCTGCCAGGGGCATGGCTGGATTTTCGAAACCTCCAGCTGCCACACCTTTCCCTGTGCGCCCAATGGTTTGGTCGCGGTAAACATGTTTTTTCACCTCCGGCACAAAGGGTTTTGCTCTTCCTGCCGGAATGAAACAGGTCTGAAAATACGTCCCTCTCAACCGGCAGATTTATTCTACCACAGTTTGGGATTAATTTCCAGACCTTTTTGTAATATATTTTCCAAATTTTTGATTTTTGTTCGACGGGATTCTCTTTTCTTTGCGGTTTTCTCTTTTGCCTCTTTTCAAGCAATAATTTCGATTCTTATGCAAATATCAAACTTCTCGGCAGGCAGTCGCATCGTTTGTGCTATTTGAACCTTCTCACGTCTTGCTCTCATAAGAATGTGGACACCCGGCCATCGGCCACCAGTCCAAGCAATTTGTAAAAGGTGCATTTGCAGAGGGGCGCCAGGCAAACCGCATCCGTCTGTTCCTTTTATAAGGGGGCCTTTTGGATTTTCGCCGCCGTTCTGGGATATTTCTGCGGCGTTTCCCCCTTCTTTCCAATCAAAAGGATGGTCCGCTTGCTGCCGTCGGACAAGGTAAAGTCCCTCTTTCCTTCCAGCACGCCGTTGAGCTCGTGGATGGCCTTGGCTGCACCCGCCGCCTCTTCCCCGGCTTCCGGCCCTTTCATTGCGGCAAACCTGCCTCCTGGCTTGCCATAAGGAAGGCACCACTCACACAGCACGTTCAGCGGCGCCACCGCCCGCGCGGTAACTAGATCAAATTGGTCCCGCAGCTGTGGCCTGCGGCCCCCGTCCTCAGCCCGCAGGTGAACCAAATCGGCGTCCAGTCCCAGCCCGGTTTTCAACGCATCCAGGAAAATAAGACGCTTGTTGAGACTGTCCAGCAAGGTCAGTTTCAAGTCCGGGCGGACAATTTTCAGCACCATTCCGGGAAATCCCGCTCCAGTACCCACGTCGATCACAGAGGCGCTCCTAGGGAGATCCACTGCCGCCAGTAGGGTCAGGCTGTCTGCAAAGTGCCGCACCGCCACGCCTTCCGGCTCCTTTATGGCGGTCAGGTTCATACGGGTGTTCCAGTCCAGCAATATCGACGCGTATTCCTCCAGCTGATCGAGCATGGGAGCGGTCAATGTCAGCTTCCAGGCTGCCGCATCCCGTTCTACTATTTCACGAATGATTCCCATGATTCTCTCCTCCCTTCCCGGCCAGCCAAATCAGCAGCACCGACACATCCGCCGGGCTGACTCCCGAAATCCGGGAGGCCTGTCCCACCGAACGGGGCCTGATCTTGTTGAGTTTCTCCTGAGCCTCCAACCGCAAGCCGGTAATGGTGCGGTAATCCAAATCCGGCGGCAGTTTTTTTCCTTCCAGCCGGCGCATCTCTTCGATCTGCGCTTTTTGTCGTTTGATATACCCCTCGTATTTCACCTCGACCTCACAAATTTCAAAAATTTCGCCGGGCAGGTTCGGCCGCTCTCGATCCACCGGCTCCAACACCGTATAGTTCAACTGAGGGCGGCGAAGCAGATCGGACAGACGGGTGCCGGTAACCACCGGCGATGTTTCATGTGAAACAAGCAGGGCGTTGAGCTCTTCGCTGGGCGGAAGAATGGTGTTCGTTATTCGTTTGAGCTCCTGCGCCTTTTTCTCCTGTTTATCCAAGAATTTGGCCCATCGCCGGTCGGAAATCAGTCCGATTTCTCGCCCTAGCGGCGTTAATCGCTCATCCGCATTGTCCTGCCGCAGCACCAGACGGTATTCCGACCGGGAGGTCATCATCCGGTAGGGATCGGAGCAGCCCTTGGTGACCAAATCGTCAATGAGGGTGCCGATATAAGAGGAGGCCCGGTCCAGCAGAAACGGCGGTTTTCCCTGCACCCGCCGGGCGGCGTTGACGCCGGCGATCAGCCCTTGGGCCGCCGCTTCCTCATAGCCGGAAGATCCGTTGAACTGCCCGGCTCCAAAGAGGCCCGGCCATTTCTTGCATTCCAGGGTGGCGTCCAGCTGCTGGGGATCGCAGCAATCGTATTCAATGGCATAGGCGGTGCGCATGATCTGCACCTGTTCCAGCCCCGGAATGGTACGCAAAAATTGCAGTTGCACTTCCTCCGGCAAAGAGGAGGACATTCCCTGCAAATAAAGCTCCTCTGTTTCCAGCCCGCAGGGCTCAATAAACAGCTGATGCCGCTCCTTGTCCGCAAACCGGACGATTTTATCCTCGATGGAGGGACAGTAGCGAGGCCCCACCCCCTCAATTTTCCCGGAATAGAGGGGAGAACGGTGCAGATTTTCCAGGATCACCTGCTTGGTCCTCTCATTGGTCCAGCTGATGTGGCAAACTGCCCGGTTGGGTCCCGGCCGTTGGGTCTCAAACGAGAAGGGGGTTACCGGGTCATCCCCTTCCTGAACTTCCAATTTATTCAAGTCCACACTGCCCCGGTGAACCCGGGCAGGCGTCCCGGTCTTGAACCGGCGCATGGAAAGGCCCAACCGGCGCATGGCGTCGCTCAGCCTGGTGGCGGCAAACATGCCGTCCGGTCCGCCCTCGTAGCTGACCTCGCCCACATAGATCCGGCCGCCCAGAAACGTGCCGGTGGCCAGAATCACCGTCTTGGCGGAATAGACCGCGCCTAAGCGGGTGACTACTTCCCAGCCTCCTTCTTTAGGGCGCAGGTCCACCAGCTCTGCCTGGCGCAAATCCAAATTTTCCTGCTGTTCCAGGGTCTTCTTCATCCGGCCCGCGTAAGCGCGCCGGTCAATCTGGGCACGCAGGCTGTGAACCGCCGGACCCTTTCCCCGGTTGAGCATCCGGCTTTGAATGAAGCACTCGTCCGCCGCCTTCCCCATCTCGCCGCCCAGCGCGTCGATTTCCCTTACCAGATGGCCCTTTGCCGTTCCCCCGATGGAGGGATTGCAGGGAAGGTTCCCCACCCAGTCCAGATTGATGGTGAAAACAGCAGTCTTCACGCCCAAGCGCGCAGCCGCCAGCCCCGCTTCAATTCCCGCATGGCCAGCGCCCACCACCACTACATCATAGCTCTCTGCACGATATTCCTGCATGGATTTTCTTCTCCGTTCCGCCGCAGAGCCCCCCGCGGCCGTCGTCCTGATTAAAAAGGAGGGAAATTGTCCCATCCCTTTTCCTAACATTATATTTTAGCATATCTGCCTGCCCGCCCGCAACTATGCCAAGCAGTCTTCCTGCGTCCCTTTCTTTTCCTTAGGCAAAGACTTCCTCATGAAGGCAATAATGCGGCGATTCCCAGGCTGGGCCGTTGCCGGATCTTCGTATTTCCTTCCGACCGAAATGGTCCGGTTTCCCTTATAAGCGCAGAGACAGAGATGCTGCTCAATTATCGGCGGCGCTTGTTTTCCACCGTTTCGGTCGTTGCGGTGGAAAACTCTTCCGAAAACAAAACAGGAGCAGGGCTCACTGTCCCGCTCCTGTTTTGCTTCCTGAATCATTCCTCCACACAGAAAAATCGCCGGCGCAGCGGGGCCTTCTCGGGCACGCCGTAGGCTTCCCATACAATTTTTTGTATATTCTCAGGCGGTTGCTCCCCGCAGTACATCAAGTGCATCGGCTGGCCCACCAGCCAATACTTTACCGGCAGGCGTTGATATCCCGCCCGTTCATAAAAGCGGATACGCCGCTCCCGGATTTCCCGGTCCTCCTCAGTTTTGGCCGCCGCCGGATCCTCTACCTCTATAATCAGGCCCTTGGTATCCCCGTAGCGTTCCTTGAGCTGTTTGAGCATCTGCGTCCCGGTCCCTTTTCCTCGGCCGGCGGCGTCCACCGCTAAATACAACAGAAAGGAATATGCACTTGGCAGGTTTACCGAAAGGACCGCGTATGCCATCAGCGTTTTCTCTTCAAAAAGGCCCACGCACTCCCATTTTCCCGCGTAAAGCCGCCTGCGGAAGGTCCCCCGGCCGGGGCGCTCGTTACGGGGAAAGTCCTTGGTGATCCGCTCAAAAATGGGATTAAAGTCCGCTGTGTCAATGATCCGCAATTCCATATAATCGCTCCTTTTCCACGAAGATCGTTCTTGTTGTGGAAAACTTATTTTCCCACGCAAAACCGGGCGAATACCTGATCGAGAACCGCGTCGGTCACCCGTTCGCCCGTCAGTTCCAGCAACGCGGCGGCCGCGTCGTCTAAGGCAACCGACACCGCGTCCAGCGTCATGCCCATCTCCAAGGCTTCCCGCGCTTCTAAAACCGCGTCTTTTGCCCGCAGGGCGCACTGCTTTTGCCGTTCGGTGGCGAGCATTCCCGCCGCTGGGTCGATTTGGGCGGTGCCAAGCGCCGCTTCCACCGCCTCTGCAAGAGCCTCATACCCTTGCCCCGAAGCAGCGGAGAGTTCCACCACCTGGGGGATGGCCGCCTGGATTTCGTTTCTTTCAACCCGGACGGGCAGGTCGGTTTTGTTGATAACCGCCACTGCCCGGCTTTCCTTTAATTCCTTGAGAAGGCTGCGGTCCTCCTCGTTAAGAGACTCGGACGCGTCGAATACCGCCAGCACCAGCCCGGCTGTTTTCAGCCGCTCCCGGGTGCGGGCCACGCCCGCCGCCTCCACCGGGTTCTTCGTATCCCGCAGTCCGGCCGTATCCGCCAGGCGAAGCACCACGTCCCCCAGCCGCACCGTTTCCTCCACCACGTCCCGGGTGGTTCCCGGAATGTCGGTGACGATGGAGCGTTCACAGCCG
>CAMLYM010000120.1 GCA_946491705.1 uncultured Clostridia bacterium
TAGCCGTAACTTTTGCAGACCGGCCGCCGATGCAGATTAGAAAGATCCACTTTGCAGTACCCTGTCACTTGGAGGAAAGTTCATTCAGGTCGAAAGGCGTGCGCTGGTAGACGAAATAGTTGAGCCAGTTGGAAAAAAGAAGGCTTGCGTGACTACGCCAAATCATGGGAGGAATGGTTTGCGGATCGTCTTGAACAAAATAATTGCGGGGAATGCGGGGATGAAGCCCCCGCTTCAAATCCCGTTCGTATTCCTTTGCCAGGGTTTCCCGGTCATATTCCGCGTGGCCCATCACGAAAATCTGCCGCCCGTCCCCGGTGGCAATCAGGTAAACACCCGCGTCGGCAGACTCGGCCAGGATCTGGAGCTCGGAATGCTTGAGCACATCCTCCCGGCGGATCCCGGTATGGCGGGAATGAGGCGCATAGAAGTACTCGTCGAATCCGCGCACCAGAGGATGCAGCGTTCCGGTGGCCCGGTGGCGGAAAACACCCGAGAGCTTTTCCTCCAGCGGGTATTTGGGAATTCCATAGTGGTAATAAAGCCCCGCCTGGCCGCCCCAGCAGATGTGAAAGGTGGAAAACACATGGGTTTTCGACCACTCCATAATTTCGCAGAGCTCCTGCCAGTAATCCACCTCTTCAAACGCAAGGTTTTCCACCGGCGCTCCAGTGATAATCAAGCCGTCGTACCGGTTTCCCCGTACCTCGTCAAACACCTTGTAAAAGTCCAGCAGATGCTGGGCGCTGACGTTCTTGGGCGTGTGTGTGGCCGTCTGGAGCAGGTCGATCTCCACCTGCAGCGGCGTGTTACCCAGCAAACGCAGCAGTTGAGTCTCTGTGGCGATTTTTGTGGGCATAATATTCAAGATCAGAATCCGCAGCGGCCGGATATCCTGCTTGGCCGCCCGTTCCCGGGACATGACGAAAATATTTTCCGCCTCCAGCACCTTGCGCGCCGGCAGCGTATCCGGAATTTTAATGGGCATATTTGGTTCCCTCCCATATCACAAGCGCCCGAATGGCTTTTAGTATACCAGAATCGCCCGGTTTAAGCAACCGGTTTTCCCTTAGAAATGAGAAGGGGTTTCTTGCAATGGAAAAAGAAAAAGGTTGAAAACGGAACTGGATGGTGGTATTATATACCGATAGAATGAACAAAATTATGTAGGATTTTGAGGTTAAGCCGTAAAAGCAGAGGATGGGATGGATGGAGCGAAGGCCGGGACTTACGGGATTTTGGCTCAAAATCATCGCATTGGCTTTGATGACGGCGGACCACATTGGATTGTTTTTTGCGTTTGCAGGCGCGCCGGTGTGGCTGCGGTGGCTGGGACGTTTGTCGGCGCCGTTGTTTTTCTTTCTGCTGGCTCAGGGCTTTGTGCATACGCGCAGCCGCCTGCGGTATCTTGGCCGGCTTTATGGCTGCAGCGTGGGCATGTTCCTCCTGGATGCGCTTTTAAACCGGTTTTTCCCCCGCCCTGACGGCCTTTTGGTGGACAATAATATTTTCGCCACTCTGTTTCTCACTCTCTTGCTCCTGTGCCTGGGTGACTGGGCGAAAGAAGCCGTCCGGGAAGGGCGGTGGCTTCGTCTTGCGGGGCTTTTCGGATGTTTTTCTCTTTTCTTTTTCGCGCCGTCTCTCTTTGCGCTGCTGCCGGATTCTCTTGCGCTGAAAACAGTGCTTTATTGGCTCTTTCCCGGTCCGTTTGCGGTGGAAGGAGGGCTTCCTTTCCTGCTTCTGGGGGTGGGGATGGTCTGGCTGCGGGAGAACCGGCTGGCCTTTTGCCTGATGTATCTGCTGGTCTCTTTTAGCTTCCTTGTAACGGGGACAGGAGACCCGTTCCTTTTCAATTACCAGTGGATGATGATGTTCGCCCTGCCCCTTCTCCTTTGCTACAATGGGGAGCGGGGAAGAGGCTGCAAAGGGCTCTTTTACGGGTATTATCCGCTTCATATTGCCCTTCTCTTTGTAGCGTCCGGCCTGGTTGATTCGGGATGGTCGGGTTAGAGGGGACAAACGGCGTGCAAGCAATAACCGGCCGGTTCGGCCGCAATGATAGATAGGATGGATGAAGCAAACATGGTAGGATTTCGGGAACTGTTTCATTTCACCGGCGGAATTCCGCTGAATTTATTTGTCCGGTTTGGAAGCGACAACCGCTGGCATTTTCACAAATGTCTGGAGCTGGGATACTGCGCGGCTGGCAATGGGGAGCTTTCGGTTCAGGGCAAGAACTATACCCTTAAGAAAGGGGTGCTGTTCCTGGTGAACCCCTATGTGGTTCACTCCATCCAAAACCAGTCGGCGGATTTCGCCATGACCCTGATGCAGATGGATTTTCAGGAATACGAATCCCTTTGCCCCGGCATCACCAGCCTGGATTTTCACAATGTCATCAGCGGCGGCCTCTCGGAGGAACGGCTGCTCACCCTGTACCGGTTCGTGGCTGCCATTGTGTACGAGGCGTCCAACAAGCTCAGTGGCTATCTTCTGCGCACCGACTCCCTTTTGCGTGCGCTGGCCCAGTTCCTGGTGGACTATCTGACGGTGGAAACCCGGCAGGCAAGAGGGCCGCGCAGCGCGGAAAGCGACCGCATTAAGCATCTCATCGAGCACATCGACGTACACTATAACGAGGAGTGGTCGCTGGACGAGTTGGCGGACATGGTGGGGCTCAATTCTCAGTATCTGTCCCGGCTTTTTAAATTGAGCGTAGGCTTGCCTTTGACCAAGTATATCAACTCCGTACGGGTGAAAAAAAGCCTGCCCGACCTGCTTGATTCCAATAAGACCATCGCCCAGATTGCGGCTCAGCACGGCTTTCAGACGGTGAAAAGTTATTATACCGCCTTTGCTGAAGTATACGACCTGCCGCCTGGAAAATACAAGCGGTGGCAGAAGAATATGCAGCGGGAAAAGAAACGGCTGCGCCCGGTGGAGAGCGACATACAGCTAAACGAGCTGTTTGACGATCTGTATACCTACATTCAAAATTCCGAGATGCGTACCTTCGGCGGCTACGGCCTTTCCAGACAAAGGGAAAAGACGGGAGCGCGACGGGCGTAACCGGCGATTAGACTCAGGCGAAACGGAACATACTGGTTGGTGTGCTCCGTCGTCAACCCATTCACGCGAAAACGACAGGAGGCGGCAATATGAAACGGTTGATATTGGTCCGGCATGGAAAGATGGAACATCCGGCGGGCATGGAGATTACGGCAGGCTGGTCAAATATGCCGCTGTCCCGCAAGGGTAGACGGCAGGCAAACCTGGTTTCCCAAGCGATTGCAGTGATGCTGGGCGACCATACCTTCGAGTTTTTCAGCAGCGACTTGCTGCGCGCTTCCCAGACTGCCCAGATCATCGGGCAGAAGCTGGGCAGCAAGCCTATCATCACCCATATGCTGCGTGAGCAGAGCAACGGCCAGGCGGCGGAAATGCTGCCCCAGGAGGCCCGGCTTTTGGAGCTGCCCCGCAAGGGCGACCCCCTTGACTGGATCGTGTACCCGGGGGCGGAAAGCCGGCGGATGCTCTTTAACCGCATCACCGGTTACCTGCACCGGATCGACAAGCTGGTGGAGGGAACGGTGCTGGTGGTTACCCATGCCGACGTGGTCAACGCCGCCATTTGCTGGTGGCTGGGGCTGCCGGTGGAAACCTTCGCCCAGGTGGATTTTCGGATCAACCGGGGCGGGATCACCGACCTGCGGCTTTCCAAGGAAGGAACACCGGTACTTTACCGGCATAACAGCACCGCGCATCTGCGGTAAAAAACAGGGATGTTTCGGAAAAGGGGATTGCAATGAAAAGACGTGTGGGAATTCTGACCAGCGGTGGCGACTGTCCGGGCCTCAATGCCGCCATCCGCGGCGTGGTTCATTCGGCGTACAACCTGTTCGATGTGGAAATCGTGGGCATCGCCGACGGGTATAAGGGACTCATTGAAGGCAATTACAAGGAGATGCGCCGGGAGGACTTCGACGGCATTCTCACTTTAGGCGGCACCATTCTGGGAACCTCCCGCCAGCCTTACCGCAACATGCGCAAGATCGAAGAGGACAATGTGGACAAGGTTGCGGCTATGAAGCAAAACTATCGTAAGATGAAGCTGGACTGCCTGGTGACCCTGGGCGGCAATGGTACCCACAAAACCGCCAATCTCCTTTCGGAAGAGGGGCTTAACGTCATCGGCCTGCCCAAAACCATCGACAACGACATTTGGGGCACCGACGTGACGTTCGGATTCCACACGGCGGTGGATATCGCCACCGAAGTGGTTGACCGCATTCACACCACCGCCAACAGCCACGGCCGGATCATGGTCATTGAGCTGATGGGCAACAAGGCCGGATGGCTTACCCTCTATGCGGGGGTCGCCGGCGGCGCGGACGTGGTGCTCATCCCGGAAATCCCCTATTCCATAGACGCGCTGGTCCACGCGGTGGAGGAGCGCATCCGTGTAAAAAAGCGCAAATTTTCCATCATCGCGGTGGCAGAAGGAGCCATGAACTTGCGGGAAGCGGCCATGAAGGGCAAGGAGCGGGCCGCCTTCCGGGCAAGCGAGCCGTATATGTCGGTTTCCTACCGGATTGCCGACCAGCTCCAGCAGGCCACCGGTTTGGAAAGCCGTGTAGTAGTCCCGGGCCATTTTCAGCGGGGCGGTTCCCCGTCGCCCTACGACCGGGTGCTGGCGACCCGGTTCGGTGTGCAGGCCGCCAAGCTCATCAAAGAGGAACGGTACGGTATGGCGGTGGCGCAGATCGGCAGCATCGTGACCCAGAACCCCTTGTCCGAGGTAGCCGGCAAAACCAAGCTGGTGCCCAAGGACCATCAGATGGTGGAATTTGCCCGCTGTATGGGCATTGCCTTTGGCGATTAAACGGATTTATATGGGAAAAAGTCCGTCTGACAGGAATTTCTTCCTTTCAGACGGACTTTTTTTGTATTGTCCGAAGTGGACAGAAAGCTTTCATTCTTTTGGCATACAGTCGGCGGCGTTTTCTGCTTTTTTACGCCGTTTTAGGCGGTGAAGCCCGGCTCCGATGCCGCAGCCGATGAGCGACAGGACCAGATAGATGACGAAGAAGAGAAAAGCCGAAGCATTATAAAAGAGAAACATGGTAACAAGAAACATAGCGCAAATTACAAAGGAAATCCAAAATTGGAAGCCGTATTTTCTACAGAAGAAAATCGGGCAAACCAGAGAAAAGAAGGCGTTCAGAATCCATAAGTCGGTCAGAAAGGTGTAGAGGACGGAGGCGGGGAAAAGGAGGTTGATCAAAGGAACGGCGTTGTAAACCACGAGGGAAATTAGGATTACGAGCAGAATATCCCTTTTCATCATAGGCGGTGCCTCCCAAATGCTCTTTGCCTTTACTTTACCATATGAGAAAGTCCGTTGCAATGCCGGGAAGCAGAAAAAGCCCTCCCGGCTTTTAAGCACACCTTGAGAAAGGGAATGGCAACCGTGGAAGAAATGCGAAAGATATGGTATAATTATTTATATATCTAGATCTGCGGCAGCGGGTTCATGGTTCTGACCATTGATTACGAGCCCGGCCTCAAAAATATGCCGCCAATCAAAACATAATGCGAAGTCCATGCAATGATAGCAAGTGAAAGCCAAAGGAAAGGGAAAAGAACCATGAAAGTATTCAATGAAAACGAACCTGTCCGCAATCCGAAGCTGCGTGGGACCATGCGTACCCTCAAACAGTCCGCCGGCGCGCTGGAGGAGCAGGTGTTCCTGGAAGCGCTCAAGCAGGCGAAGCTGCTCGCCCCGGTGGAGATGGAACCGGTTTCGGCCAAAGGACAGGGGACCAGCGGCGAAAGCATGCCGGTAACGGATGACGTGCGTATCCGGTTCCTTTTGATCCATACTCCGGACAAGGTGGCTTATTTCCCCGCCTTTACCGACGAGGAAGCCCTGGAAAAGGGAAAATGGCCGGGCGGTAAGACGCCGAAGTCCATGATTCTGACCTTGGAGGATTACTGTACCCTGATTTTATCCTCCGAAAAGGGTGCCGCCGGCATCGCCGTCAATCCCTTTGAGGAGAACGTCCAAGTACCCCGTAGCCAGCTGGCAAAGCTCAACGGGAAAGCGATGCCCCATATGGTTAAGAAGGATACCAAGGTGCTGCTGGGGGAACCCAAGGAATACCCCAAGGAACTGGTGGAAGCGGTCAAGGAATATCTGAAAACACAGAAAGGGGTGCAGAAAGCCTATCTGCAGCAGATGGTGAAGGATGGGGAAGAGAGCTACCTGATGATTGTGGACTTTGAGGAAATTTCGCGCAAGGACCTGTTTGAAGGAATTGCAGAGGCGGCAGCTCCTCATCTCAAGGATAAGTTACTCGACTTGGTGCCATATTCCGAGAACTTTGGCCGGGACGCGGCTCAGAAGGTGACCCCTTTCTACGCCAAAAAGCGGTTTGGCCTCTTTTAAGCGGGAAGAAAGCCGCTTTTGTAAAACAGGAAAACGCGCCGGACAGCGAAGGAGCCTTCCCTGTCCCG
>CAMLYM010000121.1 GCA_946491705.1 uncultured Clostridia bacterium
GACTCCTTAAACGAATCGGAACCGGCGTGACTTGACACGCCGGTTCTGACCAAAATTCTTTTTACTTCCTTATGGGCCTCCGTCTAATAACCGGCCGCTCTTTTTTCATGGTTTCTTGTCCTTCTTCCCTGTGCTACGACATATTCCGCCGCCGCCTGCCATAGGAATAGAGTGTTTTCGAATGCAAAACGAGAAGAAGGGAAAGGGTGAAAATCCGTATGGTACTGGTCATTCGCAAAAAACAATTGTTCATCGCCTTGGCCTGCTGTCTGGTTCTCATCGCAGTGCCGGTGATTTGGGGATTCGCGCAGAGCCAGAGCGTCACCGCTACCGCTGCGGCCAACACAAACTGGGGCCTGAGCTTTCAGGAAAACGGCAAGACGCCGGTGGGCAATGCAAGCGCCGAGGCGCTTAAGGCCAACAACGCTTATTACTGCGGCAGCCCGGACAGTAAGGTAATCTATCTGACCTTCGACGCGGGCTATGAAAACGGCTATACGCCCGCGATTTTGGATACCCTGAAAAAGCACAACGTAAAAGCCACTTTCTTCGTGGTGGGCAATTACATTCAGACAAGCCCGGATCTGGTCAAACGGATGGTGGAGGAAGGGCACATTGTCGGCAATCATACCTTCCATCACCCGGATATGTCCAAGATTTCCGATGCGGCATCCTTCCAAGAAGAAATCCGTTCTCTGGAGGCTCTCTATCAGGAGACCACCGGCCAGGAAATGAAGAAGTATTACCGGCCGCCCCAGGGAAAATACAGCGAAAACAACCTGAAGATGGCAAACGAGCTTGGGTACAAGACCGTCTTTTGGAGTCTGGCGTATGTGGACTGGTACGTAGATAAGCAGCCCACTAAGGAAGAAGCGTTTTCCAAGCTGCTGCCGCGAATCCATCCCGGCGCGGTGGTACTGCTGCACAGCACTTCCAAAACCAACAGCGAAATTCTTGATGAGCTGCTGACCAAATGGGAGGAAGAGGGATATACCTTTGGCACTCTCGACGAGCTGTGCACCTAATGAAAACGATACGGCCCGGAAGGGCCATTTCGCTGCCGGACGGCCCGGCTAAGACAGAAAAAGAGCCTGGGAAATATCCAGGCTCTTTTTTTATTCGACGGAGACGAGAGAGGAGTAATCAATCAATGCGCTGATGATTTTCTCGGCATTTTCGTTGTCCAGATAGAACAAGCCGCCTACGTTCGTCTGTACCTGTGCTTCGACCACCTGCGCTTCCTCGTTATTGATATTCGGCAGATGCTTCAGCAGAATTTTTAAAACGCCTTCCACATAGGCATCGTCGTTTGTATCGGTCGTGTTGGTATATAAAGTACGCAGATCTTCGGCGGCAAGGGTAAACAAATTGACGGGCTTGACGGTAACCTCCACCTGATAGGTCTTCGTGCTCTTTTTCAGGAGGGTTTCGGATCCCACTTCAAATTCACAGTGGCGGTAAATTTCCTTGAAAAGCTCCACAAATTGATCCTTTGCCGCATCCGAAAGCTCCTCAATTTCCACAATAGCGGTAAAATAATCGACCTCCGCTTTGATGCCATCCTCATAGAGTTTCTGTGCTTGCTCCTCGGTGATATCCAGATATTCTGCATAGTCTTTGACCTTGCCCAAACACTGCAGCTCCAACGCGGTCTTTACGTATTCGGAAGCGCTCATCCCAAACAAGCCGCAGCCGGATAAGGCAAAGATCAGAACGAGGGAAAGAAATGCCGCAAAGCATCGTTTGCATCCTCTTTTTTTCATGTTCTCCTCCTGTTTACTTGGAAAGAAGCACCTTGTGGAAGACCTTCTTTCCTTTTTTGATGATCACATGGCCTTTTTCAAACTGGTCGGCCGATACCGCTGCTGTCACGGAAGCGACCTTTTCATCGTCAATAGAAACGCCGCCTTGGTCAATGAGTCGGCGGGCCTCCCCCTTGGAAGAGACAAGCCCTGCCTTTTGCAGCAGGTCCGGCACCAGGATGGCGCCGTCGGTAAAGTCGGCCGGGGTCAGGGTGGTGGAAGGCATGTTCGCCGCATCCGCTTTTGCGCCAAAGAGAGCACGAGCCGCGTCTCTTGCCTTAGTGGCCTCCTCTTCCCCGTGGATGATCTTGGTCACCTCAAAGGCCAGGACCTCTTTGGCGGCATTGAGCTCGCTTCCCTCCCACTTGGCCATCTCCTCAATCTGGGAGAGGGGCAGGAAGGTCAAGAGCTTTAAGCACTTAATCACGTCCGCGTCGTCCACGTTGCGCCAGTACTGGAAGAACTCGTAGGGCGAAGTCTTCTGCGGATCAAGCCAGACGGCGCCCGACTCGGTTTTGCCCATTTTGCGCCCGTCACTGGTGGTCAGGAGGGTAAAGGTCATACCATACACTTCCTTGCCGGTAACACGGCGCACTAGGTCAATACCGCCCAGGATATTGGCCCACTGGTCGTCCCCGCCCAGTTCCAAAACACAGTTCTGGTCCTGATAGAGCTTTAAGAAATCATAGCTCTGCATGAGCATGTAGTTAAACTCAATAAAGGACAGGCCCCGCTCCAGCCGGGTTTTGAAGCACTCGTAGGTGAGCATCTTATTGACCGAGAAATGCACCCCGATTTCCCGCAGAAAATCAATGTAGTGAAGCCCCATAAGCCAATCGGCATTGTTGAGCATCATGGCCTTGCCTTCGGAAAAGTCAATCAGGCGGCGCATTTGGGCCTTAAAACAGTCGGCATTGTGCTGGATGGTTTCAGGGGTCATCATCTTGCGCATGTCGGTCTTGCCGGTGGGGTCCCCTACCATGGCGGTTCCGCCGCCGAGAATGGCGATGGGCCGGTGTCCCGCCCGCTGCATATGCGCCATGACCATCATCTGCAGAAAATGGCCTACGTGCAGGCTGTCCGCCGTGGGGTCGAACCCGATGTAGAACGTCACCTGCTGGTTCTCCAGCAAATCGCGGATTTTCTCCTCATTGGTCATCTGGGCAATCATGCCTCTGGCTTTGAGCTCTTCAAAAACTCCCATGTTCGTTCCCTCCAATTATAATTTGAAACGAAAAAAGCCCTCTGTTTTGGGCTTTTCCCAAAACAGAGGGCGAAAGATCTTTCGCGGTACCACCTCTATTTGCCGCCGCCTCACGGCAAACGGCCTCACGGAGTCATTTCTTTACAATAACTCCCGGCGCGGTAACGCGCGCCACGCGGCAGCGCCTACCCACGAGACAAATCCCGTCCCGCTTCCGCGCCGCGGCTGCTGGGAGGTATCTTCACGTTCCGCGGGGCCCCCTCGCACCAACCGGGGACCTCTCTGCTCTGACCGCGCTGGAAACGCTACTTCTTCCCGTCATCGCCATTGTCACCCATTTAAACACACTTTATCCCGTTTGTCAACCGCTTAAAGATCGTTTTGTACCAGGTCCTCAAAGCTTTCCCGCTTGACGACCACCCGGGATTCCCCGTCTTTCACAAATACCACCGGCGGACGGGGGATGCGGTTATAATTGGACGCCATAGAGTAGTTGTAAGCGCCGGTGGCCAGCACCGCCACAATGTCCCCCGGGGCGGGCTTTTGAATCCGGGCGTTTTCCTGAATCAGGTCCCCGCTTTCGCAGCAGCGCCCGGCGATGGTAGCCACGTAATCCTTCGGGTCAGCCGCCCGGTTGGCCACCAGAACCTCGTAGCTGGACTTATACAGAGCGTACCGTGGATTGTCCACCATGCCGCCGTCAATGGAAACATAGTTGCGCACCCCGGCGATTTCCTTGACCGCCCCCACCGTATACAGGGTAATACCCGCAGGCGCCACAATGGAGCGGCCCGGCTCAATGAGCACAAAGGGCACCGGCAGGCCAAACTGGGCCGCCTTCTTTTTCACAACCGTCGAAACCCGCTGCATGTAGGCGGTATATTTCTGAGGCCGGTCCTCGTCGGTGTACTTGATGCCGAAGCCGCCGCCCAGGTTTAGTTCTTTGACTAAGAATCCGGTTTCATCGAAAATCTTCTTGATAAAGGTGAGCATCACTTCCGCCGCCAGCTCGAAGGGTTCAATCTCATGAATCTGCGAACCAATATGGCAGTGAAGCCCGGCTAAATTCACGTTTTGAAAAGAAAGGGCTTCCCTGACCGCTTCCATGGCCTCGCCGTTTTCCAACGCAAGGCCGAACTTGGAGTCGATCTGCCCGGTGCGGATAAACGCATGGGTGTGCGCGTCAATGCCGGGCTTGATGCGGAAAAGAATGTCCACCACCTTGCCCTTTTCCTTTGCAAGCTTGTCGAGCACGGCAAGCTCGGTCAGGTTATCCACCACGATGCGGTGCACCCCTGCGTCCAGCGCCATGATGAGCTCTTCGCGAGTCTTATTATTTCCGTGGAAATAAATCCGGTCTGCCGGGAACCCGGCTTTGAGCGCCGTGTACAGCTCACCGCCGGACACCACGTCCGCCCCCAGGCCCTCGGACGCCACCACCCGGTAGATTTCCTTGCAGGAAAAGGCCTTGCTGGCGTAAAGGACCAGACCGTTGCCATCGTAATACTCGTCGATGGACGCTTTGAACTGCCGGCAGTTCTGACGGATATTCCCCTCGTCCATAACGTACGCAGGCGTGCCGTATTTGGCGGCCAAAGCCACCGTATCGCACCCGCCGATGGTCAAATGTCCCTCCGGGCTGACCCCTAAGCAATCGGAAACAAACATGAATAACCCCTCCTAAACATTTGGAACACGAATCTTTAAACCGCTTGGGCCGCTTCGCTGAAAAGCCCGCGCAGTTCCTCCACGCCGTCCCCTTTGACGGCGGAAAATTCCACAATGGGGACCGAGCCGCAAAAGGCCAGGTCCTCTTCCAGCGAGGCCCGGCGCTGGGCCCGCTGGGTTTTGTTGAGCTTGTCGCACTTGGTGAGCGCCACCAGGAAAGGCGCTCCCGTCTGCAGCAGATAGTCGAGCATTCCTAGATCGTCCGCCGTGGGCGGATGGCGCATGTCGATGAGCTGCACCACCAGCCGCAAAGGACGGCCGGCGTTAAAGTACCCTTCCACCAGCCCCGACCAGCGGGCTTTCTCACTCTGGGAGGACTTGGCGTAGCCGTAACCAGGCAGGTCCACAAGCCGGGCGCCAGGCAGGGAATAGAAATTGATGGTCACGGTTTTACCCGGTGTGGCGCTGATCCGTGCCAGGGATTTGCGGTTGAGCACCTTGTTAATCAAGGAAGATTTGCCCACGTTGGAACGGCCGGAAAAGGCGATCTCCGGCGCGTTCGGTTGGGGCAATTGGTCGAGCCGGCCTGCGGCTGACTCAAAGGCGGCGGCATGAAAGGGTAACATGCGTCTACATTCCTCTCTCGGTTACCAGGCCCGCCCTGGAATGGGGCAGGTCCGGGATAACTTCTGCAGTTGCCGGACCATCGGCCGGTTTGGACTTGGCCGGATGAATCGTCGGGCGGGAAATCAGTGCGTTTTTAAGCACCGTATCCAGCGTCTCGGCCGGGATAAAGCGGATGGCGCTTTTCACCTGCTCGGACACCTCTTCCAGATCCGGCTCATTCTCCGCCGGAATAATAACGGTCTTCATCCCATGGGTGAAAGCGGCCATGGTTTTTTCCTTAAGCCCCCCAATGGGAAGGACGCGGCCGCGCAGGGTGATTTCCCCGGTCATAGCCAGATCCCCCTTTACCGGCGTATCCGTCAGAGCGGAAACCAGCGCCGTGGCGATGGTGATGCCGGCGGAAGGCCCGTCTTTGGGGATAGCGCCTTCGGGGACATGGATGTGAATGTCCTTATTCTTATAAAACTCATGGTCCACCTGCAGCTCGGACCAATGAGCCCGGATGTAGCTGACGGCGGCCCGGGCGGATTCCTTCATCACATCGCCCAGGGAACCGGTGAGCTCCAGCCTGCCGCTGCCGTCCAAAACGGCGACCTCCACCGGCATGGTTTCGCCGCCCACGGAGGTCCAGGCAAGGCCGTTAACCACGCCCACCTCGTCCTTATGGCGCACGTCCTCGGTCTTAAACTTCTGCGGGCCCAGCAGCTCGGCCGCCGCGGCCTTCGTGACGGACACGGACTTGACCTCTCCCGACGCGATGCGCTTGGCGCATTTGCGGCAGATGGAGGCGATGGTCCGCTCCAAGGTACGCACGCCCGCTTCCCTGGTATATCCGTCGATCATCAAGTGTATCGCAGCGTCCTGCATCCGGCAAAGGCGGCTGTTTAACCCGTGCTTTTTGAGCTGCTTGGGAATCAGATACTTCTTGGCGATGGCGAACTTTTCCTCGTGGGTATAGCTTCCTAAAGGAATGACCTCCATACGGTCGTAAAGAGGGGCAGGGATGGCCTGGGCATCGTTGGCGGTGGTGAGAAAAAGGACGTTGCTCAGGTCAAAGGGAACCTCTATGTAGTGATCCCGGAAGGCGTAGTTCTGCTCCCCGTCGAGCACCTCCAGCAGCGCGGAGGTGGGGTCGCTCCGGTAATCGCTTCCAAGCTTATTCACCTCGTCTAAGAGGATCATAGC
>CAMLYM010000122.1 GCA_946491705.1 uncultured Clostridia bacterium
CACCGGTGGTTCGCCCCCCCCCCCCCCGCCGCCCAAGGAGAAAAGGCAACCCAAATTATTATTAAAAAAAAAAAAAACCCCCCCCCACAATTGCGGGCGGCTTTTTTACCGGCTGGGACGACGGTATGGTTCCAAATTCAGAAAGCAAAAACCTCGGCGGCTTCTAATATGCCGCCAAGGTTTTTCTATTCATTCACCCAGCCGGATCATCTCCATGATCGGCCGTCTGGCCGCCTGGGCCAAGGCCGGATCAATCTGGATTTCCGCGCCGCCCGTACCCAAGAGCGCCCGGTAAACATCGGTAAGCCCCGTCAGGCGCATGTTGGAGCAGAGAAGCTTCTTGCTCAAAACCGGGAACCGGCGGTCCGGATGGTGGAGGGACAGCCAGTCAGAAATGGATTTTTCCGTACCGATGATCACGTCCTCCTTACACTGCTCGGCAAAGGACAGGATGCCGGAAGTAGAGCCCACATAGTCCGCATATGTGAGCACCTCTTCCCGGCATTCGGGATGAACCGCCAGCTTTGCCTTGGGATAGCGTTCCTTCATCAAGGCGCAGTCCCGGGCAGTTACCGCCGCATGAACCGGACAGCACCCGTCCCACAGCTCGATTTCCCGCTCCGGCAGCTGCCGCTTGATCCAGCCGCCCAGGTTTGCGTCGGGAATAAACAGAATCGGGTTATCCGGCAGCTTTTTGACGATGGTAAGCGCACTTGACGAAGTGACGCACACATCGCACTCCGCCTTGAGCCGGGTGGTGGTGTTTATGTAAGCGACGACCGTAAAATCGGAGTTGTTTTCCTTAAAGCGCCGTACCCGCTCGGGCGGGATTTGGTCGGCCATGGGACATACCGCCTGGTCCACCGGCAGAATCACCTTTTTCTCTGGGTTCAGCAGCTTGACGGTGTCCGCCATAAAGCGCACGCCGCACAGCACAATGGTGCTTTCCTCGCGCTTCTGGGCCGCCACCGACAGGGCGAACGAATCCCCACGGATGTCCGCAATCTCCAAAATTTCCGGCGACTGATAGCTGTGCGCCAGAATGGCCGCACCCGTCTCCTTTTTGAGCCGCAAAATTTCTTCCTGGAGTTCCTTCATCATTGGCCTTTTTCCTCCTCAAGCACCAAAGCGGGCTTCAGCCGCCTGGCGATCTTTCCCGCCTCCACCCCGTCGAGATGGATACGGGTACGCAACAGGTCGATGCTGTCAAACTTCTGCTCGGGCCGCATGAAGGACAGCAGACAGACCGGCACCTTTTCCCCGTACAGATCCCCTTCGTAATGGGGAATCCAGGTCTCATAGAGAGGGGCGGGCGCGCCCACCGTGGGCCGCACGCCGAAATTGGTCACCGCGGGCCAATAGCCTCCCTCAATTCGGGCAAGAGACGCATAGACGCCGAACTTCGGTTGTACAAATCCCTTGGGAACCGATTGGTTGAGGGTGGGCGTGCCCATCAGGCGGCCCAGCTGCTGGCCCCGGACCACCTCAAAATCAATGACAAAGGGGCGCCCCAGCAGCCGGGCCGCCTCTTCCATTTTTCCTTCCCGCACCAGCGCCCGGATCCGGGTGGAGGACACCGGCGCCCCGTCCACCTCAATGGGCGGGATGATGGACGCGGCAATTCCCCGCTCCTCACACAAGCGCACCAGCGTAGAAGCATTCCCGCCGGCGTTTCGGCCGAACCGGTAGTTGTAGCCGCACACCACACGTTTGGCATGCAGCGATTCAATGAGCACCCGGTCTACAAATTCCGGCGGGGTCATATGGCGGATGCTCTCAAATTTCGGACGGACCAGAAGCCCCACCCCTTTTTGGACGAGCAGCCCTTCCATGATAGAAAAGGGCATCAGCTCCTCTTCCAGTCCTGGCTTTGTAAAGGTGAACACACAGGCGAGCAGCCCGTCGCTAGCAGCGGCCAGCGCCCGGTCAATCACCGCCATATGGCCCAGATGCAGCCCGTCAAAGCACCCCAGCGCCACTGCGGTATTCTCTGTCTGATTGGGAAGCTCTCCGGTTATAACCACAGCATAAGCTCCTTTGTTCTAGAAAAATCCTCGTTTCATTTACGATGCTTTTTCCAAAGAAAAACCGGTTTTCTTTGGAAAAAGCGCCGCAAAAGCGGCGATCACTCGGAAAAAATCCGTTTGACCTTTAGTTCCTGGGCCTTTTCATCCACCAGCCCCAAGCCGGCGAACTGTCCCTGTGAATTATACACCCGCACGAACGCGCCGTCGGTTTTCGGAGCCTGGTCCACCCGCGAAAGAAACAAAGCGCCCCCGTTTCGAAACCGGGTAAACTGGGCGTCGGTCACCCGCACCGCCTGGTAGCCCGAAAGCCCTAAGTCCACCGGCAAAAGCCGGTCACAAAGAGTCCCTTTTTCCGAAAGGGCCCGGGCTTCCTCCAGGGTCAGGCAGTCATCCAGCGAAAAGCCGCAGGCCTTGGTCCTTCGCAGAGAGGTCATCACCGCGCCGCAGCCTAGGGCTTGTCCCAGATCATGGATGAGCGTGCGCACATAGGTTCCAGCTGAACAGGAGATGGAAAGGTTGTATTCCCCTGCCTCCTCCCTCTCGCCGGTTAGCGCGAGCGTAAACACCGTCACCTTACGGGCTTCCCGCTCCACCTCAATCCCCTGGCGGGCCAGCTCATAAAGCCGTTTGCCGTCTTTCTTTACCGCCGAATACATGGGCGGCAGCTGCAAAATCCCCCCAGTAAACCGGGGCAGGAGCGCCTCGATCTCCGCTTTCCCGCAGGAAACGGGACGTTTCTCCATTACCGTACCCCAGATGTCCTGGGTATCGGTGGTGATCCCCAGCCGAAAGCCAGCCTCATATTCCTTGTCGTGGCTGGGAAGTAACTCGGCGGCGCGGGTGGCGCTTCCGGCCAGAATCGGCAGTACGCCGGTGGCCATGGGATCCAGGGTTCCCGTATGCCCTACCTTGCGGGTGCAAAGCAGCCGCTTCATCACCGCCACCACGTCAAAGGAGGTAAAGTCCTGAGGCTTGTCAATGCACAGAATTCCGTTCATCTTCCCGCTCCGCCGCAATTTCTTTCAAGATCTTGTCGCAGGCCTCCCGGGCCGTGCCGGTCACCGTACAGCCGGCGGCGCGCATATGGCCGCCGCCGCCAAGTCTCCCGCAGATGGAGCTGGCGTTGAACTCTACGCCGGTACGCACGGAAATCTTCCATGCCCCGTCGCTTTTTTCCCGCAGGGTCACACCGATTTGCACCCCATCGATCTGCCTGGGGATCGGGGTCAGGCCGTCTAAGTCGCTTTCCAGCGCTTTCGACTTCTGCAGCATCTGCTTCGTTATGTACATCACCGCGCAGATGCCGTCAAAATAATATTCCACCGACTCCAGCGCCAGCCGCTCGATCTCAAACCGGGCCCTCGACTTGATCTCGAACATAAGCCGGTTGATGGGATACGTGTCGATCCCCACCCGCATCATCTGGGCCGCAATGGCATGGCTTTGCGCCGTGGTGTTTGCATATTTGAAGCAGCCGGTATCGGTGGAGATGCCGGTATAGATGGCGGCGGCAATGTCCTCATCAATGGTCACGTCCAGCTCCAGCAGCACCTCAAATACCACCTCGGCCGCCGCTGCATATTCCTTGAGCAGCAGGTTTGCGGCATACTTGGTGTTAGAATGATGATGGTCGATGCACAGGTCCACCCGGTCGGCGTATTCGCTCAGGCCGCTGCCCAGCAGAGGAGCGTCGGCCACGTCCACCGCCAGGATAAACCCTGGCTCGAACGCGCATTCCTTCATGTCATGATAGAGATAGGAGTACTTTTGCGGGATCGGGTCGGAGCAGACGACGCGCGCCCGTTTTCCCATGGAAAGCAGGCCGCGGCACATGGCAAAGGCGCATCCCAGGGTATCCCCATCCGGGTACTGGTGGGTGAGGATCAGAATATCGTCCGCTTCACGCAACATCTGCGCCGCCTGGGCGGTGGTCACCTCTCTCACCCTTCTCCCCCCTCTTTGCTGATCTTGTTCAAAAGCGCGGAAATGTCCGCGCTGTGCGCGATGGAATCGTCGGGCACAAAGCGCAACGCCGGCGTATGACGCAGGTGCAGCCGAGTGCTCAGCTCGTGCCGGATGAAGCCGGACGCGCTCTTTAACCCTTCCACCGCGGTCTTGGCCGACTCCAAGCCGTTGACCGAGCTGATATACACCTTTGCCACCGACAGGTCGTTTGCAACCTCACAGCGCACAATGCTGATGATGCCCGCTACCCGCGGGTCTTTTAAAGAACGGAAGATATCCGTCAGTTCTCTATGAATGTCTTCGGTCGTCCGGTCCATTCGATGTCCTGCCATTGCGAATCCCTCCCCGTATATCGGATATTATTCCTGATATTCTTCCATGATATACGCTTCAAAGATGTCGCCCTCTTTGATGTCGTTAAACTTCGTCAGGCCGATGCCGCATTCGTAGCCCTGGGCCACTTCCCGCACGTCGTCCTTAAACCGCTTGAGGGAATCGATCTTGTCCTCGGCGATGACGATGCCGTCGCGCACCACCCGGATTTCCGACTGGCGGGTCACCTTGCCGTCGAGCACATAGCAGCCCGCCACAGTGCCCACGTTTGAAATCTTGTATACCGCGCGCACCTCGATGCGGCCCTGAGCCACTTCCCGGAACTTGGGCGCGAGCATTCCCTTCATGGCCGCCTCGATTTCCTCAATGCAGTCGTAAATGATGCGGTACAGACGAATGTCCACCCCGTCGCGTTCGGCGTTGGTCTGAGCCACCGGGTCGGGACGCACGTTAAAGCCGACAATGATGGCGTTGGAGGCGTTGGCGAGCATCACGTCCGACTCGGATACGGCACCCACCGCTCCGTGGATGACGCGGACCTTCACCTCGTCGTTGGAAAGCTTTTCGAGGGACTGGCGCACCGCTTCCACCGAGCCCTGTACATCCGCCTTGACGATGATGTTGAGTTCCTTCATTTCGCCTTCCTGCATCTGGCTGAAGAGGTTGTCGAGGGTAACCTTCTGGTACGCGGCGAACTGTTCTTCCTTCATTTCCTGCTTGCGCTGCTCCACCAGTTCTCTGGCGAGTTTCTCGTCGGAGACGGCGTTGAACACGTCGCCGGCACTGGGCACTTCCGCAAGGCCCGTGATTTCCACCGGTACGGAGGGTCCAGCTTCTTCCACGCGGTTGCCGCGGTCGTCCACCATGGCGCGCACACGGCCAACCGCCGTGCCCGCCACGATCACGTCCCCGGCGTGGAGCGTACCGTTTTGCACCAGCACCGTCGCCACCGGGCCGCGGCCCTTGTCAAGCCGCGCTTCGATGACCGTGCCCTTGCCCGCACGGTCGGGGTTGGCTTTGAGCTCCATCATATCCGCCTGGAGAATGATCATTTCCAGCAGGTTGTCGATCCCGGTACGCTGCTTGGCGGACACCGGCACGCAAATGGTGCTGCCGCCCCATTCCTCGGGCACCAGCTCGTATTCGGTCAGTTGCTGCTTGATGCGGTCCGGGTCGGCACCGGGCTTATCGATCTTATTGATGGCCACGATAATGGCCACGCCTGCGGCCTTCGCGTGGTTGATGGCTTCCACCGTCTGAGGCATGATGCCATCGTCCGCCGCTACCACCAGCACGGCGATGTCGGTCACCTGAGCACCTCTGGCCCGCATGGAGGTAAACGCCGCGTGGCCAGGGGTATCCAGGAAGGTTACTTCCCGGTCGCCCAAATACACCCGGTAAGCACCGATGTGCTGGGTAATGCCGCCCGCCTCGGTGGAGGTGACGTTTGCGTCGCGGATGGCGTCGAGCAGGGAGGTCTTGCCGTGGTCCACATGGCCCATGACCACCACCACCGGCGTTCTGGGCTGGAGATTCTCATCGGTGTCCTCACTGTCGTCGATGATGCGCTCTTCAATGGTAACCACTACTTCCTTCTCGGTCTTGGCATGGAATTCCATGGCGACCAGCGTAGCGGTATCGAAGTCGATCTCCTGGTTGATGGTGGCCATGACCCCCATCATCATAAGCTTTTTGATGACCTCGGAGGAAGTGGCCTTCAGCCGTGCGGCCAGCTCGCCTACGGTGATCATCTCCGGGATGGTAATGGTCATCTGCTTTTTTTGACGCTCGGCCGCGATTCTCTTCAGGCGCTCGGCCTCGGTCTCCCGGCGGGAATTGTATTGTTTGCGGCCCCGGTTATAGAACTGGGAACGCTGGGTCAGCTTCTGCTTTTGGACAATATTGTCCTTCTTGGCACGATCGGGAGCCAGCTGCTCGAACTTTTCGTTGTACTTGTCAAGCTGCACCACTGCGCTGCGGGTATCCACCGTACGGCGCTCCCGCGGGCCCTTGATGGGAGCCTGCTGCTGAGGCCGCTGGGGGGGCTGGGCCGCGGCCCGCTGGCTGGTGGGACGGGGCTGACCGCCC
>CAMLYM010000123.1 GCA_946491705.1 uncultured Clostridia bacterium
CGTTGCCGGAGCGGACCAAATCGTGGTTTTGGCAGACGGCAAAGTAGCCGAACAGGGCAGGCCCGAAACTCTTCTGGAGCAAAACGGGGTGTACCGGCACATGGTGGAGGTACAGGCCCGCTCGGCTACATGGACCATCTAGCCCGGCGGCAAAGAGTTCGGAAGCGGACAACTGGCAAATTTGAGTCATTGGGTGCGCCCGAACCTGTTGAACCCCGGCGCGTTTGCAAGGGATTTTCCTTTGGAAAAAAGGGGTTAAAAAGGCGGGGATCTTATAGGAGGATCCCCGCTTTTCTCTTGGACGGTTTCGGCCTTACGTAACTGCGGCAGGCACTTAGGAAAACCACCGTCACACAGGGATTTCACTTTTTTATTGGACGGCTCGGGCACGGCATGGTATACTGACATTAGTCATATCGTTTGGGAAAGGAGGGCGCTTATGGCGCAGACCACCAAGCGGGCTCTGGCGGCTTCCCTGAAAAAGCTGGCGGCGAAAAAACCGTTGGACAAGATTACGGTCATCGACATTACGGAAGACTGTGGAGTAAACCGCCAGACCTTTTATTATCATTTCCAGGACATTTTCGATCTGGTGGAATGGATATTCAAAAGTGAAAGCATGGGCGCCATCGGGGAAAACCGCACCTATGACACTTGGCAGAACGGGTTTCTGCGGGTATTCGAATATGTGCAGGAAAATAAAGAATTCGTCTCCAGTGTCTACCACTCTGTCTGCCGGGAGCACCTGGAAGGGTTTCTCTACCGGGAGACCTTTGAGCTGCTCATTGGGGTGGTCAACGAAAAGGCAGCGTCCATGTCGGTGCGGGAGGAAGACAAGGCCTTCATCGCTGATTTTTACAAGTTCGCGTTTGTGGGCATTCTGTTAAACTGGGTGCGCACCGGGATGAAGGAGGACCCCAAGGCCATCGTGGGCCGGCTAAGCGTCCTCATTCACGGGGATATACACAAAGCCCTGGAAACCTACCGGACTGACCGGGCTCGTTAGACAAATGCCTTTTGGTGTCTAAAATTTTTACAGCTTTGCCGCCGTGTCGAAAGTTTCGACACGGCTTTTTGTTTGTCTATGGCGTACCTTCAGGAAACGGACTAAGATGAAAGCACAAAAAACGTTTGGAGGTATGGATGATGTATTATTCCAACGGCAATTACGAAGCGTTCGCCCGTCCGCAAAAGCCCAAGGACGTGGATAAAAAATCCGCCTATCTGGTGGGAAGCGGCCTCGCCTCTCTGGCCGCCGCCTGTTTTCTGGTGCGGGACGGCCAGATGAAGGGAGAACACATCCACATTTTAGAGGAACTGGGCCTCCCCGGCGGCGCCTGCGACGGCATCCATGATCCCCAGAAGGGGTTCATCATCCGGGGCGGCCGGGAAATGGAGAACCATTTTGAGTGTCTGTGGGATCTGTTCCGCTCCATTCCGTCCATCGAAACCGAAGGGGTCTCCGTTCTCGATGAGTATTACTGGCTCAACAAGCGCGACCCGAACTATTCCCGGATGCGTGCCAGCGTCAACCGGGGCGAGGACGCCCATACCGACGGCAAGTTCGCCCTTTCCGACAAGGCGGCGCTGGAGATTATCCACCTGTTCTTCACCAAGGACGAGGACTTGTACGACAAAACCCTGGACGACGTGTTCGACGAGGAATTCTATTCCTCCAACTTCTGGCTTTATTGGCAGACCATGTTTGCCTTTGAAAAATGGCATTCCGCCCTGGAGATGAAGCTTTACATTCAGCGGTTCATCCACCACATCGGCGGCCTGCCTGATTTCTCGGCGCTGAAATTTACAAAGTTCAACCAGTACGAATCCCTGATCCTGCCCATGGTCAAGTATCTGGAAGCCCACGGGGTCCAATTCCAGTACAACACGCAGGTGACAAACGTCCTGTTCGACATCAGGGAAGGCAAGAAGGTAGCCCGGCAGATCGTCTGCCTCCACGAAGGGAACACCGAAACCATCGACTTGGTGGAGGACGACCTAGTGTTCGTCACCAACGGCAGCTGCACGGAAAACTCCTCTCTGGGCGACGACGACCACGCGCCCGTGTGTAAAACCCAGCCCGGCGAAGGCGGCTGCTGGGAGCTGTGGAAGAAGATCGCCGCGCAGGACCCGGCCTTCGGCCGCCCGGAAAAGTTCTGCTCGGACGTACACGCCACCAACTGGGAATCGGCCACCGTCACCACCCTGGACGAACGGATTCCCCATTATGTGCGCAAGATGTGCAAGCGCGATCCTTTCTCCGGCAAGGTGGTCACCGGCGGCATCATTACCGTCAAGGACTCCAACTGGCTGATGAGCTACACCTTCAACCGCCAGCCCCACTTTAAGGAACAGCCCAAGGATCAGCTGGTAGGCTGGATTTACGGGCTGTACACCGACGTGCCCGGCAACTTCGTCAAGAAGCCCATGAAGGAATGCACCGGCGTGGAAATCTGTGAGGAATGGCTTTACCACATGGGCGTGCCGGAGGAGGACATCCCGGACATGGCCAGAAACTCCGCTCACACCATTCCCTGCATGATGCCCTACATCACCTCCTTTTTCATGCCCCGCACCCAAGGCGACCGGCCTAAGGTAGTGCCGGAGGGCTGTGTGAACTTCGCTTTCATCGGCCAGTTCGCCGACACGGCGCGCGACACGGTGTTCACCACCGAGTATTCGGTGCGCACCGCCATGGAAGCGGTCTACACCCTGCTGGACGTGGACCGCGGGGTTCCGGAGGTGTTCGGCTCCTGCTACGACATACGGGTCCTGCTCGACTCCACTTCCAAGATGATGGACGGCAGGAAGCTCACCGATATCAAGCTTCCCTTCGGCGTAGGCTTTCTGGAAAAGAAGGCTTTGAAGAAGATTTCCGGCACGGTCCTTGAGGAGCTGCTAGAGCGCTATCATTTGATCTAAAACAAGATAAATGGAAGCAAAGGCCCTGGATGCGTCCGCATCCGGGGCCTTATTTTGGGCTTGGCAACGGTTTCGATTCGTTTTTTAGTCTTCATGAAAGCAGCATTTCTGCCTTTTATGGATTTTGTTTCGGCGGCCTACGACAAATCCGGAAAGAAAAAGCGCCTGACAAGGATCAAATTCCCTATGGCCAGCTATGCGTCTTTGCGACAAAGCAAAACCGCAAGGCCCCCTTGGATTGCTTTCAGACAAAATCGCGGCGGGACGGATGCGGTATTTCTAAATCCAGCGTATAAACCAAATCCAGAACCATGTAATACATGGAAACAGCCGTCTGCAGGAATCAAGTCCTGCAGTCGGCTGTTTTGTTGGAAGCTGTTATAATCGGAAATTCCGGGCCGTTCGTTAGACTAGGAAGCGTCGCCCAAACGGGTAACGGTCAGCGCCGCGTCGTTTAGGGTGAACCCATCTTGCTCCGGCACGACCTGTATAGTCGCAGGCGCCGGATCCACACGGAAGGGGATGTCAAAAGCCACGGTTGCTACCTCGTTGCTGGACGAGAACGTATGGGTTGCCGTGGCGCCCGGTACCGGCGTGCCGTTTAATAGCAGGCGGGCCGTCAAGGTGGCGGGGATCGTCGTGCCTGCGTTTACTGCAGCCGTTCCATGGAACGTAGCCTGATAGATCCCAGTCTGGGTAATGTTGATGTCGGCAGAGCCGGCCGTATGGGTAATGGACGTGCCGGAAATCAGGGGCGTATCGTTGAAGGTCAGGGCGGTGTTTGCCGTGGTGGGCTGGCCCGTGGAATCCACTGTGGCCAAAACCTCCGGCGTACCGCCTCCGCCCGGTTCTCCCCGGGGAATTACGAAATCGAAAATGGCGTCGTTTTCGGTTCCGGAATTGGTCACCTGAGCGTCGGTACCCGGATCACCAGTGGTAACCGTTCCGATATTGATGGTAGCCGCAGGGCCGGTTTCTCCAGTGGGACCGGTTTCTCCAGTTGCTCCGGTCTCTCCAGTCGCACCAGTGGCACCGGTCTCTCCAGTGGCGCCTGTAGCGCCAACGGCACCTGCATCTCCGGTAGCGCCGGTAGGGCCAGTGGACCCCGTTGGGCCAACTGCACCGGTGGCTCCCGTCGGCCCCGTAGCGCCAACGGCACCTGCATCCCCGGTGGCTCCAGTAGGCCCTGTAGGGCCGGTAGGACCGGTGGGACCGGTAGGGCCAGTGGGACCGGTAGCGCCCGTAGCACCTACAGCGCCGGCAAGGCCGGTGGCTCCTGTTGCTCCTGTGGGACCGGTGGCTCCTGTAACGGCCGGGCCGGTGGGACCGGTCGGGCCGTACCCAATAGGATAAAAAGGATACACCCTTTCTCACTCCTGTACAGTTGAATCCACCAGGCGCTGGTATTCGTCTGCAAACGAAAAGTGAATTTCGACGTCGCCTCCTTCATGGATATCAATTGCGTCGATCAATTCGGTCAAAAGGTCCCTGGAAAGCGTCGAAATAGTCCCCTGCTCTTTTAGTTCCCTGAATGCGGCATTTCCCTCGCTGCTTTCTTCGGACAGTGCGCCGAGCTGCTTATGCATGCCCTCAATGGCTGCACAAAGCTGCTGGTACTGCCCTTCGTAATGGTCATACATGGACTTGTAATCCGCTTTGGAAAGGTCCCCGTTTTTCCAGTCCTCGTAAACAGACCGTTTTCGGCTGTCGAGCTTTGCAAGCTCTCTTTTCTTCCCGGCAATCGAGGTTAATAGAACCCTTTGGTCCAGCATTATGGCTTCACATGGCGCCGCGTCCACCTGCTCGATCAGCTTTCCCAGAGGGACCGAAAGCGCGATTTGTTTCTCCATCACGGCAAGTACCACATCCATCAAAACCGATTCTTTGACCGTATGCTTGGTACAGGCAGTCTTGGATTGCTCCTTGTAAGTGCGGCATACATAATAAACATAGTCTTTGACTTTCGAGCGGTGCATCGCCTTTTGACAATCGGCGCAGCGCAATAAACCGCTGAATAAATATACCTCCCGATTGGATGGGGCGGCTCGGGTATCCCGTTTGAGCAATTTCTGCACCTTGTCCCACGTATCCCGGTCAATCACCGGCGCATGGGTGCCTTCTTTGCAAAACCATTCCTGGGGCGGGGTAGTCACCTGTTCATGAACCTTATAGCTCTTGACCCGGTAGCGGCCCTGTACCATAGTTCCAATATACATTTCATTTTGCAGCATTGATGCGATGACGCGGGCCGTCCACAGGCTGCTGCCGCTCGCATGGGGATTGTAATAGTTCAATCCCTTTGCTTTCTTGTAGACGGATGGGCTTGGGATACCCAGTTCATTCAGACGCTTTGCGATCCCGATTTTGCTCATGCCGGCCGCATACCAGTCGAAGATACGGCGCACCACCGGAGCGGCTTCCTCATCAATCAGAAGATGGTGATAGTCGGCAGGGTCCTTGCGGTACCCATAGGGAGCGAACGCGCCGATGAAGTCCCCATTTCTGCGAAGGGTTTCAAAACGCTGCCGTACCTTGATGCTCGTACTTTTGCAATGCTCCTCGTTCATAACCCCCTGCATGGGAACCTCGATGGAATACATTTGATCCGGTTCAAGAAAGGAATCCAGGTGCGGCAGCTGCATGGAGATAAAGCGGACGTTGAGCGCCACAAAGAGGGACTGGAGATAGTAGAGAGACTCGGAGGTGTTGCGGGAGAGACGCGACAGATCGGTCACCACCACGCAGTTGACTCGGCGAGTGCCTAAGTCCCGCAGCAGGCGTTGAAAGTCCGGGCGCATGGAATCGGTGCCGGTACAGTCTTCGTCCCGGTACAGGTCTACCACCCGGTACTCTCCGGCAGGATCCGCTTCTTTCAATCGGCCGATGTAGTCGTCGAGCGTTTTATTTTGATTTTCAATGCTCCGGCCGTCTTCCTCTTCGCTTGATTTTCTCACGTATTTGGCTAAGTTCCAGACCCGTTTCGGCGATGGCGGGTCGAAAGAATTACGGCGTTTGCGCGGCACCTTATCCTCCCCTATTCCATCCGTTTGTGCCGGATGAGAAAATTCACAAGCAGGCGATGCAGGGATACGGTGGAAGAAAAAGAAAGCTTTACCTCGGTTTCCCCGCAGCGAAAGCAATAGGGATTTTTAATCTGAGCCAGGTAATCGAGCATCCGTTTCTTCTCGGGCAGAGACTGGTCGATGTGTACGCTTCGGATATCGACGAGGTTGTCTTTTTTCAGGTCCGGTACCGCAGCTTCCTTTCTTTTTTTCATTTGTTCTGCTGTAACCACAAGCGATACCTCCTTCTAGGTTCTCAGTCATATCTATGCGACAGCCTCCCGATTCAGCCGGATTTTCCGCCTTTTCTTTTCGTCTGCGGCAAAGGGCCCGCCTGCACCCAAAGGGCGGCGGGGCCCTCTAAAAAGGCCCACCCTTTCCTTTGGGGGAAGTTACCGGTATCTTGCCAACCGAAAGGGAACCGGGCT
>CAMLYM010000124.1 GCA_946491705.1 uncultured Clostridia bacterium
CCCGGATGCTGGCGCTGCCGGTTCCCAGATCCATGGAAATGGTCTTGGCCGACTCGATGTATTCGCAGGCCACCACGCCGGTGACAATGCGGTCCACCTCCCGGATACGAGTGATGTCGGCGGCGCATTCGCGGATGGCCCCGTAAACGGAGGTGCGCAGCCAATGCTCCTTGGGCAGGGCGGAAAGCCACTTGGGAAGCTCCACCGAGATTTCCTTGACCGGGAACTCAAAGAGCACCTGGGAAAGGATCTGGCGGATTTCCTCCTCCTCGAGCTCCAGGCAGTTGACCGGCAGAACCGGCACCGAATACTTGGAGCTTAATTCCTGGGAAAGCTGCCTAGCTCCCTGGGAGTTGGGATACATGCAGTTCAACAGCACGATGAAGGGCTTATTGATCTCCCGCAGCTCGTCGATGACCCGTTCTTCCGCTTCCTGGTACTCTTCCCGGGGAATGTCGCTGATGCTGCCGTCGGTGGTCACCACCAGGCCGATGGTGGAATGCTCGGTAATGACCCGCCGGGTCCCGATTTCGGCGGCCATGTTAAAGGGGATTTCCTCCTCATACCAAGGGGTCTTGACCATGCGGGGCTGGTCGCCCTCCACATATCCAAGGGAGCTTGGCACGATGTACCCCACGCAGTCGATCATCCGCATACGGAAGCTTGCGTTTCCGTCTAAGGTAACCTCCACCGCTTCCTCGGGGATAAACTTGGGTTCGGTGGTCATAATGGTCCGGCCGGCGGCGGACTGGGGCAGTTCGTCAATGGCGCGGTCCCGTTTGAAGTCGCTGTTGATGTTGGGGACCACCAGGGTATCCATAAACCGTTTGATAAAGGTGGACTTGCCGGTGCGTACGGGGCCGACGATGCCGATGTAAATGTCACCCTGGGTACGCTGGGCAATGTCCTGATAAATGGTTCTCTCTTCCATGTTCACTCCACCTCCAGTCTGCGTTATATACTTGGAATCATCATCATGCCCCGGGCAGGAACCACGTCTTCACTCAATTCATTTTCCTCCTTTATGGCGTTGACCGACGTACAATATTTACGCGCGATGTCCCAGAGCCGCTCGCCTCTATCCGCGTAGTAAATCACCAGGGCCGCCCCGCTTACGCGGACAATGGGCTGATCCTCGCACAGGCGAAGATCGCAGATGGCGTTTTCCTGGAAGGGAACAAATACGCAGCCCTCCAGGCGGTATTCGATTTTGACCTCCATGCTCTGGCTCTGGGCAAAGCTGAAACTGCATCCGGTGATACAGAGGGTAGGTTCGCACAAGGCGAGGGTGACGCCCTCGGGCAGCTCCTCCTCATATTCGATTTCCGCCACCCGTTCAAAGTAGGTGGGGCATCCGTCCCCATCCAGCGCCAGGACGCTTACGTTGACCGGTGCCTTGACGAGCAGCTTTCCTTCGGCGGCCACACAACTGACCATCCCGGCGTCGCACCAAAGGTCGCAGATGGCGGTGATGTCCCCGGAGGGAAGCTCGAAGGTATTTTTGTAGACACCGTCGTAGCGCATCCGTTTGAGCATCTGCTCGGCGCGGATTTCGTTGCAGTCGGCCTCAATCTCCACTTCCGTGGAGAAAGCGTCGCTGATGAGGGAAATCTCCGAAGACTGATAGGCGGTCACCTGGATGCAAAGGCGCAGGTCGGCCGAAAGGAGGCGGTTTTCCCCGGCGCCGTCGGTACGGATCTGAATGTCGGAGGATACCGTGTCGCAGCGGATGTCACAGAAGCTTTCATCGGTGACGCCGTCCAAGTCGATGATTTGGGAAAACGGAAGGGAATGTTCCATTTTCTCCATGTCGTCGCTGTCCTCGCATTGATAGAGAGTGGCGATCTGGATGTCTCCCTTAACGATCACTTTGTTGGCGATGGCTTTATAGTCGCTGATGAGAATGGTGGTGGAGCTGCGCACCAAGATAGCAGCCGTGGGCTTGCTCTGGCCAAGCTCCAGCATTTCGTTCATGGAGAACTGCCGCTCGGCCATCCCAATGACGCTGCTGACCGGCGCGGCATGACGCAACAGCTGTATCCCCGCTCCCTCCGCCTGGGTGACGACCTGGCAGTCGGTGCGCCCGCGTACTTTGACCCCCACCGTAAAGGACCCATGCACCCCGAGTCTGCGGGGCGAGCTGGCGCGGCAGTTGACGTAATCGATCACGGTGTTGCTGAAGACGGCCGCGTCCTCAGGCGCCCCTTGCAGGGCAAAGCTCTGGGAAAAGGGAAGAGACTGCTCCATGCATTGGACCCGCCGGTTGGTATCGTCCACGTAGAGAATGCTGACCTGAGTCTTTCCCTCTACTTGGAGACGGTCGCCCGTGATCTGGCGTACCGATACCGCCGGCATGAGACGGCACTTGAGAATCCGGGAAATGTCGGGGCAATAGTCCGGCAGATTGATGTCCAGGTCTACCGGCTGCTCGGCGCTGCCCTCGAAAATCACCTCGTTTATGGAAACCGTGTCATGCGAAACCTTTAATTCCATATGAGATTACCTCGCCTTTCTACAGTGTTTCTAAGCAATCTATATTCATGTCCTGTCCCCACTATTCCAGCGGCTGACAGGATTTTTCCGATTCGGCCGCCGCCCGACCGGTACCCTCATGCATATGGCGAAAAGGCAAGGATCATTCCGCGAAAGGACGAAATAGCACTGGGCGCCGCTTTTAAAGAAAGCAGCGCCCAGTGCTATTATGTTCGGTTTCTCTTTAAACCGTCTCTCGTTTGATACCGAAGATCATTCTTAAAATTCCTCTGAGAAATTTTGGGCTTCTCACAACGACAATTTTCATAGAGCTCCCTCCGCATTCTAACAGGCACGCAGCAGCGCGATTCCGATAAGAACCATAATCGCCGCTCCGACTACAACCAGCACCTGCACCGGAAGAACGCAGAAAAGCAGAAGCAAAAGTCCTAGGACCAGTAAAATGGTCCCGATGATCCGGCTAAGCTGTCTCAAATCGCCACCGCCCGTCAACGTAGATTTCCGACTCGGTACCGCTTGCGTTGTACCTATGCCATCATACGCCAGGGGCGGACAGAAGGTGTCACATTTTTGAGGATACCAGCAGCAGGACGCCGCTATCAATGGAAACCTGGGCCTTTTCCCAAACCCATTCGTTGCTCACGCCCAAGGGAATCCCCGGAACCAGCGTCGCGTCGTGTAAGGGGTACTTGAGGCCGATGTAGTTGACCCCCGTCACCTCTCCGCCGTAGGCAAAGGCCGACAATTTACAGCCCTCCCGCCTGGGAAGGATGACCGAACCGCCACCCAGAAGCACCCGCACTTCGTTGTTGCCGTCGGCCAGAAGCGCCGGCACCCCCGCCTTGGCGGCGAACACCAAGGCGTCCAGGTTTGCAATGGTGTGGTCAAGCCGGCCACCGGTTCCGCACAGGACAGTGATCCGTCCAAAGCCTTTCCCAACGGCGTATTTCACCGCAAGCATGGTATCGGTGTCGTCCTTTTCTTCCGGGAAGGTCTTGACCGGTACGCCGGGCAGGTCCGGTAAGGGGGCGGAATCAAAATCCCCTATGAGCAGATCGGGGCTTACTCCCATCTGCTGGGCGTTTCGATACCCGCCGTCTGCGCAGATGACAAAGCTTCCGGCTTCGATATAGGCACGCTGCTCAAGCGGATTGCCGCAGGGAGCCGCGCCGATGATCACGCACGCTTTCTTCATTTCAGTTCCCACTCTTTGATGTTTTTGACCGCGTTATAAAGCTCCACATAGCTTCGGTAGCGGGAGGGATGGATTTTTCCCTCGTCCACCGCCGCCTTCACCGCGCACCCCTTTTCCCCAGTATGAGAGCAGGAGGTAAACTTGCAATCGGTTACGAAAGGGGCGAATTCCCGGAAGCACCCGGCTAACTCCCCCGCCAGCACCGTTTCACAGCGCTCCAAGTCCAGCGAGGAAAAGCCCGGCGTATCCGCCAGATACCCGCCGTTCTCCTGTTCGTAGAGCTCCACCTGACGGGTGGTGTGCCGCCCGCGGCCCAGCTTTTTGCTGATGTCCCCGGTGGCGAGGCCCAGCCGGGGATCCAGCCGGTTTAACAGGCTCGATTTTCCTACCCCGGAGTTGCCGGTAAAAGCACAGATCCGGTTGGTCAGCAGGTCTCTCACCTGCTCAATCCCCTCGCCCGTCCCGGCGGACACCCTGCATACTGGAATCCCGGCCCTGCGGTAGATATCGAGAAGCTCCGTCGGATCGGCCAGGTCCGTTTTGTTAACGATCACCACCGGCTCGATTTCCTTATGCTCGGCGATGGAAATGAGCTTATCCACCACCAGGGTGTTCGGCCCCGGATCACATACGCTCACCACGATGAAAAGCCGGTCTAAATTCGCAATGGGCGGGCGGATGAGACTGTTCCTTCTAGGCAGAATCTCATCCACCATGGGCATCCCCGTCTCGGGCAGGGAAACCTTCACCTGGTCGCCCGCCAGCGGCGTTTGCTTGTTTTTTCGGAAAATACCGCGGGCGCGGCATTCCAATACCGAATCGGCGGCTTTCACATAATAAAAGCCGCCGATTCCTTTTACAATCAGTCCAGTTGTTTCCTTCAAAGCCCTGCCTCCGTCACTTTGTCAATCGTCATGCGGTTTGCTGCTGGATTCCGGTTTGGAGGAATTGGCATTGGGATCTTTGAATTCATTCTGCTGAGTCAGTTTTACCGTATGAGAGTCGTAATTGACCGTGTAAATCGCGTAATCGGCAAAGCCGCTGTCCGGATTGGTGCTGATGCGCACGGTAATGGTGGAGGTCCCGGTTCCTTCCAGCGTAAAATCGTACTGGGGCCGCTGGCTGGGAATGATCTCATTGGTACGCAGATCCCGGTTTTCCACCCCGTCCACGTAAACCTTCAGATACACCGGCGTGTTGGTTTTTGGCAGGTTCACGGTAACCGTGGCCTGCTTGGTGGGAGCCTTGCCGTTTGAAATGGTAAGGGTAACCTTCGTGCCCTTAGTCACGGTAGAGTCCACCTTCGGGTCACAGGAAAGCACCTCGTTGATGGGCCGGTCCGAATCCACCTGAACCGATTCACCCACTGTAAAGCCCTTTTCCTCCAGCAGGCGCTTTGCGTTGGCTTCCGAAATACCGATGACGTTGGGAACCGTCACCGGAATCTGGGACGGGCCCAAACTGACGTACACCAGAATAGTCTGGCCTTCCTTGACGGTTTCGCCCACGGCCGGAGAGGTCTGGATGACATAGCCTTCCGCCGTTTCCTCGTCCTCTCGTTCCTGCACCTCATACTGAATCTTAGCCCCGTCCAGTGTGGCCTTGGCTGTCTTCCAGTCCTTCCCCACGATGTCGGGAACCACGTTCTCCTTCGGGCCGAGGCTGACCACTACCTTCACCGCGGCGCCCTTCTCCACCTTACTGCCCTCGGAGGGATCCTGCTCGATGATCTGATCCTTGGGCGCGGTATTATAAAGCGTATTCTTGATTTCAAAAGCAAAGTCCGGGTACTGAAGCTTTGCTTCCTCCATGGTCATGCCGATAACCTTAGGCACCTCGATGAGATCCCCGTCCTGGCCGGTGAACACACCCATCCACCACATGACCGCAATGACAAAGGCCACCGTAAAGAGGACCACGCCGAAGGCGATGCCCGCCAAAAGCGGAATGGCCGAATGCTTCTTTTTCTTCTTGTCGTCCTCTTCCCCGTCCTCCTCCGGTTCGTCCAAAGCCGTATAGGAGTCGGTTGCGCGCACCCGGTCGATGGACTTAACGATGCGGGTGGGATTATCGTCCACAAAATACTTATATTCAAAGCGGATGCTGGGATTGCGCTTGAATTCTTCAATGTCTCGGAGCATTTCCGCCGCGGACTGGTAACGCTTCTGCGGGTCCTTCTGCATGGCGTGCATGGTGATCTCTTCGAGACCTTCGGGGATGGTTTCGTTGATCTCCCGGGGCATGCGGGGCGTGGACTGCAACTGCATAATGGCCACCGACACCGCCGTATCCGCCTCAAAGGGCAGCTTGCCGGTGAGCATCTCGTAGAGCATGACGCCGACCGAATAGATGTCCGAACGCTCGTCGGTCACGTCGCCGCTGGCTTGTTCGGGGCTGATATAGTGAACCGAGCCGATGGCACGGTCGGTGTTGACGGTATGAGAGGTGTTGCGGGAGAACCGGGCAATACCGAAATCCATCACCTTGATGGTCCCGTCCTGCAACAGCATAATATTCTGAGGCTTAATGTCT
>CAMLYM010000125.1 GCA_946491705.1 uncultured Clostridia bacterium
TACGACAAGTACGAGGAAAATAATGCTAATACCAATATTTACATTTGCAAACAAAGTCCACGTCATAGCTACAATCTCCAAATCGGACCTTCCGGTCCCTTTATTTGCTGCTAGTTTAGCACAGGATACTCCCCCTGTCAAACCTTTTGACCACATTTTTAAAAGAAAAACAAAAAAAGGGCATGAGCCACAAATGTGCCCATGCCGGTGGAAGAATTTTTTACTATTTTGAAAGGAAATGTTCTACAAGTATCAAACCGTCACAGAAAATCCGCTTAAGATGGATGAAATCTGCAGGAAATGCCTGCGTGTCATGCAAGTTACTGCACTGTAATGCTCACCGGATAGGCGGCCGCGTCTCCCTGAATCCAGCAGGAATCCTTCCCTTTTACCCGAATCCAGCTGACCGGAGTGGTGGCTTTCCCTGCCGCGGTGGGCTTTCCTCTCATGTCAATGACCGCAACCACGTCCCCTTCCTCCGCCGTATTCAGCAGGCTTGCGGGACCCACAACCGTCACATTGGCAAGCTGCTGCTCATCGGGCGTAATGGTCATCCCGTCAGGGGCATTGAGCACCACAAACTGGCTGATGTTAAAGCTGCGTGAGGTCAAACTACTGCCGTCAATGGTCACCGTCACCGAGACGATGGTGGAGTTGTTGTTCTTGATACCGGACAGCTTTTCCAAAGCGGCGGCGATGTCAAAGTCAAACTGGGATCCGGCACCGATTTCATTAAAGTCAATGGTTCCTACCACCAATTCATTTAAGTTGTCGATGTCGTCTGGCCGGCCATACAGCTCAATCTCCGTGACGGGAGAAATGGAATATTTGAGCGGACTGTTTTCATAATCCGCCGGCACGTTCTTAAACTCCACCGTCAACGGCACCTTTTTGATCTTCTGCACCCCGATGGTCACGTCCATTTCCGTATACTGGGGCTGCACGCCGGTAATCAGGTTTCCATCGGCATCCAGAAGCTGAATGGCGCTCGTCACCTTGGTGGCGGAGGAAATGGGGCCTGGCTGCTCCGGCGTGACAGCGACCACCCGTTTGATGCGGTCCACCAACTGCCTGGAACCGGTCACGGAAATCTGCGGATAATCGGAAACTGGGCTTTCCTTTTTGTACCCGTCTGCTGCCGTGATGTTCGAGTCGTCGATTTCCACCGTAAACTCTCGGGTAATGTGAATTTCCACCTGGAAGGTCACGGTTTCCGAGGACTTTCGTACCTCGGTAATGCCGTCGGGATAGGTAATCAGCACCCGTTTGGTCTGCTCCCCTTCGCTTTCAATGCTGCTGACGTCGCTGGGACGCACCGACACCTGGATATCGTCCACCGAGAGCTTTGCAATGTCGAACCGTCCGCCCTGAACCACAATTTCGTCGATCACTGGAGGATTGTCCTGGGAAACCCGGAAGCCCTGCTCGACCTGGGAATCGGTAAACGCCACGTCCACAGGGACGTTGCGGAAGGTCCGCGTTTCCTCTGGATAGACCACCAGCACCATGAAAAACCACAGACCGATGGCACAGACGATGGAAAAAATCAGAACGAACCGGTTGTCATAAAAAAGCCGGCCGATCTTAATGTCCCGCAGATGAAACTCCTTGCGTACCTTCTTTTCCTTGGGGGGGCGAGGTGCCTTTTTTTGTTTTTCCCTGCTCATTTGTTTCTCCCCTTCCAGAAGGATGGCTTGTCCTTGGAGCCATCGGCGTTTTTCTCATCCAAAAGCGCCGCGTCCAGTACCGCCTTGAGAGTATCCACGCTGATGCTGCGCCTTAATATGCCTTTTTCCGCTACGGAAATGGAGCCGGTCTCCTCCGAGACCACCACCACCATGGCGTCTGAATTCTCGCTCATACCCAGCGCCGCCCGGTGCCGGGTGCCAAGCTCGGTACTAATTTCCCGGTTTTGAGACAGCGGCAGGATACAGGCGGCTGCGTAAACCTTCCCGTCCCGGATGACCATAGCGCCGTCGTGAAGCGGCGCCTTGTTGTAAAAGACGTTGCAAATGAGCTCCGGGCTCGGTGAAGCATCCACAATGGTGCCGGAATTGATGATATCCCCGAGCTTGATCTCCCGTTCAAAAATAATGAGCGCCCCCATCCGCTGGCGCTGCAGGATGGTACAGGAATCACACACCGCCTTGATGGCGTGGCGGATGTTTGCTGCATCGTCCTCTCCCGACGAGCTCAGGATGTTGAGCTTTCCGATACGGGTACGCCCCATCTGCTCGAGCACCCGCCGCAACTCCGGCTGGAACACGATCAATAGCGCCAAAAGCCCGATCTGAAAGACGTTGGTCATAATGTATTTGAAGGTTTTCAGGTCAAAATAGTTGGCCAGGGCCGCCATGACGATCAGGATCAGAATTCCCTTTACCAGCGTCTCCGCCCTGGTTTCGCGCACGAGCTTGATGGCGTTATAAATAATAAAGGCGACGATCGCAATGTCTGCCAAATCGTTGAGATGCACGGTGTTGAACATGATCTCAAAGCTGTTGGCAATGGTGCTGAAAAATTCCGCCATGTTTGTTCTTCCCTTCGTGCGTAGTCCTTTTCGTTCCGATATCCGATGAAAGAGTGCCGCCGACTGGCTAGACGGCGGCAGCGCATTTCAACATGGGTTCGCGCGGCGATAACCGCGGCAAAACACGGATATTTCCATACTTCTATTTTATCATACCCCGTGGGTTTTGCATAGTGCTTCCCTGATTTTTCATGACCTGCCCGACGATTTTTACAAACGCGTCGATTTCCCCCGGCTGGGTGAAAGCGGAGGGCGCTGCACGCACGGTCCCGGTTTCCAGCGTTCCATAGGCCTGATGGGCCGCCGGGGCGCAGTGATAGCCCGCCCGCAGGGCGACGCCCCTCTTGCCCAGGATGGCTGCTGCCTCGGTGCTGTCAAGCCCCTCCAGGTTAAACGAAAGCACCGGCACACAGGTCCCTGCCTGCGGCCGCGGCGTATACAAAATCACACCGTCCATCCGGCAAAGCCGGTCATAAAGGCGGCTCATCAGGCCCAGCTCATGCTGGTAAATGCGGTCGATCCCTTTTCCCTTGACAAAGTCCATCCCCGCCTTAAGGCCGAAGATGGCTGCCGTGTTCAGGGTACCCGATTCGTGCCGTTCTGGCATGTAGTCCGGCTGCTCCATGGCTAAGGAACTGCTTCCCGTACCGCCTTCCATCAGCGTGCCGAGTGCCTCTCCATAAGGAGTCAGCAGCATACCCGAACTCATGGGGCCGTAAAGCCCCTTGTGGCCGGGCATACAGAGAAAGTCGATGCCGCAGGCCTTCATGTCAATGGGCACAAGCCCCGCCGACTGGGCGGCATCCACCAAAAACAGGATTCCCCGGCTTTTTGCCAAAGCGCCGATCTCCCGAATGGGAAGGAGGGTGCCGAATACATTGGATGCGTGGATACAAACAATCAGCCTGGTATTGACATTGACGGCCATGGCAAAGGAGCTGACTGTCGCTTTGTCGTTTCCCGGGAACACCTTTGCCACGCTGTAGGTGATCCCCTTTTCCTTCAGGGCGTTTAACGGGCGCATGACAGCGTTGTGCTCCAAATTGGACACCACCACATGGTCCCCCGGCTTTAGCATGCCCTTTAAAACGATGTTGATTGCATGGGTACAGTTTTGGGTAAATACCACGCATTCCGGTCCGGGCGCGCCGAACAGGCCTGCCGCCGTCTTCCTGCATTCGTAGATGGCGTCCGAAGACCGCAGGCTCATTACATAGCCGCCCCGGCCGGGATTCGAGCCGAGCCGGCGCATTCCATTGTCAACCGCGGCAAGCACCGCCGGGGGTTTGGGCCAGGTAGTCGCGGCGTTATCCAAATAAATCATAAGCCGCCCGCCTCATAAGTGCCCAATACCCGGATGCCGGCCTCCTTGAGCAGGCGCACTGCACGGCCGGTATCTCCCTGGACCTTCAGGCTATAGCCGCAGCCGTAGGGATCGTTTGTTTTCGGCGTGCGCTCGATGCTCGATCGAATACCCTCCTCCATCAAAATATCCCGTCCCATCTGGGCGTGGGTGATGGAGCTGATCATAATCCTCGTGGAACTCATGTTCACTCACCTCTATCAGAATTGCCGCCGGAGTCTTCGTGCGGCAAACAGAAGAATAGATAGTACCGCAGTACCATCCTATGCAAGAGGCGGGTGAAGTGAAACACCAAAAATTTACCGTTCGTCCTCCCGGTAGAGCAGGCAGACGGCGTGGGCGGCGATCCCCTCTCCCCTTCCGGAAAAGCCCAGGCCCTCCCCGGTGGTGGCCTTTACGCTCACGCAGTCTTCCCCGATCCGGCAGCACTTGGCGATGTTGCGGCACATCTGGTCGATGTAAGGGCTCATTTTGGGTGCCTGGGCGATGATGGTGGCGTCGATATTGCCGATTTGATAGCCAAGCCCCTTTAAGAGCACCACGATGCGGGAAAGGAGCTTGTCGATGCTGTCCACATTCTCATACTGGGGATCGGTGTCCGGGAACAGCGCGCCAATGTCCCGCAGCTTGGCCGCCCCCAAAAGGGCGTCGCAGACGGCGTGAACCAGCACATCCGCGTCCGAATGGCCCAAAAGGCCGGTTTCGAACGGGATCTCCACCCCGCCCATAATCAGCCGGCGGCCTTCCACCAGCCGGTGCACGTCGTATCCGTGCCCAATGCGAAAAGAATATGCCATAATTTCCGCCCCACCTTTCTAAATGTCTCACCAAGATATTTCGTATTCTGCTAAGACTATTATAATATAATTATTTTACAATTACCAGACGGCAGATTCAGTTGAATTTATGCGGGTTTTCTCCTATAATAAGAAGGTAATTCCCGTTTTCCCACACAGGTGTTTTTCGGGGAAAAACCCATTGGAAGGAAGGAAGAAAGATGGGCGACCGCTTCGACAATCCCTCTTATTATATCAACCGGGAGCTTTCCTGGCTGGAGTTTAACAGCCGTGTGATGATGCAGGCGTTAAACCCGGGAAACCCCGTTTTTGAGCAGATGAAATTTTTGTCCATTACCTCGACGAACCTGGACGAGTTCTTTATGATCCGGGTCGCATCGGTGCGCGACCAGCTCCACGCCGGCTATAAAAAGCTGGACGCGGCGGGGCTCACTCCCAAAAAACAGCTTTCCCTGATCTCCCGGCGCACCCATATTCTGATGGACGAAATGTACGGCATCTATCGAAACAGCATCCTGCCCGAGCTTTCCCGCAACGACATCCGGTTTCTCCATCCCAGTGAGCTGGAGGAAGGCCAGGTGGAGAAGCTCTCCCGTTATTTTGAAACGGAAATTTTCCCGGTTCTCACTCCCATGGCGGTAGATTCCTCCCGTCCCTTTCCTCTTATTTTAAGCAAAAGCCTCAACATCGGCCTGCTGCTGGAAGGAAAGGACGACGAACCGGTCTTCGCCACCGTACAGGTGCCCTCGGTGCTCCCCCGCCTCATTGACATCTCCGACCCCGACGGCGAGGGAAAGGATTTCGTCCTGCTGGAAGACGTCATCGCCATGCACATCGGGCAACTGTTCGACGGACGCAAAATCATTGCCTGTAACCCCTACCGCATTACTCGCAATGCGGACCTGACCTTTGATGAGGAGGAAGCGGAAGATCTGCTGGCGGAGATCAAACGCTCCCTGCGCATGCGCAAATGGGGCTCAGTCATCCGCCTGGAAACCGATTACAACGTGGACGACCGGCTGCTCTCCGTGCTCAAAAAGGAGCTGGAAGTCAGCAAGGACGAGATCTATTTCATCAACGGCCCCTTGAACCTGGACTTCCTGATGAAAGAGCTCTACAACACACCCGGCTACGAGACGCTGCGCTACCACCCTTTGGTACAGGGAACCAGCGTGCAGTTCGGAGAGGATTTGGACCCCTTTGAACTGGTAAAGGAACGGGACATTCTTCTTCATCATCCTTACCAGTCCTTTGAACCGGTGGTCAAGCTTCTTGAATACGCCGCGGCCGATCCCCAGGTTTTGGCCATTAAGCAGACGCTCTACCGGGTCAGCGGCCATTCCCCGGTGGTCTCCGCTTTGGCAAAGGCGGCGGAGGCCGGCAAGCAGGTGAC
>CAMLYM010000126.1 GCA_946491705.1 uncultured Clostridia bacterium
CATGTTCTTCCGGATATGGAGCCGGTGTATACCATCTCCGTGATTCCCACAGGCAAGGGGACGACGGCCATACCATCGCCGTGATCGGAGATGGGGCATTGACCGGCGGCCTCGCCTACGAGGGGCTCAACAACGCCGGACGTAGCAAGGACCGGCTTATCGTGATTTTAAACGACAACAAAATGTCCATATCCAGAAACGTGGGCTCTGTGGCGCGCCATTTGGCCGTGCTGCGTTCCAGTCCGCGTTATTTACGTTTTAAAAAAGGGGTGGAGCGTTTTTTGCAGAAGGTTCCCCTTGTGGGGCAGCCGCTGGACCGGGCCATCGTCAAGGTGAAATCCGGCGTCAAAAGTATGCTTTACGGCAACACCCTGTTTGAGAACATGGGCTTTACCTATATGGGCCCGGTGGACGGGCATGATCTGGGAAAGCTCTGCGCAGTGCTCGAAAGCTGCAAATCCATCCATCAGCCGGTGCTTTTGCACGTATGTACCGTCAAGGGTAAGGGCTACACCTTTGCCGAAGAGCGACCCAAGGACTTTCACGGTACCTCCGGGTTTGACATTGAAACTGGCGACGCTCCCGCCAGCCGGGAGAATTTTTCCAGTGTCTTCGGCCGGGAGATTTGCGACCTTGCCTCCGGCGATCCCCGTGTCTGCGCGGTGACCGCCGCCATGACCGAGAGCACGGGGCTGACGGAGTTTTCCCATACCTACCGCAGCCGGTTTTTCGACGTAGGCATTGCCGAGGAGCACGCCATCACCTTCTGCTCGGGCCTTGCCAAGAATGGGATGCTTCCGGTTTTCGCCGTCTATTCCACCTTCCTGCAGCGCGGATATGATGAGCTCATACACGACGCGGCGTTGCAAAACGCCAAGATCGTGCTGTGCATCGACCGGGCGGGCTTGGTGGGAGAGGACGGGGAAACCCACCAAGGCGTGTTCGACGCGGCGTTTTTAAATACCATTCCCAACGTCACCGTTTTCGCTCCCAGCTTTTACGCGGAGCTCCACTGGATGCTTAAGGAAGCTGTTTACCAGTATAAAGGCGTGGTGGCGGTGCGTTATCCGCGCGGCGGGGAACCGGTCCCGCCTCAGGGCTACACACCTGCCCCTGCATCCTATTCTCTACTGGGCGGTGGGGCAAAGGTACTTCTCATCACCTACGGGCGGATCTTCGCAAACGCCTGCAAGGCCCGGGAAAGCCTTGCGCAAAAGGGAATCGAGATGGATATTCTCAAACTAAACCGCATCAAGCCCATGGATCCCCAGGCGCTGTACATTGCCCGGGGATATCAGAAGGTTTTTTTCTTCGAAGAAGGCATCCGTACCGGCGGGGTAGCGGAGCATTTCGGTTTTTCCCTGCTTTCGGGCGAATTTAATGGAACCTATTCGGCTCATACCTTGCCGGACGGCTTTATCGCTCAGGCAACCGTGGCAAGCGCCATGAAAAAATACCATCTGGACGCCGCTTCTATGGCGCAGATAGTCGAGCAGGAGTGTGAGCTGTGACGGAAAAGAAAAGACTGGATGTCCTGCTTTTTGAGAAGGGGCTGGCTCCCAGCCGGGAACGGGCCCAGCGCTTGATTATGGCGGGCAGCGTCTATGTAAACGAACAAAAATCCGATAAGCCCGGCACCCAGGTGCCGGCCGACGCAAAGGTGGAACTGCGAGGGGCGGACATTCCTTTTGTCAGCCGGGGAGGCTTGAAGCTGGACAAGGCGGTAAAGCGATTCGGCCTAAACCTTACAGGCACCACCGCTATGGATATCGGCGCTTCTACCGGCGGCTTTACCGACTGTATGCTGCAAAACGGCGCAAAAAAGGTCTATGCGGTAGACGTGGGATACGGCCAGTTGGCCTGGAAGCTTCGCACCGACGATCGAGTGGTGAACCTGGAGCGCACCAACATCCGTTATGTCACGCCTGACCAGCTGGGCGAACCGCTGGACTTTGCCAGTGTAGACGTTTCCTTTATTTCTTTGAAGCTGGTGCTACCGGTGCTCAAAGAGCTGCTGAAAGATGGGGGCGAAGCGGTCTGCCTTATTAAGCCCCAGTTTGAGGCCGGCAAGGGTAAGGTGGGAAAGAAGGGCGTGGTGAGGGAACCGGAAATTCACCTGGAGGTGATCGAAGCGGTCACCGCCTTCGCCAGAAGCTTAGGCTTTTCCCTGATGCACCTGGATTTTTCTCCGGTGCGTGGCCCGGAAGGAAACATTGAATATCTGATGCACCTGAAAAAGAACGGCCTGGGCGAGTGCTTTGACGGCTGTGACGCCAAGGCCTTGGTGGAGGAATCCCACAAGGCGCTGCAAGGGGGAAAAGCCACATGAAGATTGCCATTGTCGCAAACCCCGGCAAACAGGGGGCTCAGGCGTATTTTCCGGAGATTGCCTCCCGTCTCGCTTCTCTGGGCGCTGAACTGTTATTGGAGGATAAGGACCGGGAAAAGTTTCCCTATGCAGGCGCTTGTTATCTGCAAAGGGAAGAGCTTTACCGGGAGTGCGACCTAGTTCTCGCCTTGGGGGGCGACGGTACCATCTTGCACACGGTGACCTATGCGGCTCCCCTTGGAAAGCCGGTGTTGGGGATAAACGCCGGGACGCTTGGGTTTATGGCGGGCCTGGAAACCAACGAGCTCTATAAGCTGCCCCGGCTCTTTACCGGGGAATACACCCTGGACCGGCGCATGCTTCTGAACGTACGCATTGAAGGGGAAGACGCGGTTTATTACGCCTTAAACGATGCGGTCATCTCCAAAGGCACCGTTTCTCGGATTCTCGATTTGACCGTGACCTTAAACAGCCGTGAGATCGCTTCTTACCGGGCGGATGGAGTGATCCTGTCCACCCCAACCGGCTCGACGGCCTATTCGCTGTCGGCCGGAGGCCCAGTTCTGGACCCGGAGATGGACGGTATGCTGGTCACGCCCATCTGCCCGCACTCTCTTTTTGACCGCAGCATTCTGTTTAAGGACGATTCGGTGGTATCCATTACCGCCAGTACCCGCTACGGAGAAGGGGCTTACCTGACGGTGGACGGCCGTCTGGGCCGGGCGCTTAAACCCAAGGATACCGTTACCATACGAAAGGCGGCCATTTCCGCCAAGCTGATCCGTCTCAAGGAAGGCACGTTTTACGAAACCTTAACTCAGAAACTCATGCACCGCAGAGGATAAAGCCCTGCTTGGGCTGATTTTACCTTGTCAACTTTGGAGGAACAACATGAAAACAAAACGCCATGCGAAAATTCTCGAGCTGATCGAGCAATACTCCATTGATACCCAGGAGGAGTTGCTGCGGTGCCTCAAGGAGCACGGCTATAACATTACCCAGGCTACCGTGTCCCGGGATATCAAGGAGCTGCGTTTGGTAAAGTCGCTTGACAGCGATGGAAAATACCGCTATGTGGCAGCAAAAACCGAGCATGCCGGGATTTCATCAAAGTTTCGCACTATTTTTGCCGACGCTGTCCTTTCCATGGATTCCGCCCAGAACCTCATCATCATCAAATGCTATTCAGGCATGGCCAATGCCGCCTGCGCGGCGCTTGATTCCATGCATTGGGAAGGAGTGGCCGGGACTCTGGCGGGAGATGATACCATTCTGGTAGTCTGCCGTACCAGTGAAAACGCCCAGACACTGATGCAGGATTTAAAATCCTTTCACCGCTAGGGGATAGAACGATGCTGGTAACGCTTCATATCGAAAACATTGCAGTCATCGAATATGCGGACATTTCCTTTGGTCCGGGGCTTAACATCCTGACCGGCGAAACCGGCGCGGGAAAATCCATCGTGATCGACTCCATCAACGCCGTGATGGGGGAACGGGTGTCGCGGGACGTGGTGCGCACCGGGGCGAAGACCGCCCGGGTCAGTGCACTGTTCGATTCGGTCGGCCCCGCTGCCGCCCGGATTCTGGAGGAAAACGGTTTTTCCTGTGAAGAGGACGGTACGCTTCTCTTGCAAAGGGAAATCAGCGCTGAGGGAAAAACGGTCTGCCGCATTGGAGGGCGCCTTACCACGGTGTCTATTCTGCGGGAGGTGGGCCGTACCCTGTTGAACATTCACGGCCAGCATGAAAATCAGGCTCTTCTTTCCCCTCAAAAGCATATTTATTACCTGGACAGTCTCGGAGGTTATCCGGACCTGCTTGCCAAGTACCATTCCGTCTATGACCGGCTTTGCCGAATCAAAAAAGAGCTTGCCGCCACCGATATGGATGAGGCGCTCAAAGCCCGCCGGATTGACCTGCTTCGGTATCAGATTCAGGAGCTCGAGGAGGCCGGTTTGCGTCCCGGCGAGCTCAAAGAGCTGGAAGAGCAGCGAACTGTATACCTCAATTCCGAACGCATTGCTACCTCGGTTTTGTCTGCCCGCGCGGCAATCGGCGGGGACGAAGAAAACGAGGGTGCTTCCCAGCGCATTTCGGACGCCGCCGCCGCTTTACAGGATGCCGCCCGGTATTATCCTCATCTGCATCCTCTGGCGGAACGGATGCAGGCAATGGTGTACGACCTGGACGACGCAAACGAAGAACTGCGGGAGGTAGGGGAGCAGCTGGAGTACGATCCCAGACAGCTTGACGCCATCGAAAGCCGGATTGACTGCCTGCACCGCCTTGCCCGGAAATATGGAGATACCGAGGAAGAAATGCTCCGGTTTTTGGATAACGCCAGCCGGGAGCTTTCACAAATTGAGCTGTCCGACGAGCGTGCGGCCAAACTCTCGAAGGAATTCGAACAGGTACAGGCGCAGGCGGTGGAGCTTGCGGGGGAACTGACGGTTAAGCGGATGGAGGCGGCGAAAAAGTTCGAGGAACGGGTACGGCGCGAGCTTGCCTTCCTTGATATGCCGGGTGTACGGCTGCAAACGGCCTTTACGCCCTGCCCGCTTTATGCAAACGGCGCACAGACGGTGGAGTTTCTGCTGTCGGTGAATCCCGGTGAGCCGCCCAAGCCTATTTCGAAAATTGCGTCAGGGGGCGAACTCTCGCGCATTATGCTCTCCATTCAGAACGTTCTGGCCGACCAGGATGAGATCGGAACTTTGATCTTCGACGAGGTGGATACCGGCATCAGCGGCCGGGCCTCTCAGAAGGTGGGGCTTAAGCTTAAACAAGTTTCCAAGGGCCGGCAGATTCTCTGTGTTACCCATTCCGCTCAAATTGCCGCCTTTGCCGACCTGCATCTGCTTATTGAAAAGCATGTGCGGGGGGAGCGTACCTTTACGGATGTGCGTGCGCTCAATGAGGATGGACAGAAACGAGAAATTGCCCGCATCATCGGCGGCGAGACGATTACACAGCTGACGCTGCAAAATGCCAGTGAGATGCTGCGGCTTGCACAGGAAGCGTCCAATCGGGAAAAGTAAAATAATGCAGAAAGCCTCTTGACAAAATATAGATGGATACGCTATAATAGCTACTGTTGCTTTGGTAAAGCAAGTATCCGGGTGTAGCGCAGATTGGTAGCGCGCTTGAATGGGGTTCAAGAGGCCGCAGGTTCGACTCCTGTCACTCGGACCAACAATACAGACCTGCCTTTTATTGAAAGATAAAGGGCAGGTCTGTTGTTATTCTATAGCAGTGTTTGGGAAAACCTTTTAGTTTTCGCGGAGTGCGAGGAGCACGGTAAAAGATCTATATGGACGTCCTCTCTTGCGCTCAGAAGCTCAAAGGATACTCCAATATAGAATGGGTTGTATCCTTTGAGGAAAATTCTGCGCCTCATCACGATATGGAGGTCTTTTGATGCACGTTTATCACCACGACGGCCGCGGCGATTTTGAATGCTGCCGTCCGTGCCCACCCTTTCCTTGTCCACCACCGTGTCCGCCCTGTCTCTGCCCTGTTATAGGACCGACGGGACCTACTGGTGGACCGGGCAGTACAGCCTATATATTTAGCAACTGACCAGCTTGTTAGTGACGGAGGATGGGGTGGATTGGGAACATCTTCATCCCCTTCTCTATTTACGTCC
>CAMLYM010000127.1 GCA_946491705.1 uncultured Clostridia bacterium
GCTCGGTGAAGCCCTCGGTGGCGTCGATGAGGATCACGCAGACCTGGGCCCGCTCAATGGCCATCTTTGCCCGCAGGATGCTGTATTTCTCAATGGCGTCCTCCACCTTGGACTTGCGCCGGATGCCGGCGGTGTCAATCAATAGAAAACGCCCGAACTGGTTTTCAATCTCCGTGTCCACCGCGTCGCGGGTGGTGCCGGCAAGGTTGGAAACGATCACCCGCTCCTCGCCGGTGATGCGGTTAATCAGGGAGGACTTGCCCACGTTGGGCTTGCCGATGACCGCTACCTTAATCAGGTCCTCGTCCTCCTCGTCCTCTTCTTCGGGAGGGAGCAGGTCGTACACCGCGTCCAAAAGGTCGCCGGTGCCGTGGCCGTGCGCAGCGGAAACCGGTATGGGATCGCCCAAACCCAGATTGTAAAACTCATAGAATTCCGCTGGCGGCGCGCCGATGGAATCGCATTTGTTGACGCACAAAAGCAGCGGCTTGCCGCTTTTCTGCAACAGCACCGCGACCTCCGCGTCCGTTGCCACAACCCCGCTTTTCAAATCGGTCACCAATACAATAACGTCCGCCTTTTCAATGGCCAGCTCCGCTTGGCGGCGCATCTGGGACAAAATGATATCCTGGGAATAGGGTTCGATGCCGCCGGTATCCACCAGGGCAAAACGCCGGTCGCGCCATTCGCAGTCGGCGTAAATTCGGTCACGGGTGACGCCGGGCGTATCCTCCACAATGGAAAGACGCACACCGGCCAATTTATTAAACAGGGTGGATTTCCCCACATTCGGCCGCCCTACAATCGCTACCAGCGGTTTCGACAAACCATGCACCTCCTAAGACTGCGTGCAACAATTCGGATCCGTCGTTACCGACGGGGATGACGGGTACCCCCAGCGCCTCTTGCAGCTGCGACAGGGACACGTCGTCTAAAAACAAATCACCTTCCCGGCGCAGCATACTCGACGGAAGGAGCACTTCCTCCCCAAGCGCGCGGCCGGTGAGCTGACTCATGATATCTTGCCCGGTAATCAGGCCGGAAACCGTAATCTGCGGCCCAAAAAATTCGTTTTCAATGGCTATGACCTGACCCTCTAAATTATGCCACCTTTTTTTCGCCTCGTCAATGAGCGAAGTGATAAAAGGTGCGGCTGCTTTTCCCGTAACTATGGTGATTGTGCGCGATTTTGTCAGATCGCCCCGGGTGGCTGCAAGCGCCTCGCGAAACTGGGCGCAGAGGAGGGAAAGCATTCCCACGCCGTTTTCCAGCTGAACGAATTCCTCATAAAAGGAGACGGGCGGAATGGGACGCTTCGCTTTGAGATAGAACTCGTCCGCCGGGTAGCAAAGCCGGGTGCCGAATTTCTTTAAGCATTCCTCGCCGAAGGCTTCCGCCAGGTCCACTACCGCCCCCGCTGTCTTCTCATCAAAGGCGGTCAGGGGGGCAAGCCCCTCCCGGAACTTCGTAAGCCCCACCGGCACCATGCAGATGCTCTGCACCGCCGGGCGCAAAGCCGCCAGGTCCCGCAGGGACCGGGCCAGCTCCTCCCCGTCGTTGTAGCCCGGGCAGAGGACAAGCTGGCAGTTGAGAGAAATGCCGCCGTCGGCCAGCATGTTGAGATACCGCAGCACCTCCCCGGCGAAGCGGTTGCCCATCATCTTCACCCGCAGAGCAGGATTGGTGGTGTGCACCGACACGTTAACGGGGCTGATGCGCATGTCTATGATGCGCCTGACCTCTTCCTCTTTCAAGTTCGTCAGGGTGATGTAATTGCCGAACAGGAAGGAAAGGCGGGCATCGTCGTCCTTGAAATAAAGGCTTTCCCGCATCCCCTTGGGAAGCTGGTCGATGAAGCAGAAGATGCAGTGGTTGCGGCAGCTTCGCTGCTGGTCCATCAGGTAGGTTTCAAACTGCAGACCTACGTCCTCGTATTCCTCCTTGCGCACCAGCACCGTGCGCACCTTCGCCCCCTGCTGCACCGTCAGGCGCAGCTTTCGCTCCAGGGTGTAAAACTGATAGTCGAACACGTCGGTAACAGCGTGCCCATTGACCGACAAAAGCTGTTCGCCCGTACGCAGGCCCGCCCGTTCGGCCGGGCTTTGCGGGTCGATTCCCATAATGGGCACCGCCATGAAGCATCCTCCTCGTCGTTTGCGCATCCGGCCCGCGGCAAACAGGCGCAAGGCCCTTTGCCGCAGGGTTTCTCTTCTAGTGTTGCCGTTCTTTTCAAAATCACGCATTTCGCAACCAAGACCGTTTTCCAAAAAAAATAGAGAAGGATTTCTCCTCCTCTAATTCTTTTTCGAAAGGCTTAGGCTTCCTGGGCCGCTTTTACGATGATCTGTCTCCCCCGATAGGTTCCGCAGCTATCGCAAACTCGGTGAGGCCGCTTCAACGCCCCGCACTGCTCACATTTGATGAGAACAGGGGCCTCGATCTTCCAGACATTGTTGCGTCTCTTGTCGCGTCTTGCTTTCGAATGCTTTCTCTTCGGCACCGCCATGGTCAGCACCTCCCTCTTATAATAACACTAATCCAATAGCTTTCGTAACGCCTCAAGGCGCGGGTCCACCGGCTTTTTCTTGCAGCCGCAGTCCCCTTCGTTGAGGTTTTTGCCGCACTGCGCGCACAAGCCCTTACAGTCTTCCCTGCAAAGATGCTTCATGGGCAGAGTAAGCAAAAGGTCCGACATCACCAGCTCGTCCAGGTCGATCTCTTGGGATTCCACCAGGATCAGCTCGTCGTTGTCTTCCCTGTTCAAAGAGGTTACCAGCACATGCTCCACCGGCACCGAATGCGCTTCTTTATACGAGGTCATACACCGGTCGCATAGAAGCGATAGGGTGAACGCGGCGGTAAGCGTCATGTACACGATAGAGGATTTGCCTTGAAGCTTCCCCGTCACGTGGATGGGAGAGCATCCGGCCAGCAGAGCTTCGTCCGGCGTAAAGGTATAGTCCACCTGACGGACGCCGTCCTCTGCAAACAATGTTTTCAATCCAACAACCATAGGTCACCTCATATACCACGATACAATATTATATCTTCGGCTCCTTGCTTTGTCAAGGAAATTCTTTCTCTTTTGGGAAATGCCCCGTCTTTTGTCACAAAAGGGCGAGAAGCTCCATAGGAGAAGCGATCAAATGCCCGGCGCCGTTTTCCAGCAGTTCCTCTTTGGTGCGAAAGCCCCACAGCACGCCCACGCCGGTCGCGCCGCTGTTTTCGGCCGTGCGCATATCCACTCCTGAATCCCCTACAAACAGGCAGTCAGCCGGTTCGGCCCCAAGCTCGCCCATCACCTTCCAGGTCAGCCCCGGGTCGGGTTTGACCCGATAGCCCGGCTGGTTGCCGGCGATGGCGGCAAAGGTGCCGGGGGCGAACAGTTCGGCCAGAATCCGCCTGGTCTGGTCGTCGGGCTTATTGGATACCACCGCCGCCTTTACGCCTCTTTTCTTGAGGGCGGAGAGCAGCTCCACAATGCCCGGGTAGGGCTTCGTTTTGTCGCAGCAGTGTTCCAGATACCGCTTGACGTAGGCGCCCCGCAGGGCCTGGATGCGTTCCTCGGTGGCTTCTCCCGGCGGCAGAATCCGCTCCATGAGCTTGGGCACCCCGTCGCCGACAAAATAGCGGAAATCCTCCACCCGCTCCTGTCTCGGATATCCGAACTGCCCGAGCGCGTAATTGGACGCGTCTGCCAAGTCCTCAAGCGAGTCAATGAGCGTTCCGTCCAGGTCAAATAGCACAAACCGTTTTCCCATGAAAAGCCGTCCCCTTCGTCTATTCTTCGCTGCGGGCCGCCAACGCCTGCAGCTCGTCTTTGGTAAAGTAATACTTCTTGTCGCAGAACTGGCAGCAGACCTCCGCCTTACCTGTGTCATCCGCAAGGCCGGTCAGGTCCTCCTCCTTCAAGGTCAAAAGCGCCTGTTCCACCCGCTCGCGGCTGCAGTCACACCGGTAGGATACCTCCGCTTCGTCGAGCAGGTCGGTTTCAAACCCGTCGAGGGCTTTTTGACAGATGTCGTCAATGGTCAGGCCCTGCGAAAGCATTTGGGTGATGGATGGGAGGGCCTCGATGTTCTTTTCCAACGCAGCCACCGCCGCTTCCTCGGCAAAGGGCAGCAGCTGGATGAGCAGGCCGCCCGCGCAGTTGACGGTCAGATCGGGATTGACGAGTACCCCCAGGGCGCAGACGGTGGGTACCTGCTCGCTTACCGCATAGTAGCTGGTGATGTCCTCGGCGATTTCGCCCGAAACAATGGGGCACTGGCCCACATAAGGCTCGCTCATTCCCGTGTCCCGGATGACGGCAAGGCGGCCGTCCCGCCCCACGGCGCCGCCTACGTCCAGCTTTCCCTTGGCGTTTAGGGGCAGCTCTACGATGGGGTTTTGGGCGTATCCTTTGACGTTTCCTACGCTGTCAGCCACGGCGAGAAGCGTCCCGCAGGGGCCGCCGCCGTTTAAACGCAGGGTAATGGTGTCCTTTTCCCCTTTGAGCATGCTGCCCATCAAGCTCGCTGCGGTCAAAAGCCGCCCTAACGCCGCGGTCACCACCGCTGAGGTTTTATGAATGCGCTCGGCTTCCCCCGCCAGGTCGGTGGCGTCCACCCCGCAGGCGACAATGGAGCCGTCTTTGGTTATCCTTCGAATGCGTCTTCCCATAGTTTCTTCCTTTCCTCGAAAAAACGGCAGGCAAAAAGCCTACCGGCATTTTTCCACGATATAGACCGCCCGCTGGGTCTCCTCCCTCACTTCCCGCATGGTCATTTCCTCGAACACGTCGAGCACCTCCAGGCCAGCTTCGTGCAGCCAGCCGGTCAGTTCCTCTCTCGTATAAGCCCGCTCGCGAAAGGACTCGCTCATACGGAAATAACGCCCGTCCTCTTCCTCTTCGAAAAAGTCCAGGTCAATGTCTACCGTCCGGGTGGCCGGGTCATACCCGCACTGCCAGACGCAGTAGAGATCCCCCAGGTCGTAAACAAAGGAGTGATCCCCCAATACCTTTTCGTGCTTATAAGGAGTATTCACGTCAAAGAGAAAGATGCCTCCCGGCTCCAAAAACAGGGACACCCTCGACAGCGCCTTCTTTACCTCCCTAGGATCGGTGATGTGGTTGAGGCTGTCGAGCGTGCATACGGCGCTGTCCACCGTGCCGTAAAGGTCCAGCTCCTGCATGCTCTGGCACAAAAAGAGCACCTCGAGCCCCTGCTCCACGGCCTTTTCCCGGGCCACCGTGAGCATTTCCACCGAATCGTCCGCGCCGATGACGTCGATTCCCCGCCGGGCAAACTCACAAGCCATGCTTCCCGTGCCGCAGGCCAGGTCCAGAAGGAGACGGGGCGGACGGGGGGAATACCGGCCGAACAAGTCCAAAAGATAAGCAGCCCGGGCGGGATAGTCCACATTGCCGGTCAGGGCGTCGTAATAGGCGGCAAAGCAGGTGTATCCGCCGCTCACTTGTCACGAATCCTTTCAAAAACCAGCCGGTATCCGTCGCAGCCATAGGCAAGGGAACGCTTGACCCGGCTGATGGTAGCGGTGCTGGCTCCGGTAGCGGCGACGATTTCGCTGTATACGTGGTTCTCACTGAGCATTTT
>CAMLYM010000128.1 GCA_946491705.1 uncultured Clostridia bacterium
TTACAAGCAGTCTGGGCTATTGGAATTGAAACAAATCCCGTCCATATAAAAATCCCGCTGCGATTATTTCTTATCGCAGAGGGATTTTATCAGACATATAACACAAAAAAATTCATCGGCTTCCATGTATAAATGATTTTTTATGGCTTCATCTGTAGAGACGCAATGGATGCCGGCCGTAAATCAAACCAATGTCCAGACAGACGGCGCGAAAACTGCAACCGTCAATTCAGCGAGCAGAAACGTTTTCTCTCTGTCAGCATAAAAAGGGCCTCAACTGCTCTTTTTGACAATGGAAATGCCTGCGGCGGAGCTACCACCGCAGGCCTTTCCTGCCGCAAAATACGAAAATCAGATTAAATCACAAGAATTCCTGTAGCGTTCAGGATAGAACTGACCAGAATGGCGATGATTAGGACCGGGGCGATGTACTTGATCATGACCACGAACATTTTCTCGCCGTGGAACTTTGACGAAAGCTTGACCTCGTCGGAAATGACTTTGGTCTTGATAATCCATCCTACAAAAATACAGGTAAAGAAGGCCACAATAGGCATAAGCACACTATTGCTGAGGAAATCGAAGAAGTCAAGGATGGACATGCCGAGAATCTGGATGTTTTCCCAGACGCCAAAACCCAGAGAAGACGGCACGCCAATCAAAATTGCGCCTATCGCCACCACCAGGCAGGTAACCTTGCGGTTCCAATGAAGCTTATCCTGAAGGATAGACACAACCGTTTCCATGAGCGAGATGGCGGAAGTAAGCGCGGCGAACAAAACCAACAGGAAGAAGACTGCGCCGATTACAAGGCCGCCGGTTCCCATGCTTTCGAACACCTTCGGCAGTGTGACGAACATCAGGCTCGGGCCCTGCTGAAGCTGAGACTGGTCGCCTCCAGAAAAGACAAACACTGCCGGTACGATCATCAGCCCCGCCACCAGGGCGATGCCGGTGTCAAAAATCTCAATCTGCTTGACCGACTTCTCCAGGTTCGCTTCCTTTTTCATATAAGAGCCATAGGTAATCATAATGCCCATGGCAAGAGACATGGAGTAAAAGAGCTGGCCCAGGGCGGCTAAAACCGTCATGGGAGAAAATTTACTGAAATCGGGCGTGATGTAGTAAAGCACGCCTTCCCACGCGCCCGGCATGGTAATGGTATACACCGCCACTACAATGGAGAGTACCACCAAAATCGGCATCAAAATCTTACTGGCCTTCTCAATGCCCTTCTGCACCCCGAGCAGCACGATGATCGCGGTCGCTGCGATAAATACGCACAACCAAAAGATCGGCTGCATGGGCTGGGCGATAAAGCTCGAGAAAAAGTCGTTTCCAGCGGCGGCGCTGCCGTCTCCAGCCACGTAAGAGGCAAAGTATTTGACCACCCAGCCGCCGATGACACAGTAATAAGGGAGAATAATCATCGGGACAATGGAGGTCAGCCAGCCCAAAAAGGAGAATTTCTTATTGAGCGACCGGAACGCGCCGATGGCGCTCAAACCGGTTCTCCGGCCCAGAGCGATTTCCGCGATCATCAGGGTAAAGCCAAAGGTGACCGCCAGGATGATATAAACAAGCAGGAATATTCCGCCGCCGTATTTCGCTGCCAGATAGGGAAACCGCCAGATGTTTCCCAAGCCCACTGCAGAACCCGCCGCAGCCAGTACAAAACCGATTCTGCTGGAAAAGTTACTTCGTTCTTTCATGACCGACATCCTTTTCATTTGCATTATTCTTTCCTTTCAAAAAGGAAAGCGCATCATAGATATTGATTATGCCATGTATTCACAGATATTTCAATCTTTCTTCTGAATAAAACCACAATTTATTCTTATTTCGTTCATATTATACAAAGGTTTCTGGAAATATTCTACGTTTTCTTTCCCTGTTTCTTTTTGTTCTTACAAAAAATAACTTGCATTTTTCATGCTGCTTTTCTCCAAATGTGATATAATGGCTACATTCTCCATCCATATCTTCTTATGAATCCCTCTGCCACTTTTCCATTAATCACTCCGCGCGGATGGACGCGGTTTAAGGAGAGAATGCCATGCATCTGAAAAAGTGGGCCGCCCTGTTTTTGTGCCTGCCGCTTCTGGGGGCGCTGGCCGGCTGTTCGGCACAGGACGCGGCATCCGCCCCGGTTTCCTCTGCTTCCTCCGAAACCATCGCCAACGCGAATGTGACGGTCGTGATTCCCTCCGTCCTTTTAGATGGCGCGAATGTGGAGCAGACGAAAAAGAACGCCTATTCCAACGGGGTAGCCGAGATCACGGAAAATGACGACGGCTCCCTGACCTACCGGATGACCCAAACGGTGTACGACCGGATGGGCGAAAGCACTCAGCGCGATTTGGAGAGCCTGGTCGCCTCCTTCCAGGAGGGAACGGACTTTCCCTCCATCAAGGAAGCGCGGACAGATCAGGGATATCAAAACATCGTCCTGCTCGCCGACCAGGCCGCCTACCGGAACGGCTACGATTCCGCTGCCTTGTCCACTGTTGGAGTTTGTGCGGTATTATACCAGATTTTTCATGGGGTGAGTTCCGAAGATGCCTGTGTGACGGTGACTCTGCAGGACGAAGAAACCGGCGAGCCCTTCGCAACCTACACCTATCCGATGGACGCATAAGTACGCCTGTCAGCCAACGAGGCTGCCATCAAACCTGCAACACCTCTTCTCCATCGAAGGGATTGGCAACCGCCGTGAGCGCCGGCAATGCATATCGGGGCCTTGCGGCTCAAGGCGCGATGCATAGCCCCGCAGCGGAGATGTACTGCTTTTTAAGGATTGAGAATGTGTTTCCAAGACGCGCAGCAAAAAAGGAAGGCTCCGGTTTCACCCGGGGCCTTCCTTTTCCTTTACAGCTCCTTATTTCAGGAAACCTTCGATGATTTTCGCTTCCGCCTCTTCCTCGGTCAGGCCAAGCGTCATCAGCTTGATAATTTGCTCCCCTGCGATCTTGCCGATGGCAGCCTCGTGGATAAGAGCGGCGTCCACATGGTTGGCCGTAAGCTCCGGAATGGCGCTGACCACCCCTTCGTCCATGATAATGGCGTCACACTCGGAATGGCCCGAACAATTGGTGTTCCCATTGATCTTGGAGCGAAACACCTGCTTGGAACGGCCTTTGGCAACCGACCGGGAAATCAGGTCGGCGCCCGAACCGATGCCGTTTAGATCCACCTCAAAGTTGGTCTGTGCAGTCTGCTCCCCGTCGGTCATAATCTTTTCCTTGATGACCAGCTTGGCGTTTTCCCCAAGCACGCCTCTGGTCACCCGGTTGGTAGAGTCCACCCCTTTGATCTGGGTGGTGTCCATCTCCAGGTAGCCGCCCTCGCCGATGTCCACAAAGGTCCGGGGATTGATGACCCGCTTGCCGGTTCCCTTGCCCACGCCGATGTGCTTCTCCACATACTTGACCCGGGCGTTTTTCCCCAGGAAAAACCGATGGATGCCGTTGTGCTGGGATTCTTCTTCCCCGTCGGTATGCACGCCGCAGCCAGCTACTACCGTTACGTCCGCATCGTCGCCGATGTAAAAGTCGTTATATACCAGGTCATTGACGTCCGAATGGGTGACGCAGGCGGGAATGTAAACCGTTTCACCCTTGGTTTCCGGCTGGACGATGATGTCGATGCCGGGCTTATCGGTCTTCGAGTTGATCTGGATATGCTCGGTGGACTGCCGCCCGGCACATTGGCCGTCTTCCCGGATGTTGTAAGCGCCGCCGGGCACCCCGGACAGGTCGGACACCAGCTCCAGCAGGTTTTTGGTAATCTCATTCATGGCAGAATCCCTCCTGATTGGGGCAGAACGAGCAGCTTTCCCCTTTAAGAAGATGGGGCAGGATTTGATCCCTCGGCCCTTGGGCGGTGATCTTCCCGTCGGCCAGCACGACAATTTCATCGGCAATCTCCAGAATCCGCTCCTGGTGGGAGATGATCAGAATGGAGGAACCCTGGATTTCCCGGCGGAGCTTGAGAAACACCTCGATGAGGTTATTGAAGCTCCACAGGTCGATCCCGGCCTCCGGCTCGTCAAAAATAGTAAGCTTGGATTTGCGCGCCAGCGACATGGCGATTTCAATGCGCTTGATTTCCCCGCCCGACAGGCTGGCGTTGAGCTCCCGGTCGATATAGTCCTTCGCGCAAAGCCCCACGTCGCACAGGTAGGTGCAAAGCTGGGACTCAGGCAGCTCGCCCCCCGCCGCCAGACGGATCATGTCCCGTACGGTGATGCCCTTAAACCGTACCGGCTGCTGAAAGGCAAACCCAATGCCCAGGTTCGCCCGCTCAGTGATGGAGCGGTTGGTGATGTCCTCGCCGTGAAACCGGATGGTTCCCTCGGCCGGGGAAAGAATACCGGCGATGGTTTTTGCCAGCGTGGATTTCCCGCCGCCGTTGGGCCCGGTGATGACGACAAACTTGCCGCCCTCTATGGTCAGATCAATATGTTTGAGGATTTCCTTGCCGTCGTCTACGGACAGGGAAACGTTTTCAAGCTGCAGCATGTGCCTCTCTCCTATTTCTGCGTCCAACCGGGACAAAGCCCGGCTTATTTTTTGCCGCGGTAACGTTGCCATGCAACCGGACTATATTATACTATTTTACTCCAAAAAACACAATAGGCCTTTGTCACAAAAACCGGCCCGGCCGGCGGCTTTTGCTTAGGTTTCTTTTCCTCAGCGCAAAAGAGCGTAAATGCAGGAATCGAAAACCTTACCGTTTTTGTAGATGCTGCGGCGCAGCACCCCTTCCAGCTCGAACCCGGCCTTCTCCAGCGCCCGCTTGGAGCCCACATTGTGCGCGAAGGGCTCGGCATAGATGCGAACCAGATCGTAGCGTGCAAAAGCTTCTTCGCATAGAAGCCGGATGGCCCGGCTCATAATGCCGTTGCCCCAGTATTCCTCCGCCAGCCAGTACCCGATTTCCGCGCTTTTGCAGCAAACGTCCTCTCCTACAAAGACGCCGATGCTGCCCACCGCTTCTCCGTCCACCTCAATGGCCCGCACGCACTGCTTCTCCTCGGGCGCATTCAGACAGGAACGTACATAAGCCGCCGCGTCCTCGTACCGGTAAGGATGGGGAAAGGCGTCGCGCAGATTGTCCGCAATTTTTTTGTTGTCGGCATGTTTGGCCACGCTCTCAATGTCGCTTTCCCTCCATGGGCGCAGAAGAAATTCCATGGCTTACCCCTCTTTTCCAATTCAAATGATTCTTATTCTACCACGTCGCGCCGCCCCTTTCAATTTTTTTGCCGAAAACCGGAAAAAAGTGCGGATGGGGGCTTGCTTTTGGCGAAAAAATCGAGTATGATACCAGTAGCAGTTAAACGCTTTAAAGCTTTAAAGCGTTTGTGGGGTAAAAAATGAAGAAGGAAGGGTTTTCTCTTGA
>CAMLYM010000129.1 GCA_946491705.1 uncultured Clostridia bacterium
ATTACAGGCTCTTGAAAAAGGCGCGCAGCCCGGCCTTGACTTCGTCGGGCAGATCCTGCTTGCGCACACCCAGCACCGCCCCTTGGAGCGCGCTCAGCTCGTGCAGGCAGGCGCCCGGGTCCTTCTCCCGCAGGCGCAGAAACGTTTCCTGCACGCCTGCTTCCCGGAGCTTTTCCGGGGTGTCGATCCCCACCTGGCAAAGGCGCTGGGCCAAAACCGCGCCGATGTTGGGCAGGTCGGTGAGTTTTTCCATGGTTCTTCCTCCTATTCGTTGCAAAAAGGCGCGAGCGCCTTGCCGATGCTTTCGTGAAGCAGCAGGTCGGCGCTGTCGTCGGCCGGGGTTTGGGATTTGTTGATGAGAACCAGGTGCTTGCCGGAATAATACTGCAGTAGCCCCGCCGCCGGATAGACAGCCAGCGAAGTCCCTCCTACCAGCAGCACGTCCGCCCGGGAAATGTGCCACACCGCCTCCTCCAGCACCCCTTCGTTTAGGCATTCCTCATAGAGCACCACGTCCGGCTTGATGATCCCGCCGCAGGAGCAGACAGGCACGCCCGCGCTGTCCCGGACCGTCTCGGGCAGGTAAAAGGTATGGCAGCGGGTGCAATAGTTTCGGTAGATGGAGCCGTGCAGTTCGAGCACCTTGCGGCTTCCCGCCTTCTGGTGAAGGCCGTCGATGTTCTGGGTTATGACCGCTCTGAGTTTTCCCTTTTGCTCCAGCGCGGCCAGCGCCTTGTGTGCGGCGTTAGGCTTCGCGTCAAGGCAGAGCATTTTATCCCGATAGAAGGTGTAAAACTCGTCGGGATGGGCTTCAAAAAAGCTGTGGCTCAGGATGGTCTCCGGCGGGTAACGGTAATGGGTGTGGTAAAGCCCGTCCACGCTGCGAAAATCCGGGATTCCGCTCTCGGTGGAGACGCCCGCGCCGCCAAAGAACACCATATTGTCGCTCTGTTCGAGGAGCGCGTGCAATTGGTCGAGTCCGGTCATGCCGATTCCTCCCTTCGGTTCTACTGCCATGATAGCACCGTTGGGGCTCGGGCGCAATGCGAAAAGGCGGGAATTGGGGAATCGTTGTCGTATGCTTCCTCGGCTTTGCCGTCGTCGGCCTTTTCCGTCCGGTTCTTACCTGATTTCGTGTTCCTTTCTTTCGCCTCTTTCTTTTGGCGGAGCAAAAGAAAGAGGCATTCTAAAAATCATTCGAAAAGTGAGTTTCAGGGAGAAAGAACAGCCCTGGGATTTGCCAGCTTTTCTTATACCGGGTTTTGCAAAGAATCCGTTTTCCGCTTTGCCGCCGTCGGCCTTATCCGTTCGATTCCCACCTGATAACGTGTTCATTTCTTTCGCGCCGCCGAAAGAAACGAACCAAAGAAAGGGCGGCTTAAGGGAGAAAAACGGCATAAAGTTCGGGGGCAAGGTTTTTCTCCCTTAAGAATCCCTCTAGGCATTCAGCCGGGCTGGTGAAATAGATTCACAACTAACTTTGCCGGTCGCCTGGGATTGGTGAATATATTTCATCAAGGCTTGTTTTCTTCCCTCTGCCCTCCTCCGATCAGAGGGGGATTTTCAAGGGGGAAAAATTTGTGTCCCCGTCCCTAGCGTCTTTTTCCCCCTTGAACTGCCTTTTCTTTGGTTCGTTTCTTTTGGCAGCGCAAAAGAAATGAACACCCAAAAAGAGTCCTGAACGCTTACGGAACTGGCGAATCCGAGATGGTGAAGAGCTCATTAGGCGTACAGTGAAAAATATGGCAGAGGGCCTCGATATTATCCCGGCTGATGGAACGGGTTTGATTGTTAATCATGCGGGAAAAGCTTTGATAGCTCATATTGAGCTGCTGAAACAGCCAATACCGGCTTTTTCCCTCTCTCTTGAGCAATGCGTCTACATTCAACGTCACCATAAGCTTTCACCTCGTCTTAATTATGACATCCAAAAATAAAAACAGGAACCCACCCATATCAGTAATACTGGTGTGAGTTCCTATGTAAGCAGTATTTTTTGTTTTCAAGCTTATCAAGATGCCATCCGTAATTATAAACAAAAAGGCCCTCCGGTTCCGCCGGAGGGCCTTTTTCGTTTTCTTCACGCGTCGTCCCGCACCAGGATGGGCTGAATCTGCTTGCCCAGAAGGGCCTGCTCGAAGGCGGGAAGAATCTGGGTGAAGTCCGCCACAATCGAGGTGGGCTTCTTGACAAAATCGTCCTGCCGCATGGGGACAAAATAGAAATGCTTGCGGTTTAACAGCGTCCCGATGTTGGCCGCCGACCCGGACAAAGCGTCGTTAGTGGAAACGGCAATCAAAATCGGCCGCTCGTTTCGCAGGGTGGACTTGACCGCCAGCGTCACCGGCGTGTCGGTGATGCCGTTTGCCAGCTTTCCCAACGTATTGCCGGTGCAGGGGGCGACGATCATGGCGTCCACCACCTTTTTCGGGCCGAAGGGCTCCGCCTGGGGGATGGTGTGGACAATGGGGTTCTGGCAGATGGCCTCGATCTGGTCGCGGAAGTCCTCGGCCTTGCCGAAGCGGGTATCGGTGGAATAGGACACGGTGGACATAACCGGCACCACCTCATAGCCCGCGTCCACCAACACCTGCATTTGTGGGATGACTTTTGCGAAGGTGCAGAACGACCCGCACATCGCAAAGCCTACTTTCAGCTTTGACATGGTGTCTCCTCCTCCAAAATATTCATCACCGCGTCCTTGATGATGGCGCCCGCCGTGGCGGGGGCGACTTTGCCGGGCAGAGACAAGGCCAGGATGCTCTTGACCCCCAGCTCTTCCGCCGCGGGATAATCCACGCCGCCCGGTTTGGACGCTAAGTCCACGATGACCGTATCCCGCTTCATCTTCTTGAGTACCGGCCGGTCGAACAGCAGCGCCGGGACGGAATTGAAGACCACATCCGCCTTGGCCGCCGCATCGGCCAGGCAGGCGATGTTCCCATGCCGGTAGCCGTACACGTCGCACCAGGCGGAGTCGCTCACCCGGCGGGAGGCCACCGTCACCTTCGCGCCCAGCGCCGCCAGTTTCGCCGCCAGCACCCTCGACACCCGGCCGAAGCCGGTGAGCAGGCACTTGGCGCCGTGGAGGGTGACGGTGGTTTCCGCCATGGCAATCTGGATGGCGCCCTCGGCGGTAGGGATGGCGTTTCGCACGATGAGCTCTTCGCGCTTGTAGTAATCAATCAGTTTCAGGCCTTTTTCCCGGGCCTTCTGGGCCAGGGCGGGGGTCACCATACCGCCCAGCAGGAGCTGGCCGGGGCCGGCGGCGGAAAAGAGCTCGTGTAAGTAAACCGGCTGGCAGGACAGGGGGGCCGTAATGGTCAGGGAATCCTGGGATAGGGGGATGGGCAGCAGGACGAACCGGCTTTCCACCACCGCTTCCTCCACATTGCTGGCCCGCTTGATGGCGCTGCCCAGCTCAATGCCGTTGTCCAGTCCAAACACCTTTACCTCAAATCCGCTCTCCGCCAGCAGGCCCGCCGCTTTGGCAATGCGCATGTCGCCGCCCACGACCGCGCAGGATTCGGTTATATGGTTATGCATCGTAATGGATTGACACCTCCAATGATCGGAAAAGTCCAACCCACAGGAGCCGCTTCCCGGCGGCCTCGCGGCCCGGGACAAAGCGGGAAAACCGCGCCTTTGCACAGCAAAAGCCCTCCATATGTGTTGTACTACATCATACGGAGGGCTTCTTTGAAATGTGCATATGGATTTGGGGGCGGTTTTCCCGCTTATTGGGCGTTAAGAACGGCCTGCCGGGCGGCTTTGCGGTCCTTTTCAAAGGTGCCGTAGGCAAGGGAAAGGCGCACGAAGGCGGCTTCCCCGGTCAGGCCGGGCAGCGGGACGGCGCCGGCTTGTTCGAGGGCGCCGGTGGAGGGGTAGACCCCGCCGTCTTTGCCGATGGGGGCCAGGTACACGTCAATGCCCCGCTCCATACAGGCCCGGATAAACGCGGCCGAATCCCATTCCCCGCCGCGTCCCCCGTCCAGGCAGGCGGTCGCGGAATGGTAGAGCAGGTGGAGCACGGCCTTGGGCGGATGGTTCTCAAGGTCGAAGCGGCGGTAATCAAGCCCCGGATGGGGCAAAATGGTCAAAATCTTCCCGCTCGCTTTGGGGTTTGGGCCGAAAACCGGGGCTTTGGGCGCTTTTGCGGCCCGGATAAGCCGAACCGTTCCCTCCTCCCATCTGCCGAAGGGGCCGTCCACGCTGCGAAACACATGGGTGAGCCCCTGGGCCTGGAGAAGCGCGCCGCCCTCGTAGTAGGCGGTGTCCCCCTGCTGGCAGATGGGGGCGTATACTCCGGAAACGCCGGCTTGCTTTACAAAGTCCACGGCGGCGCGGAAATTCCGCCGGCCGTTTTGCCGCGCGTCCTCCAGCGGATAATGGCTGGACACCAGCAGCACCGGGATGGGCAGGTCGCTTAACAAAAGGGACAGCGCCGCCGCCGAGTAAGCCAGCGTGTCGGTTCCGTGGGTCAGGATCACCCCGGACAGAGCGGTCAGAGGCAGGGCGCGCACCGCTCTTTCCATGGCGATCCAATGCTCCGGGTGCATGTTCTCACTGAGTAGGCTCAATGGCTCGCCGGTCAGGAAGGCGACGCCGCTTTGGGGGCATTCCTCCTCATACTGGGTTAATAAGGTATAGGGCGCGGTTCCTAAGTTGACCCGGTGTTCGTCCAGGCGGCGGCTGCCGATGGTGCCGCCGGTAAATAACACGGCAATTTGCTTCATAATCCTCTCCTCCTGTCTTTCTAGGATACCCGGTTTTCTTCCCGGTACAAGGGGATTTCGTCGAACCCGGGCAAGACGCCGCCCGTTTTCTTCTGGCGCGGGGCGGCTCCCGCCTGCTCTTCATCCGCAGACGGGGGTCGAATGCGTTATCGAGCAAAGGCCGCTTTTAGCCAAACGTGAAAAAAGCCTCATCCTTTCGGATGAGGCTTTTTATGGAGTTGGCATCGTCCTATTTTCCCGGGCCGTCGCCAGCCAAGTATCTTCGGCACCGATGAGCTTAACTACCGTGTTCGGAATGGGAACGGGTGGACCCTCATCGTCATTAACACC
>CAMLYM010000130.1 GCA_946491705.1 uncultured Clostridia bacterium
GGAGGGGGGGATGGACTGTCTGCCGCCGGCTTGCGCACCCGGCGGCAGATGAAAAACAAAACAAGGCCGATGAGGCACCAAAGGATCCCGGCAAGGACCGCCGCGCAGTCCAGCTGGGTCATCAGCAGTAGATAGACCCCGATGCTCACCGGAGCGCCCACCCAAAGAAGGGGCGCACGGTATGGCCTTTTAAGGCCGGGCTTTCTGATGCGCAGCCCGCAGGCGGCGGCCATACCGATGACATAGTAAAGAAGAGTCGCAAACAAAGAGAGAGAAGCGATGACGGCGATGGAGTTGGTGGCGATGAGAAAGAGCATCAGACCGCCCAATAGAAGAATAGCCGGGACAGGGGTTTGAAAGCGGGGATGAAGCTTTTCCAGAAAGGCGGGCAGCGCGCCGTCCTTGGCCATGGTGTAAAGATAGCGGGCCGGAGCACTGACGCTGGCGTTTAAGGTGGAGAAGTCCCCGCCGAAGGCAATACCCAGGCACAGCAGGACGAGGGGAAAGCCCACGATCCCCGCCAGCTGCATGCCGTCGGCATAGGGAGCGGAGGCGTCTGCCAAAGAAGCGAGCGCATCTGCGGGAACGATGCCGATGAGCGCCCACTGGAATAAGCCGGTAACGGCAAAGACGAGAAAGGGTGCCAGCATCAGCGAACGGGGGAGGTTAATCTGGGGGTGCCGGATCTCCTCCCCCATGGCGCAGCAGGTTTCAAAACCTGCAAAGCACCACCAGATCATGGCGACGCAGGGAAGAAACCCGGCGAGGGTGACACGGTCCAAAAAAGGAACCTGCATGCCGCCAAAGCGCATGGAGGGAAGGATGGAACAAATCCAGACGATCGCTACGCCCCAGAAAAAGAATAAAAACCCGTTTTGCATCCGCCCGGTCATCTCCACGCCCCGTATGGCGAGGAGCAGAAAGCCGATCACGGCTGCGACGGCGATCCATTGGTCCCCAAAGGGCAGAGAGAGGCCCAGCGCTTGCAGCATGGTGCGCAGGTAAAAGCTGAACGCAAGCGCCTCTCCGCTGGCCACCGATACCATCGAGATGATAAAGCACCAGCCCGACAGCATCCCGAAGGGCCGGGAGAGACCCAGGGAAGCGTATTGATAAGTGCCGCCGGAGAAGGGGAGGGCGGCGGACATCTCCGCATAAAGCAGGGAGGGATAGATGCTGATGAGCAGAGCGGCGAGAGTGGCGAAAATTACGGCGCCGCCCATCAGGCCGACCACGTTTGCCCCCACCGTGAAAAGCCCGACGCCGATGACGGTGCCGGTGGTAATGGTGATCGATTCCCGCAGCCCAAGGCATCGCCGGAGGGCGGGGGACGGCGTTTTTTCACGCATAAGCCTCGCTTCCTTTCCCAAAACGGCTGTTTTTCTCAGCTTATGCGGGAAACGCGGATTTGGCGACGGATATAAAACCGAGACTTTTCGTGGGCGGAGAGGAGGATTCGTGAAAAGCCGTTGGTGTAATCGGCGCGCGGCAAGGACGGCGCGTCAGTTATCTGCCCTGCAAGGAATCAGATGGAGATGGCTTTCGGTGAAAAGCGAAAAAATGCCGGCGTCTACTTGACGCCGGCACCGGGTTTATTCATAGAAAAATCGTATCATTGATTCCAACGCTCGGAAGGTGGATGGTCCCGCAGCGGCGCACGGTCCGTCATCGTCGGCTTTTCGCTGAGCTTACGGGCGGTGCTTTGCCGGTAGGCGGAATAGGAAGAAACCGAATCCGATGGGGAATACCGGGCAGAAGGAATGTCGTGCGTGTGTAGCTTCACCGGCTCGCGATGGGTGGGAAGAGGAAAGATGTTATACACCGGCGAACGGGAAGAACCCAGGCTGAGCATGCCAAACTCGGCGGCAGGGGCTTCCTGCCACTCGTACTTGGTCATCCGGCTGGCCGTATAACCCAGCAGCAACCAGAAGATGACCACCATGAAGGTCACGTCGAACAGCACCGCTTTTTCAAAGAAGCCGTATACCCCATAAGCGCCGATAGCAGCAAAGAGCATGGGCAGCTCTTTGAGGTTTTTGTCCCGGTTTTTACGCAGGCAGTGGATCAGGCGCCGTCCAAACAGCAGCACGAAGGCGGCGAAAATGGACAAGCCTACCAGCCCGTTGGAGATCAAAATAGTCAGATACCCGTCGTGCAGGTCGGTATAGGTAAAGCCGTTGACCAGATATCGTTCGCCATAGGGAACGATGTTGCCCTTGCCCACCCCCATCAGCGGGAATTTTCCGAACAGCACCATCGACTGCTCCAAGGAGCCCAGCCGGCCGCTGGACACTTCATATTCCTCCGTCCGGCCGATTTCCACGTTCATCGCCGCGATGGGCGAAGAACCGCCTCCGGTGTCCGCCGCAGTTGTTTTTTGCGTCTGAGTCTGGGTCGTCATGTTCACAAGCTGGGAAACGCCGGCCTGGCAGGAGGAACGGATGGCCAAGCTGGAAAAGGCCAGCGTCAGGCAACACACGGCCAGAAGCAGGCCGCGGACCGCCGACTTTTTTCCGGAATGATGGATGCTGCTTTGATAAAGCCGGTAAAAGGAATAAACGACAACATAAGTAATGGCAAAGACCAGGGATGCATTGGAGTCGGACAACAATAGGCTCAGCGTGTTGCCCGCAAAGCAGACCACTGCCAGCCACACCGGGATACGGCGTTTGCCCGGCGCCTGTTCCTTGCGCTTATGAAGCAGAATGTGGCAGCACACCATACCAATGACCGAAGAAAAAGCTGCCAAGTTCGGATTGGTGTAAAGCCCGGTAAAGCGGTTGTCCATAATGCCCAGGATGTAGTCGGACACGTAGAGCCGACCGGTGGGCGCGAAGGCTACAATCGCCAGACCGCCCACCGCCAGAGCAGTAGACAACACCATGACAAGGCCGAAAATCCGATTCATTTCCCGTTTGGTTTTACGCCGGTCGGGTTCAGCGTGAAGACCGTAGAACAAAAAGAAGCAAACCGCCGCATGGTACAGCATGATCAGATTCATGCCAAAGCCACTGTCAATGTGCAGTAGGGCGGTAATCAGCCCCGCGCCCAGAAAAGCCAGCAGCACGCTTCCGTAGCGGATGCGGCGGGGACTCTTGCGGGAAATAAACAAATCAAAGAAGAATACGCCCGCCCATAGGAACATCAGCACGTTCACCACAATGCCGGCGAAATCCCAAAAGCACACCGAACAGAAAAACAGATTCAGAATATACGCTGTTCGGAATACCGAAGGGTCGTGCAGCTTTTCGAAAAAAAGCACTCTTTTTGTGCGCATATGCACCCACATCTCCTGCCTAACAAAGAATCAAAACGGTAACAATCAAATAAAAAAGGTTTCGTCTAAAACGAACCTGTGTCTTTGTATAACAAATTATTGGTAAATTAGCCGTTTCATTTACAATGGGACTCATTATACATCAAACAAAAATCGATTGCAACTTTTGGTGAAAATGTTCAGTGAAAATTTACAGAATCCACATACTTTGTTCGTCTGCTTTGGCAAAACGAATCGGGGGATATTTCTAAAAAAATCAAAACTTAATTTCCCCCAAATTTCTATTTTCAAAAATTTTCAATCTGTTCATGAATAAAAGCTAGCCAAGCCTGGTATTCGTATGTTATACTTATAAACAATGCACGATTCTAAAATTCTGGAGGCAAGCAACATATGAAGTACAAAATGCGCATTCTTCACTATTCCAAATCCGGTAATGCCGGTAGCCTGGCTCAGGCTATCACCGAGGACCAGAAGGCCAAATGTGACAAGATTCCGCCCGCTTATCCGTGTGAAAATGAGAAGCTGGTCATCATCGGCGTGGACGCGGATAAGAAATCGCCGGAAAAGCCGCTGGCGGACTTCTGCGCAACCCTGACGCCGGCCCGTGCGAAGAATGTCGCGTTCTTTGCCATCGGTGGTTCCTGCAACGAAATGATCGAAGAGCTCAAGAATATTGTCAAGGCCACCGGCACCAACGTGCTGGAGGAAGCCTTTACGGTGCAGGCAAAGAGCTCTCTGTTCAAAAAGGCGAAGCTCAGCGATGAAGATTTGAAAGCGGGCGTTGCTTGGGCTTCGAAAACCGTCGATTCTCTTCTCGCCTAACGTAAAGACGAGCAAGCGGCAAACATAACTGCAAAAAAAGAAAAATCCCGTATTGGATGACTCCATACGGGATTTTTGCATGCAAAAAGGAATCAGCCGCGGTTACCGGCCAAGTTCAAAAGACTTACAGTCGGTGCACTGATCCATGGTGGGGTGCTGTTCATGGGTGCCGACGAGAATGCGCTCGAGGGAGCAGTAATTCTCGTTGGAGCAGTGATGCTTGCACTGCTGAACGGTGCATTGGATGCAATGGTTCGCATGACATTTTTCCATGGTTTTTTACCTCCTTTTTTGGGTTCCTCTTTATTCTGTCCTGGGCGCAAAGGTTTATGAGAGGGGAAAACTGTTTTTTAAAAACAGGCAAAGAAAACATGCAAATTTTTCTTTTTTCGCGCGCTTTCGGGTACAGATGCAGTATAATGAAGAAAAACCGGTTCGGGAGGCGCTTTTTATGAGGGAATATGAAGAAATTCTTTCGAGGCAGCGGGCCTATTTTTGTGAGGGACATACCCGCTTCCTTTCGTTTCGCCTGCGGCAGCTTTCCCTGTTGCAGAACGCGCTGCACGCCTGTGAACCAGCGCTTTTGGAGGCATTGCAGGCGGACTTGGGCAAAGCGCCATTTGAAGGGTATGAAACCGAGCTGGGCCTTCTTCTAGAGGAGCTTCGGTTTGCGAAAAAGAACCTGGCCTCCTGGATGAAACCCGTGCGGGTAAGAACCTCCCTGCTGCACGCCCCGTCCAAAAGCGTCATTGTAAAAGAGCCGCTGGGCGTGGTGCTGATCCTTTCCCCGTGGAACTATCCGCTGCAGCTGACCATCGCGCCGCTGGTTGCGGCGCTGGCGGCGGGAAA
>CAMLYM010000131.1 GCA_946491705.1 uncultured Clostridia bacterium
CTGCGGGCCGCCCGGTACATCGCCGCAAAACGAACCCAGCCGCCCATGTCTGCAACAGCGTTTCTAAACGCGGTTTCTTCCCAGGTGGAAGCGTTGCTCACTACACCGGTGGCCCAAAATGCCGAAAGCATCCAGGGACAGGTCGCCAATGCCCAGCGGCGCATGAGCGAGGCGGGCGGCCCTTTTCGCAGGGAAACAGGGCTGGCTGCTGCTTTGAAGGAAGCCCAGGCGGAGCTGGCGCAGTGGGGTAGGTCCCCTGTTCTGCCCGGCGAGCTCTCCCTTTCCTTTCGCTACCGGGACCTGCTTCTTTCCCAGCAGGCGTACCTGTTCGCCATGCTCTCCTATCTAAGAAACGGCGGCAAAAGCCGGGGTTCCGCTCTGTACCATGACCCGCAAGGAACCCTGCCCACCGGGCTTTCGGAGGAATTCCGGCATTCCCTGGCAGAGAAGGGCGGCGAAGCGATTCAGGAAGTCCGCCTAACAAAAGAGGGGCCCTGCGCCCTTGTGCGTCCCCGCCGTCCCATCCCGCAGCGGGAGGACTTTTTCGAGAACGTCTGGCGGTCCTTCCGGGAAACGGGCAATGTGGATGGGCTTTAACTGGAATATTTTTTCATCCCCGCGCTTATGCTGGTAGTGCGGGGATTTTTATCGCCTTGCAGCGCAAAGCGATAAAAGGCCATCCGGGCCGTCCCGTCCCGGGGCCAATCCTGATAATGCGCTAAAAACAGCTCAAAGAGCTGTTTTTTTCCGCCCTCTGGAAGCCCTTTCTACCCCCGGAAACCGCCTTTAGCTTTTGCAGCACCAACGTATCCACTTGCCCGGCTTTTGCTTCCTTTTTTCACGGAATTTTAGAAGCATTGCACAAGAAATTTGGATTTTTTTATCGCTTGTGCACACTTAACAACTTTTTAAAACGATGTCCGGCAGTTTTTCTGCAATTTTTCCGGGATGGCACATATTTCGTATAGATTTTTGTCGATTAATCTGATATAATACGATTTAGCGCGGCATGTTTGTTACGTTTTTAACAAATGTGCCAATTGATTGTTAACAGGAGGAACAGGAATGCAAAAGCGAATTGGTTCTTTGCCGTTTACCGGCACGCCCGAGCAGGAAGCGCAGCTGCGGGAAGCCATCGCCCGGCATAAGGACGAAAAAGGCGCGCTCATGCCGGTTCTGCAGGAAGCCCAGGAGATCTACGGTTATCTTCCCATTGAGGTGCAGCAGATTATCTCGCAGGATATGGGCATCCCCATGGAGGAAATCTTCGGCGTAGCCACCTTTTACTCTCAGTTTGCCCTCACCCCCAAGGGCCAGTACAAGATTTCCGTATGTCTTGGCACGGCCTGCTACGTAAAGGGGTCGGGCAAAATTTTTGACCGGCTGTCGGAAAAGCTGGGCATCGGCGCGGACGACTGCACCCCGGACGGGAAGTTTTCCCTGGAGGCCTGCCGCTGCATCGGCGCGTGCGGCTTAGCGCCGGTCATCACCATCAACGACGAGGTGTACGGCAAGCTTCAGCCGGAGGATGTGGACACCATTTTAGCCAAATACATGGAGTAAGGCCATGCGCGAATTGTCGCTCAACGTCTTGGACATTGTGCAAAACTCCATCAAGGCAGGAGCCACTCTTATTGGAATCGACATTCTGGAAAGCACGGACCTGGACCGTCTCACCATCCGCATTTCGGACAACGGCTGCGGCATGAGCGAGGAGCAGGTGCAAAAGGTTGTCAACCCCTTTTATACCACCCGCACCACCCGTAAGGTTGGATTCGGCGTTCCGTTCTTTAAAATGGCGGCCCAAATGGCGGGAGGGGACTTTTCTATTGATTCCACTCTACATAAGGGGACGGTGGTAACCGCATGGTTCCAGTTGTCCCACATTGACCGTCCCCCCTTGGGGGACATAAACGCCACCCTGCTGTCCCTGATTCCGTTCAACCCCGCCATTGATTTTGTCTACAACCGGGCGAGGGACGGTCTTACCTTTTCGCTGGACACGCGGGAAATGCGGCAGATCCTCGGTCCCGGCGTCCCGCTCAACGCCCCGGAAACGGTGCAGTGGCTGCGGGAATTTCTAGAGGAAAACGAAGCGGAGCTTACGGGCGGTGCGCCGTCCGGCGCATCCACGTAAACGAGCCCTTCTGGCCGGACAGGGTCCGGCCCTCTTCATCCAATACTCTCGGAGGTGTAATGAAATGAAAAGCTTAGCAGAGCTTCAGGCGATAAAGAACAAGGTCCGCGCCAACGTGGAAATGCGCGAGGGCGAGGCCAGCACCCGCATTGTGGTGGGTATGGCCACCTGCGGTATCGCCGCGGGCGCCAGGCCGGTGCTCAGTTCCTTCGTCGAGGAGGTTGCCAAGCGGCAGCTTTCCGACGTGATGGTCACCCAAACCGGCTGCATCGGCATCTGCCAATATGAGCCGGTGGTGGAAGTGTACGCGCCCGGCAAGGAAAAGGTCACGTATGTGAAAATGACGCCGGAAAAGGCGGTCCGCGTGGTGAACGACCACATTGTCAACGGCAATGTGGTGACGGAGTACACCATCGGCGCGGCGACGAAGTAAGGAGGAACGCATACAATGTATCGGTCAAACGTATTGGTTTGCGGCGGTACCGGCTGTACCTCCTCAAACAGCGAATACATCATCCAGGTCCTCAAGAAGGAAATCCAGAAGGCGGGCCTGGAGAAAGAAGTAAACGTGGTGCGCACCGGCTGCTTCGGCCTGTGTGCGTTGGGCCCGATTATGGTTATCTATCCGGAAGGCGCCTTTTATTCCATGGTAAAACCCGAGGACATTCCGGAGATCGTCAGCGAGCACCTGTTAAAGGGCCGCATCGTTACCCGCCTTCTGTATCAGGAGACAGTGGACGAGGATACCATCAAATCCTTGAACGAAACCGATTTCTATAAAAAGCAGCACCGCATTGCGCTGCGCAACTGCGGCGTGATTAATCCCGAGATCATCGACGAGTACATCGCCATGGACGGCTATGCGGCCCTCGGCAAGGCGCTGACCGAGATGACGCCCCAGGAAGTCATCGACACCATTAAGGATTCCGGCCTTCGCGGCCGCGGCGGCGGCGGCTTTCCCACTGGCGTCAAGTGGAGCCTGGCGGCGGCCAACCAGGCCGACCAGAAATACGTCTGCTGCAACGCCGACGAGGGCGACCCCGGCGCGTTTATGGACCGCTCCCTGCTGGAGGGCGACCCCCACGCCATCATCGAGGCCATGGCCATCGCCGGCTACGCCATCGGCGCAAACCAAGGCTACATTTACATCCGGGCCGAGTACCCCATCGCGGTCAAGCGGCTGCAGATCGCCATTGACCAGGCCAGGGAATACGGCCTTTTGGGCACGGATATTTTCGGCACCGGCTTTGATTTCGATTTGGACATCCGCTTAGGTGCGGGCGCGTTCGTCTGCGGCGAGGAAACGGCGCTGATGACCTCCATCGAAGGCAAGCGCGGCGAGCCCCGCCCCCGGCCTCCCTTCCCGGCGCAGAAGGGCCTGTTCGGCAAGCCCACCATTCTCAACAACGTGGAAACCTACGCGAACATTCCCCAGATCATCTTAAAGGGTTCGGATTGGTTCAAGGGAATGGGGACGGAAAAGTCCAAGGGCACAAAGGTGTTCGCCCTGGGCGGCAAGATCCACAATACGGGTCTGGTGGAAGTGCCCATGGGTACTACGCTGCGGGAAATCGTCGAGGAAATCGGCGGCGGCATCCCGGGCGGCAAAAAGTTCAAAGCGGCCCAGACCGGCGGCCCCTCCGGCGGCTGTATCCCGGCCGAGCATTTTGACGTACCGATCGACTACGACAACCTGATCGCCATCGGTTCCATGATGGGTTCGGGCGGCCTGATCGTGATGGACGAGGACACCTGTATGGTGGACATTGCGAAGTTCTTCCTGGAATTCACGGTGGACGAGTCCTGCGGAAAGTGCACCCCCTGCCGCATCGGCACCAAACGCCTTTACGAGATGCTTGACAAGATCACCCGGGGCGAAGGCACTCTGGAGGATCTGGACAAGATGGAGGAGCTGTGTTACCACATCAAGTCCAACTCCCTGTGCGGCTTAGGCCAGACGGCGCCCAACCCGGTGCTTTCTACCCTCAAATACTTCCGCGAGGAGTACGAAGCCCACGTGGTGGACAAGAAATGTCCCGCCGGCGTGTGCAAAAAGCTCCTTTCTTACGTGATCGATCCGGAGAAGTGCAAGGGCTGCACCCTATGCGCCCGGGTCTGCCCGGTGGGCGCCATTTCCGGCACGGTGAAGAACGCCCATGTGATCGACACGGCGAAGTGCATCAAGTGCGGCGCCTGCATTGAGAAATGCCGCTTCGGCGCCATTGAGAAGAAATAAGAAAGGAGCGTGTCAGACGAGATGGATATGGTAAACATCAAAATCAACGGTATGCCCATGAGCGTGCCGAAGAATTATACGATTCTGCAGGCGGCCCGCGAGGCCGGCATCGACATCCCCACGCTCTGCTATCTGCGGGAAATCAACGAGATTGGCGCCTGCCGCATCTGCGTGGTGGAGGTCAAGGGAGCCCGCTCCCTGGTGGCGTCCTGCGTCTACCCGGTCAACGAAGGGATGGAGGTTTTCACCAACACCCCGAAGGTTCAGAAGTCCCGCCGGCTGACGCTGGAGCTGATTCTTTCCAACCACAAGCGCCGCTGCCTGTCCTGTGACCGCAATCAGAACTGCGAATTGCAGCAGCTTTGCTACGATTTGGGAGTGGAGGACGAGTCCTACTTTGACGGGGACAATCCCGAAACCGCCATTGACGCGTCCTG
>CAMLYM010000132.1 GCA_946491705.1 uncultured Clostridia bacterium
ACTCCCCTATAAAAATGGCTATTTATCAACTGTTTGTTGTGACATAGCCTTTTGTAAAAGGACATAGGAACCGGATCCCCTACGAAAAAGCCGGGCGGGCCGGGAACAAATAAGGGTTGCATTTACCGGCAAACTATACTATACTGGTATAGGTACGAGCGGCCGGGCGCCGCTTTCCCACAGAAGAATAACCGGATGCGCGAGGAAGCGGGAAGAGTAACCGAGGAAACCGCCCAGAGAGAAACGGCCGCCGGCTGCAAGCCGTTTCGCGGGAAAATCGGCGAAGGTGCGCCCGTCAGCGCCGGGGGTAACGCCCCGCGTACCGCCTACGTTACAAGGCAGAGTGAAGAGTGAAAAAGCAGAGTGGAACCGCGGGAACCGACCGCCTCTGTCCTCCTGACCGCAGGGGGACAGGGGCGTTTTCTTTTGGTTTTTACGGTATAACAGATTGGTTGGAGGTCATAGTATGTTTGGCAGGGCAAAAGCGGACGTTGCCGCAATCCGGGAGCGGGACCCTGCGGCGAGAAGCAACTTTGAAGTAAGGGTCCTTTATCAGGGGATCAAGGCGGTGCGGTCCCACCGCCGGGCCAATTGGCTTTTTAGGCATAACTTCTTGTTTTTAGCGCGGCTTGTCTCCCAGAGAAGCCGCAAAAAGACCGGCATTGAAATCCATCCGGGGGCCACCATCGGCACGGGGCTGATGATCGACCACGGGATGGGGGTCGTCATCGGGGAGACCGCCGAGGTGGGGAACAACTGCACCATCTACCAGGGCGTCACCCTGGGCGGCACCGGCAAGGATACCGGCAAGCGCCATCCCACCATCGGGGACAACTGCATGATCGGCGCGGGCGCCAAAATTTTAGGCCCCATCAAGGTGGGGAACAACTGCAAGGTGGCAGCCAACGCCGTGGTACTCACCGACCTGCCCGACGATTCCACCGCCGTGGGCGTGCCCGCCCGGGTGGTGCGGCGAAACGGGCAGAAGGTGGACCCCCTCGACCAGGTGCACATCCCCGACCCCGTCAGCCAGACCCTCTGCCGCCTGGAGGCGGAGATCGAACGGCTGCGGGATGCGGTGCAGGTGCTCAGTCAGACCCGTTCGGAATAAAAAGAGCCCCGGCCGGTCCAAAGGCCGGGGCCGTACATATAGAAACACTCAAGCCAAGAAATCAATTGCATGACGGAGGAACCAGGACATGAAAATTTACAACACCCTTACCCGCCGGAAGGAAGAGTTCGTCCCCTTACAGGAGGGCGAGGCCAAAATCTACGCCTGCGGCCCCACGGTCTATAACTTCATCCACATTGGGAACGCCCGGCCCCTGTGCGTTTTCGACGTGCTGCGCCGGTACCTGGAATACCGGGGCTACAAAGTGACCTTCGCCCAGAACTTCACCGACATTGACGACAAGCTCATCCGCAAGGCAAACGAGGAGGGCATCACCGTCAAGGAGGTGGCCGCCCGGTACATCGACGAGTTCTGGACCGACGCGAAGGGCCTGGGCGTGAGGGAAGCCACCGTCCATCCCCGGGCCACTGAGAACATCGACGAGATTCTCTCCATCATCGGGGCGCTGGTGGACAAGGGCTTTGCTTACCCCAGCGGAGGGGACGTGTATTTCCGCACCCGCAGGGACCCCGGCTACGGGAAGCTCTCCCACCAGCCCATCGAGGACCTGGAATCGGGGGCCCGCATCGAGGTGGGGGATGTCAAGGAGGACCCGCTGGATTTCGCCCTCTGGAAAGGCGCAAAGCCGGGCGAACCGGCGTGGGATTCCCCCTGGGGCCCCGGACGGCCGGGATGGCACATTGAGTGCTCCGCCATGGCCCGGCGGTACCTGGGGGAAACCATCGACATCCACTGCGGCGGGGAGGACCTGGTGTTCCCCCATCATGAAAACGAGATCGCTCAGAGCGAGTGCGCAAACGGCGTGCCCTTCGCCCGCTACTGGATGCACAACGGCTTTATCAACGTGGACCGGCGGAAAATGTCCAAGTCCCTTGGAAACTTCTTTACCGTGCGGGAGGTGGCCGAGAAGTTCGGGTATGAGCCCATCCGGTATCTGATGGTGGCGTCTCACTACCGCACCCCTATCAACTATAGCGTGGAGATCATCGAGCAGTGCAAGGCCGCGCTGGACCGGCTCTATAACTGCCGGGAGCGGCTCGGGCAGGTGGCCGCGTCCGGCGAAGGGGAGGCGGACGGGGAATTCCTCGCCGTCCTCGACGAGTACCGCGCCCGGTTTGTCACCGCCATGGACGACGACCTGAACACCGCCGACGCCATCGGCGTCATCTTTGAGCTGGTGCGGGAGTTAAACACCGCCATGGACGGGGAAAACCCGTCGCCGGCGGCAGCCAAGGCCGGCCTTAGCGCCTTGGAGGAACTTACCGGCGTGCTGGGCCTTCTCTATGCGCGAAAGGAAGAGAAGTCTCCGGACGGCCAGGTGGAAGCGCTAATTGCGGCGCGAAACGAGGCCCGGGCCAATAAGAACTGGGCCGAGGCCGACCGCATCCGCGACCAGCTCAAAAGTATGGGTATCGCGCTCAAGGATACTCCCCAGGGCGTCACCTGGAGCCGGGTATAATCGCAAACGGGCTCCCCTGTTTCACGACAGGGGAGCCCATTTGAAATGGGAGCTTTTGAAAGGACCAAAAAATCAGGTGCATGAGGCCAGATGACCCCGCAATTCTCTTTGTAATCGGTTACCATTGTCACAAAGGGGGTGACGGTATGGCACGGCTGCGAATCCAAGAGCTTCTACAGGAACAAGGCAAATCCAGGTACTGGCTGTTTCAGCAGCTGAACATGAGCTACCAAAGCTACCGCCGTATGCTGGAAAACGAGACGAAATCCATCCGCAAGGAGAACATTGAGGCTCTCTGCCAGATTTTTGGGTGTTCGCCCAACGACTTGTTTTCTCTGGACGGGGAAGCGGGAAATGACGGATAAATTGAATACCATAAGGAGAAAATATATATGTCTATCCAATCAGTAAAAAATTATCTCAAGCAGTTCGGACGGGACGGGGACGTGCGGGAGTTCCCCGTGTCCAGCGCCACCGTGGCCCTGGCTGCCCAGGCCCTGGGCGTAGCGCCCGCCCGCATCGCCAAAACTCTCTCCTTTGCGGACGGGGACGGGGCCATCCTTCTGGTGGCAGCAGGGGACGCCAAGGTGGACAACGCCCGCTTCAAGGCCCAGTTTCAGAAAAAGGCGAAGATGCTCACCCCCGATGAGGCGCTGGCCTTCACCGGCCACGCGGTGGGCGGAATCTGCCCCTTCGCCATTGAGAACCCGCAGGTGCGGGTGTTCCTGGACGTGTCTTTGAAACGATTTGAGACGGTGTTTCCCGCCTGCGGCTCGTCCAACTCCGCCATTGAGCTCACCTGCGGCGAGCTGGAAGCCTATTCGAAGGCACTCGAATGGGTGGACGTGTGCAAGGGCTGGCGGGAAGAAGAGCGGGAAAACGGTTAAGCGCCCAATTGCCGGGGCTTTACGTACTTGGTGAGCAGCAGCATAACCGCCGTGGTGATGAGAAGCTCGGGCACCATATAGGTGGCGTTATAGATCACCGAGTAAAGCCACACCGGCTGGTCCGGCGGCGCGTAGCTGTCCCAGATGAGGATGCCGGAGGCCACATGGCAGGCGTAGCGCAGCAAAAGAACCAGGACGGTACCCGCCGCCGCGGCTCCGTACCGGTTGCGGATGGGCCTTGCAATTGTCCCGGCAAGGCCCAGCACGCCGAAGGCCAGCAGATAGTCCAGCCCGATGACCAGCGCAAAGGAAAGAACGTCCTGCACCGGCGGCACGTGAAAATCCGTGAGCATCTGGATGCCCGCAAAGGCCACCGCCGCCAGCAGCGACCATTTGAGCGGGTAGCGGAAGGACAAAAACAGGATGGGCGCCATGCTCGCCAGCGTCACCGACCCGCCATTGGGCACCAGGCGCAGGGTGAAAAAGGACAAAGCGGTGGCCAGCGCGATCATCAGGGCGCACTCGGTCAGAGTTCGGATGCGGCTTTGCATGAAACGGGTTCCTCCTTTGGTGGATCGGTTCGGTATCGGTAGCCTGCCCGGGAGCGGACGGCTTTATCCGTCTGCCCGGCACAGGTCAAAGGGCCCGGCCGGATTTTCCCGCGCCCCCGAATAAAAAGCACAGCCGGGGGAAGGGGAAGGCACCGCTCCCCGCCGCCCGTATTGGCGTCTTTGTCCTCTT
>CAMLYM010000133.1 GCA_946491705.1 uncultured Clostridia bacterium
AGACAGGCTTTCTTTGAAACCCTTTCTCTTTTTTTCCCGATTTTTACTGAAACCGGCAAAAACCATTAACCAATTCGGATTCTATAACTACGATTCTCCAAAACTCAGTATCGTTTTGGATTGACAATGTTGCGCCAATCCAGATCGCCACGTTCCAAACCGTGAATGAGAACCTCTGCCGTGGCAATGTTGGTCGCCAGGGGAATGTTGTGCATATCGCACAGCCGCAGCAGGTTCATCTCATTGGGCTCATGGGGCTTGGGCGTGAGCGGGTCCCGGAAAAACAGCAGCAGGTCGATTTCATTGTACGAGATGCGGGAAGCAATCTGCTGGTCGCCTCCTTGCGATCCGCTCAGAAATTTCTGGATGGACAAACCCGTCGCCTCCGAAACCATCTTTCCCGTTGTGCCGGTGGCACACAGGGAATGGCGGCTCAAAATGCCGCAATATGCAATACAAAACTGCACCATGAGTTCTTTTCTGGAATCGTGTGCAATCAAAGCAATATTCATACTTCTTCTCCCTTCAGATAACTGCTCTTTCCTTCTGCTCCCTACTTTTCGACCACCAGCGGCACCTCTTGGCCCATCAGCCGCCTTGCCAGCCGTTCCATAGCCTTAGCCGCCGGAGATCCGCCTCCCAGCGGTTCCCCGTTTGCCGCATACCGCTGCACCTGCTCGTCCTCCGGGACGACGCCGATCAGCTGTAACCCAACCGCATCAATCACCGCGTCCAGATCCTCCACCAGGCCCAGTTTCAATGTCCCGGGCCGGTAACGGTTGATGACCAGGCGACGGTCCGCGATCCCTTCTTGCTGCAAAAGGCGCGCCACCCGTTCCCCGCTGCGCATACAAACAGGATCGGGCGTAATCACCACAAGAGCGCGGCCAGCGGCCGCGGCGGCAATCTGAAATCCCTTTCCGATACCGGCCGGCGCGTCGATGAACAGGTAGTCATAATAGTTGGCAAGTCCCCTGCAAAGGCGGCGCATGTCGTCCGGCGCGGCCAGCGCCTGCAGCGATTGGGGCGCCGGCATCAGCGCAAGTCCTTCACAGCGTTCAATCTCCCGGATGGCGCGTACCGGTTCGCAGTTGCCCGCCAGCACGTCCCCCAGGTCGAAAACCGCATCGTTCACGGCGCCTAGCATCAGATCCAAGCTCCGAAGCCCTGCGTCTGCATCCAACAACAGGACTTTGTTCCCGGCTCTCGCCAACGCAGCCGCGCATCCGGCTGAAACTGAGGATTTCCCCGTTCCTCCTTTTCCGGAAGTCACTACAATGACCTCACCCATCCGCGCTCGTTCTCTCCTTTTCTCCTTCCGAAATGGGACGGAAGGATTCCCTCGCATTGGATAAGCTGTACGAAATCTTCTTATTTGAGAAAAAAAGAAAAAATCGTATGCTTTTCCAAATAGACGCCGTTAAAATATAGTATAAGTATACAAAATTCATTGTAACACAGAAGCGATGAGAAGTCAAAATTCAATCCATTTCCATATTACCTAAAATTTTTGACTATATTTGTATACTTTGTCCGAACATGGTGCCTTACGCCGCCGGCCCCTGCACAAGAAACATGATGATTACTACCACCAGCAGGGCCGCCATTACCGACAGAAAGGCCAGCAGCTTATAGATCTTTTGAAGCAACCCGTACAGCTTGGATAGATCGGCGTTTTCCAGGCCGGCCAGTTCCTTCTGCTTTTGCTCCACACGCTTACGGCGGATTTGCGCCTTCTTGATCTCCGAGGGCGTGGTCAGCTCCTCTTCCTTAGGCGCAAGCCCCTGCTTTTCCCGCACGATTTCCTCGTAGCATTCCATACAGACCTCGCCGTGAAGCTCTTCGATCCAGATGGGACCGGGCAATATACCAATCTCTTCTCCGCACCGCACGCATTTCTTTAAAATCAGAATCACCCGCCTTCGGCGTTACTTGATTACGTCCACTCCCATATAGGGACGCAGCACCTCCGGTACGGTCACCGACCCGTCCCCGTTCTGGAAGTTTTCCAGGATGGCAGCCACCGTACGCCCGATAGCCACGCCGGAACCGTTGAGAGTATGCACCAGCTGGGCCTTTTCCTTGGGGCTGTTCTTATACCGGATGGCTGCCCGGCGTGCCTGGAAATCCTCAAAGTTCGAACAGGAGGAAATCTCCACGTACCGGCCGTAGGAAGGCATCCAGACTTCGATGTCATAGGTTTTCGCGGAAGAAAAGCCTACGTCCCCAGTGGAGAGGACCACCACCCGGTAGGGAAGTCCCAGAAGCTGGAGCACCCGCTCGGCGTCGTTGGTCAGGCTTTCCAGCTCCTGATAGCTGTCTTCGGGCTTGACGAATTTCACCAGCTCCACCTTATTGAACTGGTGCTGGCGGATGAGGCCCCGGGTATCCCGACCGGCGGACCCGGCTTCCGCCCGGAAGCACGCGGAATAGGCGCAATACTTCATGGGTAGCTTCGCGCCGTCGAGAATGTCCCCCCGGTACATGTTGGTCACCGGGACTTCGGCAGTGGGAATCATAAAGTAGTCCACATTGGCCAGACGGAAGGCATCCTCTTCAAACTTGGGCAGCTGGCCGGTGCCGGTCATGGACGCCCGGTTGACCATAAAGGGTGGAAACACTTCCTGGTACCCATGGGCGGTGTGGGTGTTGAGAAAGAAATTAATGATAGACCGCTCCAGCCGGGCGCCTAATCCCTTATAGAAATGAAACCGGGCGCCGGTTACCTTTGCGGCGGTTTCCGGGTCGAGAATGTCCAGGTCCGCCCCAATGTCCCAATGGGGCTTTGGCTCATAATCAAACTTGGTGGGTTCGCCCCAGCGGCGCACCTCCACATTTTCGCTGTCGTCCTTGCCAACGGGGACGCTTTCGTGGGGCATGTTGGGAAAGCCCAGCAGCAGGTCGGTCTGTGCCTTTTCCAGCGCAGAAAGCTTCGCGTCGCATTCCTTGACCTGCTCGGACAGGGCCTTCATTTCCGCCATGATAGCGGAAACGTCGCCGCCCTCTTTTTTGATCTTCGGAATCTGCTTGGAGGCGGCGTTCTGCTGGGCCTTCATGCCGTCTGCCTTCGCCAGGATTTCCCGGCGCTCGGCGTCGATTTTCAGAACCTCATCCACCGCCGCGTCCATATCCTTGTTGCGGGTCTTCATAGCCTGCTTGACCCGGTCCGGGTCGCTGCGAATCAAACGAATATCAAACATGACGAATCACTCTCTCCTTATCGTTTTACAGCTCTTTTCCACCGGCGATCGCGTTGGCGAGAGTCTGCAGATCTTCCTTGGAATAAAACTCGATCTCTATTCTTCCCTTCTTGGGGCCCTCATAAACGGTGACCCTTCTGCCCAAATGCTCGGTCAGCGCCAGCTGCGCCTCGTCATACAAAGGGTCGCGGGACCGGGAAGAAGCGCCGCCCGGCGCCTTTTTTGCCTTGCCTGAGGCCTTTGCACGCCGTTCCAGCTCCCGCACCGAGATGCCTTTATGCACCGCCAGCTCCGCCGCCTCCTGTAGCGCTTCCTCATCCTGGAAAGAAAGCAGGGTCCGCGCATGGCCAGGAGACAAGAAGCCCTCCCGCACATACTGACGCACGTTATCAGGAAGCCCCAGCAGCCGCACGGCGTTGGCAATGGCGGGACGGGATTTTCCCACCCGCTTGGCCACTTCCTCCTGTGTCATCTGGTGCTGCTCCATCAGCGCCTTGTACCCCTCCGCCTCTTCCATAGCATTGAGGTCCTCCCGCTGCAGGTTTTCAATCAGCGCAAGCTCCATCATCTCAGCATCGGTCATCTCCCGGATGACCACCGGCACCTCGGTAAGCCCGGCGATTCGGGAAGCACGCCAGCGGCGTTCTCCCGCCACCAGCTGGTACCCGCCGCCCGCCATGGGCCGCACCAGAAGCGGCTGGATTACCCCGTGCTCGGCAATGGAGTCGGCCAGTTCCTGCAAGGCATCCTCGTCAAACTCCTTACGGGGCTGATCCCGGTTGGGTTCGATCTCACTTAAGGGAAGTTTCACCGTTTTCCCCTGCTCTTCGGTGGCGTTGTCCACAAAGAGCGCGTCCAGGCCTTTGCCAAGGCCTCCTTTTCGCGCCGCCATGTTCTC
>CAMLYM010000134.1 GCA_946491705.1 uncultured Clostridia bacterium
CCGGCGGCATGCCGGTGGGAACCGCCGGGCGGGCGGCCCTGCCCATTTCCGGCGGGATCGACAGCCCTGTGGCTGGGTATATGCTGGCAAAACGGGGCGTGGAGCTGACGGCAGTACATTTTGCAAGCCCGCCTTACACCAGCGAACGGGCGCAGATGAAGGTGGTGGAGCTGCTCCGCCAGGTGGCCTGTTATGCCGGACGCATTAAGCTCTTGGTGGTGCCCTTTACGGAAATCCAGGAGAACCTGCGCGAGCACTGCCCCCAGGACCTGTTCACCATCCTCATGCGCCGCTTTATGATGCGTATCGCCCAGGAGCTGGCGCTTGAGAACCAGTGCCAGGCCCTGATTACCGGCGAAAGCGTCGGGCAGGTGGCAAGTCAGACCATGGCGGCCATCGCCTGCACCGACGCCATCGCACAGATGCCGGTGTTCCGTCCGGTCATCGGTATGGATAAGGACGAAATCGTCACCATCGCCCGGAAAATCGGGACCTTTGAAATTTCCATCCAGCCTTATGAGGACTGTTGCACCGTCTTTACCCCCAAGCATCCCAAAACCCGGCCGAGCCTCGAGGAAGTGGTGAAGGCCGAAGGAGCGTTCGAATGGGAGAACATGGTGCAAAGGGCCGTTGCCGGCGCCCAGGCGCAGATGCTGCACGCCGACTAAACACGCCACAAGATCGGGAGGGATTCGATTGAGAGCGGAAATTCTGTCCGTTGGAACCGAGCTGCTTTTGGGCGACATCGTCAACACCGACGCCCAGTATGTGGCCAGGGAGCTGGCCGCCTTCGGCATCACCGTCCATTACCAGGTGGTGGTGGGGGACAATATGGACCGCCTTACCGCCACGCTGCGGCAGGCTTTGTCCCGCAGCGACCTGGTCATCACTACCGGCGGCCTTGGCCCCACGGTGGACGACATCACCTGTGAAGGCATCTGCCGGGTGCTGGGCGTCAAGCGGGTGCTGGACACGGCGTCTTTGGAGAAAATCCAGGTGTTCTTTGAAAAGCTCGGCCGGGAGATGACCGAAAATAACGTAAAGCAGGCCATGCTTCCCGAAGGGTGCGAGATTTTCGAGAATGAATGGGGCACCGCCCCCGGCTGCGTCATCGAAAAGGACGGTAAGTCCGTCGTCATGCTGCCAGGCCCTCCCAGGGAGATGCGACACATGTTTGACCGCAGCGTACGTCCCTGGCTGCAAAAGCGGTCGGACCTGGTAATCGTGTCCCACACGCTGCATGTGTTTGGGGTGGGCGAGTCCAAGGCGGAGGCCATGACGGTGGACCTGATGCAAGGAGAAAACCCCACCGTTGCTCCCTACGCGAAGACCGGGGAGATGCAGCTGCGGGTGACCGCCAGGGCTGCCTCTAGGGAAGTGGCGGACGCCATGTGCCGCCCGATGATGGAGGAGCTTAAGGAGCGGCTTGGAAGCGCCGTGTACGGCGTGGACGTGGAGAATCTGGAAACGGCGGTGGTGGAGAAGCTCAAAGCGGCGGGGAAAACGGTGGCCTGTGCCGAGTCCTGCACCGGCGGGCTGCTCGCCAAACGGATAACCGATATTTCCGGCGCCTCCGCCGTATTTGAAAACAGCTTCATCACCTACTCCAACGAAAAGAAAACCAATCTCTTAGGCGTGCCGCCCAGGACCTTGCAGAAATACGGCGCCGTCAGCGAACAGACCGCCTGTGCCATGGCCATCGGCGTAAGAAAAGCCGGCCGGGCGGACTATGGCGTGGGCATCACCGGCATCGCCGGTCCCACCGGCGGCACGGCGGAAAAGCCGGTGGGCCTTGTCTACATTGCCGTGGCCGACGGGAAGACGGTCTGGGTGAAAAAGGTGCAGTACGCCAAGGAGAACGACCGATCCTATGTGCGAACCGGTTCGGCTTCCCATGCGCTCAACATGCTGCGCCTTTTGCTGGACAAGGACCGGGAGTTTCTCGAGGCCGGGATCGCGCTCAACAAAAAAAGCCGCGGCGGAAAGTTCCTAAAGGAAATTACGCCCTGGCCGGTCGCCACAGGCCGGCTACCCAAACGCCCGGGTTTCCTAGGCTTTTTGTCCGAATACCTGCCTTGGAAGGGGGACCGGTTCTCCGACGTGCTCTTTAAGCTTCTTCTGCTTGCGGCGGTGGCGGCGTTTCTTTTCTCGGTGTGGTACCTGGTGGACGACCAGCTTATCAAGCCCTCCCAGAACGACAGCCTTTATTCCCAGCTTGCAGGGGACTATACTCGGTCGGACAGCAGCACTTCCCCCATCGCCCCGCCCGCACCGGACAGCACGCAGGACGGCGAAGAAGGTTCCACCGCTCCGGTGGCGGAGGTGCCCGACTGGGTGCCCGCTTCCTTTGCCGACCTTTACCGCAACAACCCCGACGTGCGCGGCTATATCCAAGTGCCCGGCACCCGGATGAACTATCCGGTCACCCAGGCGGCGGACAACGAGTATTACCTCAACCGTAACTTCTATAAGCGGCGCAGCGTGTTCGGCAATCCCTATTTCGATTACCGCAACAAAATCGACGGCACCGACCGCAACCTGATCATCTACGGCCACCGGGTGGAAAATGGCCAGATGTTCGGGGACATGGAGAAGTATAAGGACCTGTCCTATTACCAGCAGCATGCCGCCATCCAGATGGATACGGTGTACCGCCCAGGGGATTACGAGATCGTTTCCGTGTTCTATGCCAGCACAAGGGAGGAACACGCACCCAATTTCAATTACCTGCGCACCGATTTTGCCAGTGACGAGGATTTCTTAAGCTTTGTCGACGAAGTGCGTAAGCGTTCTCTTTACGACATCCCCGTTACGGTGGACGCGGACGACGAGCTTTTGACCCTGTCCTCTTGTTCCTTTTTATTTGACGACGCGCGCATCGTCATCGTGGCGCGCCGCTTGCAGGAAGGGGAGACGGCGGTGAATCCCGCCCTCGCCACAGTAAACGAAGACTGTCTGATGCCGGAAATCTGGTACCAGCTTCACCCGGAAATCCCCCATCCGTAAAGCAACCGCTTTTTTGAGCGGATGACATAGAAAGTGCCGCGCTTCCTCGCGGCGGTCAGTCGCAACCTCCTGACCTTAAAGAAAACTACGAAGGAATGATGAATGATGCCAAACAAAGCGTTACGCCGTCTGGTGGAGGGCGCGGTCATCGCCGCGCTGTACACCGCCCTCACCCTGGCCTTAGCCCCCATCAGCTTTGGGCCGTTTCAGTGCCGGGTGGCCGAAGTGCTGACCATCCTGCCTATTTTTACCCCCGCCGCCATCCCGGGCCTGACCTTGGGCTGTATTCTGTCGAATGCCGTAGGCGCCGCCATGGGGACGAACATTTTGGGAATCCTGGATATCTTCGTGGGTTCCGCCGCCACCTTGCTGGCCGCCGTATGCACCTATCTGCTGCGAAACGTCTGCATCAAAGGGGTGCCGGTACTGGCGACTTTGCCACCGGTGGTGTTCAACGTCCTCTTCATCGGCACCGAGCTGTCTCTCGCTCTGGGGCACCCGCTGTGGTTCTCCATGATCGTGGAGGTGGGGCTTGGGGAAGCGGCGGCCAGCATGGTGCTGGGGATTCCGCTGGCAGCGATCCTGATCAAGTCAGGCGCTCAAAAACGGATTTTCGCCCAGCTTCGTTAGCAGGTAGGAAAGGCGGACGGACGCGTTTGAGGTGATTTCGATATGATGCTTCCTTTTTGTGAAATAGAGCCGTATTTGACCGCAAGCGGGTTTCCCGTCTGCGGGGCGTGCCGGTTCGAGGAGCTGGCGGACCGGCTGCTCGATTGCCGGGCAGCCGCCCGGCTGCCCAAAGGGGCGAAAACCGTGTTTATGCTGCTGCTTCCTTACCTGGTTTCGAAGGAAACGGGCAACCTTTCCAGGTATGCGCGGGTACCCGATTACCATGAGGCAGCCGCGGGAATGCTTAAGGACGCCGCCGCCCGCCTTCAGGCCGCCTTCCCGGCGGGCTGCTTTGCTTTTTTTTTGGACAATTCTCCGATCCCCCAGGTCTAAGCCGCGCCGAAGGCGGGGCTTGGGGGGATCGGGGGAAACGGCC
>CAMLYM010000135.1 GCA_946491705.1 uncultured Clostridia bacterium
GCCTCGTGCCCGTACCGGGCGGCGCAGAGGACCAGGGCGACCGCCACGATCCGGCCGGGCGAAACGCCCATATAGTCAATCCCGGTCAGGCCCACCAGGGCGGCCCCCACTGAGATCACCAGGCTGCAAAGCTCCTGGCGGCTCAGCGACGAGGCGGACCAGGGCGAATAGAGAAGCCCCACACTGATGTGAAAGAAATAAGCCGCACCTCCGGCAAGCAGCGCTTCGGCTACGCCGGTTACCGCGGCGTTCAGGGTCATACCCTGCACCACAAGCGGGATGGAGCCGGTAAGCAAGGTAGCCAAAAAGGCCACAATGGGAGCAAAGGCCGGATGGCGGGACACCTTTCCCGCGCCCGCCAGGGCCCAGCGGATGGAGGTCACGGCGAATAAGGCCGCCACATACCGCATGGCGGTGAACCCCGCGCCGGGCAGCAGGTACCCCAGCGCCGTACCCATAGCGACCACCAAGCCACTGGGAAAAGGCACCGCCGCTGCAAACGCCACTCCGAATGGCGCCAGGTTTTCGAATACCGTCGCCTGGGAGAGAAGCACGCCCAGCAGCGCCAACCCCGCCGTCCTCGCGAAACGCAGCGCCTTGTCCGACACGCCGCGCTTTTTCACCCCTTGCGTACCGAGGGACTGTTCTTTCACTGTGACTCACCGCCTGCCTAAAAAAGTAGGCCGCCCGACGAATCGGACGGCCGGTGTTTCCATTATATGGAACAGAATCAACGAATTCTGTCACATCCTGGACCCAAACCACTATTTCTATGCAGGTTTTTGCACGGTTAGAACCAAACCGCGGAAAAAGCACGTTCTCTCCGCCGCCGGCCTTATTCCGCCTTAGTTCTGGCGCTTATTAAACAGGGACATGATGTCGAAAAAGTCCGGATCGTCGGTGTTCGCTTGGGCATCGGTTTTGGCCGGTTCCCCTGCACCTGACACCGCGGCAGAGGACGCTGCCTGCTGCTGGACCTTTTCCTGCTCCGCCTTGTCAAAGCCAGTAGCGATGACGGTGATGCGCATGGTGTCCTGCATGTTGTCGTCAAACGCCACGCCCCAGATGATGTTGGCATCCGGGTGGGCGGCCTTGGTGATCATGCTGGAGGCAAGGTCGATGTCGTCGAGCCCGATGTCCGGCGAAGAGGTGATGTTGATGATGACGCCCTTGGCCCCGTTGATGGAGGTTTCCAGCAGGGGGCTGGCCACGGCCGCCTGGGCCGCCAGCTCCGCCTTGTCCTTGCCGCTGGCCTCGCCCACACCCATATGGGCGTAGCCCGCGTCCTTCATGACCGCGGTTACGTCGGCAAAGTCCAGGTTGATAAAGCCGGGAACCTTGATCAAATCGGAAATGCTCTGCACGCCGTGCTGAAGCACGTCGTCAGCCATGGTGAAGGCGTTGACCATGGTGATCTTGGTGTCGGTAACGGTCTTGAGGCGCTCGTTGGGGATGACCACCAGCGAATCCACATGCTCGCGCAGAGCGGTGATGCCCTGCTCGGCCTGCTCCATGCGGCGCTTGCCTTCAAAGGCAAAGGGTTTGGTTACAATGCCCACCGTCAGGATGCCCTGCTCCCTGGCCACCTCCGCGATGACCGGAGCCGCGCCCGTGCCGGTGCCGCCGCCCATGCCGGCGGTGATGAACACCATATGGGTGCCCTTTAAGGCGTTGGCGATTTCGTCACGGCTTTCCTCCGCCGCCCGCTGCCCCTTGTCGGGGTTGGAGCCGGCGCCCTTGCCTCCGGTCAGCTTGACGCCGATCTGGATCTTGTGGGTCGCCTGGGAAATGGACAGCGCCTGGCGGTCGGTGTTGACCGACACAAATTCCACGCCCTGCATATTGGAACCCACCATACGGTTGACGGCATTTCCGCCGCCGCCGCCTACGCCGACCACTTTAATCTGTGTCATTTCAAAGTCATTGGCAAACTCAAAGGCCATTTTACAAATCCTCCCACCGAACTGTTCTTCTCATTTCCCGGTATAGGCTACCGGCACTGTTTCGCCGCGCGCGAAGCTGGCGAGCCGTATTTCATCCTGTATCAAAGCAAACCAAATGGATTTGTCCTCTATTATACATCATCTTTCTTCTTTTTTGAATTCCAATTTAATAAAATTCTGCGTAAACCCGCGATATTTTGAAAAATTCGTGTGCCAAATACCACTACCGCAGCCAAATAGAGGTCCAAACTGAGCAAATTGCCAAAATAGGTAAGCACCACCGCCATCAGCGTATTGAAGAAAAAGCCGGTGACGAAGATGTTAAATTGAAAGGTCTGTTTCGCCTGGGCATGGAGGGCGCCCAACAGCGAGTCAAGTGCGGCGAGAAGGGCCACCGCCACATAGGTAGTGCAGGCAGGAGAAATGTACATGGGGAAAAAGAGGCCCAGCACAATCCCAACCGCCAATCCCAGTATGGAAAACACTGCGGTCATCCTACGTTCCTTCTTTCTCAGTCTGCGACGCGAAAATCGGTGGAGCCCACATAGGCCGGCACCGTGACGCTTGCTTGTACCTGCACCTTGACGTCAATGTATGGAGTAAGCAGGTCCACAACTCCCTTGCGCATGGTCAGCGCGTAATTGAGATCCTCTGCCTTGCCCACGGCGGTAATGACGAAGGGGGCGTTGTAGCGGTTGTTGTTGATGCTCACCGTACTGCCCGCACAGCGGATTTCCGACATGGCCACCACCCGCTCCCCGTTGACCGAGATGGCCTCGGCGCCCGCGTCGCGCAGTTCGTTGATGATCTTCATCAGGTCTTCTTCATGGACCATGTATTTTTCCGGGCTTACGCCGGCGTCGGCACCGGGGTTCTGCTTATCGTGCACCGTGACCACCACGCCCGGGCCGCTCAGCTCGGTAAGGCCTGCGAACCGTTCGGTCTGCTCAAGCTGCTGGCGCAAAATCTCCGCGGTTTTATCGGTATTGCCCGCGGCGTTTCGGATTTCGTCCAAATCCGCCCGGGCCCGTGAAAGCTGGGTTTCCAACGCCTTATTCTGCTCCTGCAAGGCGTTGACATCCTTTTGCAGGGTCTCGGCCCGCAGAATTTCCGGGCTTTGGGCCTGCGCCTCGTTTTGGCTCACACTGCGGATTTGCAGGGTGATGCCAAACCCGATCAGGAGAAAGATCACCGTGACGACCGCGATTCCCGACGCTTTGCCTCCGCCCCAATGCTTGTCCTTTTTTCCCGCTGTCTCCGTCTGCACAGGGACCTGTTTTTCCTCTTGCACCTTGTCTTGCACCGCCTTTTGGGGGCGAAGAACTGTCCCCTTTACTCGGATAATTCCTCAATTTTAACCGTCGCCTGAGTGGCCGTCAATATCAAGGTCATCTTCTTGCCCGCCGCTTCCTCCGCCTTCTTTTCCATAGCCGCCTTGCCCACGGCGATCTTCGCGTCGATTTCGCTGCCGGAACCCAGCAGCATGGTCACATTTTGGCCGTATTCCACCCGGATGTCCACCGGGTCGGAAAAGTCGATTTCAGAAGTCTTGTCTAATAGGGTATTCTCACGCAGGGCGTTTGTCAAGTCGGAAAGGATAATTTCTTTGTCTTTTTTTTCCAATTCATAATGCTGCCCCTCTTTTGCCTCCAAAAACGACAAACCTTGCACCAGGGGAATGGACTGCATGGGGGTATCGGTCAGCTCCAGCACTTTACCGGCGTGGTTGACCACCGCGTATTTCCCGTCGATGGCAAAGGTGAATTCCGGCTGCGCCTCACTCACTTCAATGGAAAGGCCAGTGGGCAGCTTGCGGCGGATGTGGGCTGTTTCCAGATAGGGAAGCTCGGTCAATAGTTTTTTCTGGGCGGCCTGCAAGTCAGCCAAAAGAAGGTTGTCCCCTTCCAGGATGCCGGCGGTTTTGATGATCTGCTCCGAATCGTACCGGCTGTCGCCGGTAACGGTGATGGTCTGAATGTTGAAAAATACGGTAAAGCACAGTGTGACGGCCACGCCCAGCACCAAAACGGCCATGACGGCGGCATAGAGCTTCACCGACATGCGCCGCCGCTTGCGCCGCACCGGACG
>CAMLYM010000136.1 GCA_946491705.1 uncultured Clostridia bacterium
GCTGTTGGGAAGGGCATAGCGCTTGCCCTTGGCGCCCGCCGCCAACAAAAACGCGCCCATGCTGGCCGCCATACCAATGCAGATGGTGGAAACGTCGCACTTGATGTACTGCATGGTATCGTAAATGGCCATGCCGGAGGTAATGGAACCGCCGGGGCTGTTGATATACAGATCAATGTCCTTATCCGGGTCCTGGCCCTCCAGGTAGAGGAGCTGGGCGACCACAAGGCTTGCGGTCACGTCGTTGACTTCGTCGGAGAGCATGATGATGCGGTCGTTGAGCAGGCGGGAAAAAATGTCGTAGCTGCGCTCGCCCCGGCTGGTCTGCTCGACCACATATGGCACTAAACTCATGATGAATCCTCCCATTCTGTATTGGAATACGAACGCACAGCAGTATGCCGGGTGTGGCATACTGCTGCGCCTGAAATACTTTCCTTTATCCTACCAGACAGCAGGCGGACTTTTTGTAGTATTCACGCCTGCAATCGGGTTTAATCAAAAAATTATTCCGCCGCTTCCTCGGTTTCTTCGTCCTCGTCAGGCTCTTCTTCCTTGTACTCGCCCTCGGTGATCTCGGCGTTGTCCTTGACAAGCTGCACCGCTTTTTCCACCGCCAGGTCCATCTTCAGGTCTTTTTCCGGGATGGCGTTCTTCACCTTGTCAAAGTCGATGTGGTAATTCTCCGCCATCTTCTTGTACTCGGCCTCCAGCTCCTCTTCGGTGGGCTGCAGGTTCTCCATCGCTGCGATCTTCTCCAGGGCCAGACGCACCTTTACCTGACGCTCGGCCACGTCGCGGAAGGTCTTGCGGAAGCTTTCCATGTCCATGCCGGTATACTGCAGGTAGGTGTTCAAATCCAGGCCGCTGCTCTGCAGGCGGTAGGCGAAATCGTTTACATCCTGGTCGATGCGGCGCTCGTACATGGCCTCGGGAACCTCCGCCGTCATGCGTTCAATAAGCTGGTCGATGAGCTGGTTTTCCACCAGGTCATCAGCGGACTTGTTGGCCTTCTCTTCCAGCTTGGTCTTCACATCGGCCTTGAGCTCGTCGAGGGTATCGTACTCGCTGACGTCCTTTGCGAACTCATCGTCCAGCTCGGGCAGCTCACGGGTCTTCACCTCATGGACCTTTACCTTAAAGATGGCTTCCTTGCCGGCCAGGTCCTTGGCATGGTAGTCCTCCGGGAAGGTCACGTCCACATCGAATGCATCGTTCGCACTGTGGCCCATTACCTGCTCCTCAAAGCCGGGGATGAACTGGCCCGAACCCAGCACCAGCGCGTGGTCCTCTCCCTTGCCGCCTTCAAACGCGACGCCGTCCACAAAGCCTTCAAAGTCAATGACCGCCGTGTCGCCCTCCTGGGCGGGACGGTCCTCCACGGTAACGATGCGGCCGTTTCTCTCCTGCAAACGGGTCAGCTCCGCGTCCACATCCGCATCGGTCACCGGCTTGACCGCACGGGTGGCCTTGAGGCCCTTATATTCGGAAATCTCCACCTCGGGCTTGGTGGTAACCTTCGACTTAAATACAACGCCTTCCTTGCCGACGCTGACCACTTCCGTGTCAATTTTATCCTCCACCAGGTCAAGGCCGGATTCCTCTACCGCCGCCTCAAGAGCCTGGGGATACAGGTCGTTTACCGCATCCTCATAGAAGAAATTCTCGCCGTACACCTTCTCAATGAAGGCGCGGGGAGCCTTGCCCTTGCGGAAGCCCGGAATGGAAATCTTCGACGCGTTCTTGCGAAACGCCTTCGAAACAGCTTCCTCAAAGCTCTCGGGGCTGACCTCGATTTCCAGCTCATAGCGGTTGGTATCCACCTTGTTGACTGCTTTCAGACTCATTTTATTTCCTCCTACTTTTTAATACGTCAATTTTTCCCCTTATTATAGCACACTGTCTTTTACATTGCCATCGCTTTTCTTCACTTTCTGCAAAAGGCTGAAAATTGGTCCCTTTTGTCCCGGTTCCTCCGGTGATTTTGCGTCAAAATGCCGGTGTTCTCTCCACCAGCACCGGGCGAAAGCCCAGGTAGTCGCAGGATATCAGGCGAAAATCCATCCCGCCGTACAGCCCTGTCACCGCCCGACGGGAACCGGGGCCGTGAATATGCCCGTAATATACCCGGCGAATCTCATGTTCCCGCAAAACCTCCATGATCTCTTCGCACACCTCGTCCCCGTAAAGGGGCGGATAGTGGAGAAACACCACCGGCGTAAGGCCGGTCTTTTTCGCTTCTTCTATGGACAGGCGCAGCCGTCCCGCCTCCCGCAGAAGGATTTTGCGGTCCTCGGTTTTGGCGGCGTCGAAAAACCAGCCTCTCGTCCCGCAGACGGCAATGCTGTCCACGGCAAAGGCGTTGTTAAACAAAATTTCAATGGAGTCAAACCCGCAGTCGGCCAGGAACGTGTCCATTTTCCGCTTGGTGCACCACCAGTAATCGTGGTTTCCCTTGCCTACAAGCTTTTTTCCGGGCAGGGCGTGCAGGAAGGCAAAGTCTTCCTTTGCCTCCTCCAAACTCATTGCCCAGGAAATATCCCCGGGAATGACCACCGTATCCTCGGGGCCGATGAGCCTTCTCCAATTTTCTTCCAGCCGCTCCACATAATTGTCCCAGCCCTTGAAGACATCCATGGGCTTATCAGTTCCGAAGGACAGGTGCAAATCGGCAATCGCAAACAATGACATAAACGCATCCTTATCTCAAATGTCTCCCCTGTGCATAATGTGGCGCATTCCCGCAAAAATAAATACGGGCAGCCAAAAAGAGCCCGCAACCACAACAAAAGCCAAGGGAGGCGCTTTCCATGAGCGAACAAAGACCCATCCAGCCCGCCAACTGCATCAAAGGCATTGAATGCAGCGTGAAAAACTGCGCCTACCACGACGGGAAGAAGTACTGCTGCGCCGACCACATCAACGTCGGCCCTTCCTTCGCGGTCAGCTCCAACGACACCATCTGCGCCACCTTCAAGCGCAAATAGGCAGCCGGAAAGCGGGAGCGGCGGACAAATTCCACCGCCGCTCCCGCAGCTAACGCTATATTAGGAAATGCCCAACATGGAGAGGACCACCCGCTCCATGGTATCCTTGGTGCACACATCTTCAAACCGCACGGCCTTGTCTTTGAGAGACGCGAGGGCCTGGGGGGCCTCCAGCTTCGTGCATCTCGAAAGCTCCGCTACCTTGGAAAACTCGTCCATTCCCGTCACGTCCTCCTTCGCCACCGCGTCTAAGACGCTGGCGGAGAACTTGAAGGGGCTGGCCGTGGACGCGATGACCGTTGGGGTCTTGTCCCCGGTATCCGCTACATACTGCTCGTAGACATGCAGCGCCACCGCCGTGTGGGTGTCGCACAGGTACCCGCGGCTTTGGAAGGTCTCCCCGATGGTTTCCTTGGTGGCCGTATCGTCGCAGAAGCCCGCGCAGAAAAGGGCGTTGAGCTTTGCTTTAATGGCGTCGTCCACCTCGTACCGCCCGGTTTTCGCAAGGCTCTCCATGTAGCCGCGGATTTTCTTATCGTCCCGGCCGGACAGATCGTAAAGCAGCCGTTCCAGGTTGCTGGAAATAAGAATGTCCATAGACGGAGACACGGTGGTAAAGAAGGGGCGGTTGCGGTCGTACACGCCGGTTTTCAGAAAATCGGTGAGCACATTGTTGGAATTGGACGCGCAGATAAGCTTTGCCACCGGCAGGCCCATGGATTTGGCGTAATAAGCCGCCAGGATATTGCCGAAGTTTCCAGTGGGGACCACAATGTTGATGGGGTCGCCTAACGTTACCTTGCCTTCCTTGACAAGATCGCAGTAGGCAGAAATATAATAGACGATCTGGGGCGCCAGACGGCCCCAGTTGATGGAATTGGCGCTGGAAAAGAGCATGCCGTGTTGTTTTAGCTTCTTTGCCACCGCCTCGTCGGTAAAGATGGCTTTTACGCCGGTCTGGGCGTCGTCAAAATTCCCCTTGATGGCGCACACGCCCACATTGCCGCCCTCCTGGGTGGTCATCTGCAGTTTCTGCATGGGGC
>CAMLYM010000137.1 GCA_946491705.1 uncultured Clostridia bacterium
GTCCCATCCGCTTCGATGTAGCCTTTCTTCCTGGAAATCCCCGCCCGGTCTAAAGAGTGTACAGCACCTTAGCGTCGTTGGATAAATCCAGAGGGATAAGGAACCGGGGAAAAATGAAATAAGATGAAATCTCCGTATCTGTTTTGTAGGGAATGTATCGCATAAATTCTCCTTCCCATTTTATCCCTCAATTTTTATGATAGATAGATGGACATTGACTTTTTCTCTAATTCTTGTTTCAAAAAGCTGGTAAAATCAAATTTTTACAACTTGGCAAGCAATGCAAACATATACATGTTTGCGATTTGATCGGGTTTTCTACCCGCTAAAATGCTTATTGGGGAATAACCCCATCCCTCAAAATCGCTACCTTCGGTAGCGGCTGTGCATCCTGCAGAGAATGAAAAATTGGAAAGAAACAAAAGAAAAACTCTATGTGAATGGATAAACCATTCACATAGAGTTTCCTTGTTGTCCATTCGCTTGGCATAGGTCCGTATTTCTGCAATACTTCTTTATGCTCCTCTGTCTTTTTTGCGGGGGTCTTTTGGACCAGTTATCTGTGTTTCGATACTACTTGCAGCAGCCGTGATACCCATCGTCGTTTGCAATATCCTCCGCTCTGGGCGGGAAGAACTGCTCCACCGGGAACCGGATCTTCTGGAACAGATCGCAAGGATTGTCGGTGGTGGTAGTGCATTCCTTATCCGGGATGCAGAAATCGTAGACGGGAATGAGCATCTGGACATTTCTCTCCAGCTGGATGATGGTGAACAAACCGATGGTTACGTATATGACCTTTTCCGGTCTGCAACCGCCCAGAGGTCCTCCGAAGCGGCGGCATATGCAATCGGGAATGACGCAGCCTTCGCTGCAGCAGTCGCAGCCGCCCCGGCACTCGCAGGGATCACATATCCGCGCAGAAAGAATGATCGGGTCGGCCACCTGACTAGCTGCCCACAAATGGGCAATGAGGTTCTTCCTGTCGGGTAAAATCTTGAAACCGGATCAAAACCGTGCCGTCTCCTTCCACCGTAATCTGTTCGAGGAGCCGGCGAAAGTCGCCGTTCTTCCACCGCTCCAAATCCAGCAGTTCCTGGGAGACGGCTTCTTCAGTTCCCGTCTCTTGCGGTCTTCGCTGCCAGTGGGAAAGCCGCTTTTCAAGTTCCAGTATTTTGGCCTCCAGGCGCGCGCGCTGGACTTTGAGCTCCTCCATAGACAGGATGCCTTCGGTATAAAGATCCTTCTGCCGCTCCATTTGTACGGCAAGGCGGCGAAGCTGCTCTTCCAGCTTTGCGGCGCTCTCTTGCTCCCGTTCCCCGGCAAGCCTTCGTCCCACCTCCCTTGCCACCTCCCGCCCAAAGACGTCCGGATCGCCCAGGATGGACAGGAGGTATCCCTTCAGATGGCAAAGCAGATCCTCTTCGTAGAGGTTTATGGTATTCGGACAGAAAGCGGCGGTGCGGTTGTGGTTTCCTGCACAGTGCCAGAACACATGGGTGCGCAGGCGGGAGGACCAAACCCGCCTGGTAAAGGAGTATCCGCAGTGACCGCACCGGATCAGGGTGCTAAAGCGGTGGCAGCCGCTGTACCGGCCAGCCGGGCCCTCTTCCTCCGGCATGCAGCGGCGCTGCCGCTCTTTCATAATCGCCTGGGCCTTTTCATACAGGTCCGGGTCCACAATCCGGTACTCCGCCCGGGGATGAACAAACCAGTCTTCCCTGGGCCTTGGCCGCTTGGCGCCGGTGAGAAAATCGATGGTCTCGGTTTTGTGGTTGAGAAGGACCCCGGCGTAGATGGGATTGGTCAGAATCCGGCGAATGGTTTTCGGTGACCATTCGCCTCCCTTTTTGGTGGGAATCCCCCTTTCATTCAGCTGTGCCGCAATCCGCCTGGTTCCAAGCCCCTCCTTCACATAAAGATGAAAGACTTCCGCCACCACCTGGGCCTCCCTAGGCGCAACCTGCAGGGTTTGGGCGTCTACCCGGTCGTATCCGTAGATGAAGTTGGGGACCTTTCCCTTCTTGGCGCTCACTTCCAATCCGAACTTGACCCGCCTGGAAAGGTTGGCACTTTCCTCTTGAGCCAAGGCGCTGAAAATAGTCAGCATGAACTCGCTGTTTCCCAGAACTGTCTGGTTGTTGGATAAAAACAAAATTTCCACATGGCTGGCTTTCAATTCCCGGATGGCCTGGAGGGAATCCACCGTGTTTCTGGCGAAACGGCTGATGTCCTTGACCACCACCATGTCAAAAAGCCCCAGCTTCGCGTCCGCAAGCAGGCGGAGAAACTGGGTGCGGTTTTTGACCTGCTTGCCGGAAATGCCCTCGTCCGCATAAATTTGTACCAGAGCATATCCCTGTCTCTTGGCAAAGTCCTCAAAAAAGAGCTTTTGGTTTTCCAACGATTCGATTTGCGCTTCCTTGTCGGTGCTGACCCGGCAATAGGCGGCAATTCTCAAAATGGTCCTCCTTTGTAAACCTTGCGAAGCTCCGGCCCGATCCAACAATCGGACGAAGCCGGAGCTTTTTCTCAGAAATTATCCAGGAGCGATTTATAAAATTCACAGTAATCGCTTCTGTGTTCGGCGGTAAAGGCCATGGCCTCTTTGGGATGGCGGTTGAGCTGCCCGGTAAACATATATTGAAGGTCGTAGCCCCAGACAACTCCCGTTTCTTTAAGCGGGACCATATAATTCTCAATGAAGGTGAGCAGGCTGTAAAGGCTGAACTTGGGGTTTTTCAGAAAGCCCAGCAGAAGCTCCATGGCACAGTTTCCCGCGCCTCTGCCCATACCCATAGCCGTTGCGTCCAGGTAGGACACTCCGTAAGACATGGTTTCAATCGTATTCGCAAAGGCAAGGTTCTGATTGTTGTGCGCATGAAAACCGACCTTTTTTCCCGCCTTTTCCGCATAATCAATATACTTGCGGGCTAGGGCCGCCGCGTTTTCCGGATAGAGGGAGCCGTAGCTGTCCACCACATAAATGATGTCGACACTTGAGCTGCAAAGCATATCCAGCGCGTCCTCGATCTGCTCGGTGCTCACCTGCGAAACCGCCATGATGTTGCAGCTTGTTTCATAACCCAAGCGATGTAAGTATTCAATCATTTCAATGGCAGCGGGAATTTGGTGAATGTAGCACGCAACGCGGACGAAATCAATGACGCTCTCGCTTTTCGCAAGAAAATCCGTCTTAAAGTCGCAGCGGCCTACGTCCGCCATAACTGCTATTTTCATGTCGCTGACGTTGTCCCCGACGATGGAACGAAGATCCTCCTCGCTGCAGAACTTCCATTTTCCGAATTTTGAAGGATCAAACAGGTGCTTGCTGGCTTTGTAACCAAATTCCATGTAGTCCACGCCGCTCTTTACGTTGGCCTTGTAAAGCGCGGTAACGAATTCGTCCGTAAATTCAAAATTGTTGCAAAGCCCGCCGTCACGGATGGTCGCGTCCAGAACCTTCACATCGTCTCTGACGCTCATAAGACTGCCTTTTCTCAATGTCATGGATGTTCCACTCTTTTCATTTCACTTTATCACTTTAAAGTTTTTAATTATCAAAATAATTTTACCATTCTCTCTGCTGTTTGTCAACTGCAAATAAAAAAGTCATCGGCAAATTAGTCCGTTTGTTTCCTATGGATTTCCTCCATGCGCTTCTCGATTACCAGTTCCTTGACCCGTTCCCGCGTGGCTGTCGGCGTGTTGGGATTTTGGATTTCATACCGCAGCTGGGGTGATTTTCCCTTTCCCATTTTCCCCCTCCTTTTGCTTGTTTTCTCTTTCTTCTTATATGAGAAAACGGGGCGTGTTATGAACGGGAAGAGCCTGCGCCGGTGCTCCTTCTTTGCAGCCTGCGGCTCCTGTATTCCAGACGCCCGGCGGACCAAATGCAATCGCTGCTTCGGCTTTTACAGAAAACCGGCGGCGTCAAGCCTGCGGCGCCCGCTTTCTGGGCTAATCGATTTTTCAAAAAGGTTTCCCCCCCCGCCGCCATAAGGCAGGCGGGGAA
>CAMLYM010000138.1 GCA_946491705.1 uncultured Clostridia bacterium
CTCCCCCCGGGGGGGGGGCGGGGTTTCGGCCCTTTTCCCCCCCAAAAAAGGCCCCCCCCCCGGGGGTGCACCCCCCTTTTCTTTGTTTCGTCTTCCCGGTGGCCGATTCTTTCCACCCTAGGCACCGAACGCGCCAGGCTGCCTTCGGAATCCGGCAGTCCAGCGACCTGAGCGGGCGCTACCGGCAAAGCAGACTCTTTCAGGAGGGCTGACGCAGGTGGAAAGGAATCTCCGTTCGGATGCGCCATGCCATTGCATCCACTGCCGGCAATCTACGAAAGGCCGTTTCTCATTGAGTACAAGCTGGGACGCCCAGGGTATGAACGCCGTAACTTTCCCGGTTTTGCAAGGCTTTTCCGTCTGGTTACGAAGCGGACGTTTCGGACAGACGCTTTGGTATCCCCGGAAGCGCGGGGCTTCTATCTTTTCATAAGGCAGGTGTCGATTCTTGTCCGCTTCTCCAAACGTCGTAAACATCGGTCTGGTGGCCCATGTGGACGCCGGCAAAACCACACTGACCGAACGGCTTCTTTACGCGGCCGGCGCCATCCGCGCTCCTGGCCGGGTGGACGAAGGCACCGCCCAGACCGACTTTCTGGATCTCGAGCGAAAGCGCGGCATTTCCATCCGCGCAGCTTCCACGGTGCTTTCCTGGAAGGGGCGCACCATCAATCTCATCGACACCCCCGGTCATACCGACTTTGCGTCCGAGGTGGAGCGGGTGCTGCGGGTGCTCGACTGCGCGGTGCTGGTGATTTCGGCGGCGGAAGGAATCCAGTCTCAAACTGAGGTGCTGGCCGGGGCTCTCGCCAAACTAAAGACTCCCACCGTCCTTTTCTTTAACAAAATCGACCGGGCCGGGGCGGACCTTTCCCGGGTGCTGCAAGAAACAGGCGAACGGCTGGGACTGTCGCCGGTGGTGGTAGACTGTCTTTTTGAAGACGGTCCGGCGGAAGATAGATTGATAGAGGCGCTGGCGGAGGAGGACGACGGGCTTCTGGAAGCCTACCTGTCGGGCGAGCCCCTTTCCAAGGAGCGGCTTTTTTCGTCGCTGGCGGCAGGCGTAAGAGCCCGGCGGCTCTTCCCCGCTCTGACCGGCTGTGCCCTCAAAGGGACCGGCGTTGGGGCGCTGCTGAATCTACTGGCGCTCACAGCGCCCCAAAATAAGGGAGATGCGCAAGCACCGGTGTCCGGCGTTATTTTCCGCATGGAACACGATAAGTCCATGGGCCGGGTTTCTCACGTCCGTCTTTACGCGGGAACCTTAAAAAATCGGGATACGGTACGAAACGCCACCCGAGATCTGGAGGAAAAGGTGGTGCAAATCCGCAAAGTGAGCGGCGCAAAATACGAGGACATCGGACTTTTGCAGGCGGGAGACATCGGGGCGGTCTGCGGCCTTGCCCACGCCAGGGTAGGGGACATCTTGGGCGATCCGGGACCGGTTCCGGGCGGATGCTCCTTCGCTCACCCGCTCTTAAGCGTGCGGGTGTTCCCCTATGAGGAGGGCGACTACCCCGCTCTGGTGGCGGCGGTGGAGGAGCTTTGCGCGGAAGACCCGCTTCTTACGATGGCGTGGGTCCCGGAGGAACGAAACCTGCTCATTCGCATCACCGGGCTCATCCAGCTGGAGGTTCTAGAAGCGCTGATGATCACCCGTTTCGGCCTGCGGGTTTATTTCTCCGATCCTACGATTATCTATAAGGAGACGCCCGCCTCAGTCGGGGAAGGCTTTGTGGCCTACACCATGCCCAAGCCCTGCTGGGCGGTGCTGCGGTTTTTGATCGAACCGGGACCGCGGGGCAGCGGGATCGCTTACAAAAGCATCGTCAAAAACGACGACATCCTTTACCGCTACCAGGCGCAGGTAGCCCAGGCCCTGCCGGACGCCCTTCGCCAGGGTCCCCTGGGCTGGGAGGTCACCGATGCAAAAATCACCCTCATCGCCGGCGAACACCACAATGAGCATACCCACCCGCTGGACTTTATCGTGGCCACTCCCATGGCTATCATGGATGGGCTTGTAAACACCGGCACGACTCTCCTGGAACCCATGCAGGCCTTTCGTCTGTCTCTCCCGGAAGAGGCGGGAGGCAAAGCCATGGGGGAAATCATCCGGATGCGGGGTCAGTTCGATACGCCGGTGATCCAAAAGGGGATGTTCACCTTGGAAGGGCGGGTCCCCGCCGCCACCTCGATGGAATTCCCGGTCTGGGCGGCGTCGGTTTCCTCGGGGCGGGCAAACCTGTCGGTGCGGTTTGACGGCTACGAGCCCTGCCCGGTGGAGCTGGGCGCGACAACGCCTTACCGGGGCGTCAATCCCCTGGATCAGGCCCGGTATATTCTCAGTATCCGGGGCGCGCTTTGAACCGGCACAAACTTGTGAATTCTGTTGCAAAGTCCTTGCAACTTCGGCCAGAAAATGGTACAATCATTGACGAAAAAATCAAAACAGTAGGAGGAACCCACATGGATTTTGCCAGAAAATGCATCGCTGAATTTTTCGGGACCACCATGTTTGTCCTGATTGGCTGTCTCGGAATCAGTATGTATGCGAGTACCCTGGACGCTCTGGGGCTGTGCCTAATTTTTGCCTTTGTATTCATCGCCATGTATTTTGTAATCGGCCGAGTGTCCGGCTGCCACCTCAATCCCGCCGTTTCCTTGGGAATGGCCATCACCGGTCGGATCTCGTGGAAGGAATTCGCCGGTTATGCCGTCAGCCAGCTAGTGGGCGGGTTCGCCGCCTGCGGCCTGATTACCCTGTTCAATTCTTTGTTCGGTGTTTCTGGGTACAGCGCGAATGCCGTGTATGTAGACACGTATAAATACCCCTATGTGGTGGAATGCCTGGTCATTGAGATTATTTTGACTATGCTGTTCGTCCTGGTCTTTCTGGCCGCCACCAAGAAGGGCAGGTTCTCCGGCGTGGCCGGCATCGGCATCGGCCTGAGCCTGCTGGTCTTCTATGTAATCGACTACGGGTTTACCGGCGCGTCCCTTAACCCCGCCCGCAGCCTGGCCCCCGCCATTTTCACCGGCGGTACCAGTCTGACGAACGTATGGGTCTTTCTGGTAGGTCCGCTGGTAGGTGCAGTGCTTGCCGCGTTTTTGTACAAGTTCTTTGCAAAAGGAATGGCAAACGACGAAAGCGCACATTAAACCGAGGAAGAGGGCCGCATGATAGCGGCCCTTTTTGGGCCCCGATTCTGCATTTGCGTTTGTTTGCATGAATCGGCCCCGCTATACATACACTAACCCTATCGTGAAAGCTTAGGAGGCAGATTATGAACGTATACGATTTCAAAGTGAAGAAAATGGATGGAAGCGAGGTATCTCTGCGCGACTACGAAGGCAAGGTGCTGCTCATCGTCAACACGGCCAGCAAATGCGGCTTTACCCCGCAGTTTGCCGAACTGGAAGCGCTCTACCAGAATTATAAGGACAAGGGCCTTGTGGTTTTGGGCTTTCCTTGCAACCAGTTCAAAGAGCAGGACCCGGGCAGCAATGAAGAAATCATGGAGTTCTGCACACGCAATTACGGCGTTACCTTCCCCATGTTCGCGAAAATCGATGTAAACGGCCCCAATGCCGCGCCCTTGTTTCGGTTCTTGACGGCGCACACCACGTTCGAAGGGTTTGACATGAGCCACCCCATCGGCCCGGTTCTAGACGAGCTTTTGTCCAAAGACGGGGACTACAAGGCGGACAACCAGATCAAATGGAATTTCACCAAGTTTCTCATTACCAAAACCGGCGAAATCGTCAAACGGTTTGAGCCGACCACCACGCCCGCCCAGATGGAATCGAGCATCCAAAGCTTACTGTAAGGAATTAAAAAAGCAGCCCCCAATTGCGGGCGGCTTTTTTACCCCGTCG
>CAMLYM010000139.1 GCA_946491705.1 uncultured Clostridia bacterium
CTGCAGGGGTTACCCGATCAAAACGGCAAAGCGGGAGCGGGTGAAAATCCACCCGCCCCCGCTTTGCCGTTTTCCCGGTATCATGGAAACAGCGCTGTTACGCAGCGTTCCGATTTTCCCGGATTTCTTTTGCTTTGGCCGCTGCTCTTCTTTTCAAGAAACCTTTTGTGCAAATAGGCTTACGCCGTCCCTTGCAGGCAATGCCTCCCGCTTTTTTCCAAAGGCACCCATCCGCCTTAACGGCATACACTGTACTGAGAGCGGCAAACCCTCCTGTGGGTTTTCTCGCCGGGCCATATGCCTGGCATTGCGCTCTTTTGAGATAGATAGGCCGGAGGATGCTTGCACCCTCCGGCCGCTCCTATCAAAAAGTCCGCTCCTCGCACCGCCGAATCCCATTCGGCCCGCAGCTTTGTCCCTTCGGTGCGCTTGCTACATCAGCCATTGTCGTCCTGGAACAGGAAAGGAACGCTTGCTTCTCCGCCTGGGGAAGCGGAGGAAGCTAAAATATAATAATATTCGTACAGCGCCAGCGCACGGGTCCGATAGAGATTGAGGCGGACCAGTGCATTGGTGTTGTTTTTCTGGGTATCGTCCCCCTGGCGCACACCCGTCATCACCCCTGCCAGAGTTAGGTGGTCATCGGCGTACAGCTGCCAGCTTTCCTGCTCGTTTTGCAGAGAAACCGACTGATCGCTGCTGGCCGCGCCGTTTGCCAAAGAGAAAGCGTTGCTCATTTCATCCCTCCAATAGTCCCCGTAGCGCAGGGTTACCTCTAGCATCTCGTCGGAGGCGGCGTTTGCGATGGCGCCCGTCTCCCGGACAAAGGCCTTGTCCAGCGGGTTCTGGCCGGCGATTTCCTCAAAAGCGGTTCCCGTGCTGAAACGGGGACGGAAGTCTTCCAGATAAGCCGATGGGGCGGACGTGCCCCCGCCGGCAGGCTGGGACTTGTTCTCACACCCCGACAGCATCAGCAAAACCGTAAGCACGCTTACAAGCAACAGGGAGATGGTTCGTTTCATTCCTTACGCTCCTTTTTCTCATCCGGCCGGCGCAGCGCCAGCAGCAGGTTTTTTAGAATTTCCTCCACATATCCCCGCTTTTCCTCGGGGCATTCTTCGAACAAATAGGCCACGGGGGTCTGCTCATGAGCGCCCCGTTCTCCAAACAGTACATAGTCCGCGTCCAGCTCCAGCAACGCGCATATGCGGTACAGCGTCTCCACCGACATGCCCTTCTGTCCAAGCTCGATGTAGGAATAGAACCGTGAGGAGATGCCCAGCTCTTCCGCCACCTGTTCCCGGGTCAGATGCAAAAGCTCCCGCTTTAGGCGGATTCGTTTTCCCATCCGGCCAGCCAAATTCTGGTTCATCCCCAACACCTCTTGGTTCTATTCTAACCAAATGCCTTGCTGCTAAAACGATATAATAGTTCATTTTAGAACTATTAGTTCATTAAGCGGAACTTTTTCACAAGCGGCAGCCAAAGGCCGGGACACCAATACCTGTAAAAGGAAAAAAAGATTGATTCAGCGCGGTTTTTCTGGCATAATACTCCTTATAACCAATTGTATTGCAGGATTGTGAATGGATTCGGAGGTGTCTGGCATTGGACGATAAACAAGCTCTCGCCGCGTTGCTCTTTCCGCACGTGACCAAAACGCCGGAGGAGATTTTAGAGAAATATCCCAGGCGAGTACGGGAAAACGGAGAAAAGGTGACCCGGTTCGCTCCCAGTCCCACCGGGTTTTTGCACATCGGCGGCCTCTTTACCGCCATGGTCAACCGCCGGGTGGCGGCGGACGGGGTCTGCTACCTGCGCATTGAGGACACGGACAAAAAGCGTGAGGTGGCCGACGGGGTCACCGGCATCATCGACGGCTTGCACCGCTTCGGCATCGACTTTGACGAGGGAATGACCGGCCCCCAAAGCGAAACCGGCGAGTACGGGCCTTACTTACAGTCCAAACGCAAGGAAATCTACCAGGTATTCGCCAAGTCCCTGGTGGAAAAGGGCTTTGCCTATCCATGCTTTTGCACGGAGGAGGCTCTTGCTGAAAAGCGCAGCCGGCAGGAGGCGCAGAAGGTCAATCCCGGTTACTACGGCGAATGGGCTTCCTGCCGGGAGCTGACACTCGAGGACATCAAAGCCCGCTTAGAGCGCGGCGAGCCTTTTGTGCTGCGGCTTCGCTCCCCGGGCCGCCCCAACCACAAATGTTCCTTTAAAGACGCGGTCAAGGGCAAGATCGAAATGCCGGAAAACGAGCAGGACATTGTGCTGCTAAAGCGCGACGGCATCCCTACCTACCACTTTGCCCACGCGGTGGACGACACGCTGATGGGCACCACCCACGTCATCCGTGGGGACGAGTGGATTTCCTCGGCGCCGGTGCATCTGCAGCTTTTCTATGTGCTGGGCTTTAAGCCGCCTGTCTATGCCCACGTGTCCCCCATCATGAAGGAAGAGGACGGGGGCAAGCGCAAGCTGAGCAAACGCAAGGACCCGGAGGCGTCGGTGGAATACTACCGGCAGGAGGGATACCCGGCGGCAAGCGTCATCGAATACCTGCTGACCATTGCCAACTCCAATTTTGAAGACTGGCGCAAGGCAAATCCCAAGGCAGACAACCGGACGTTTCCTTTTAAGCTTTCGGCTATGAGCCGGTCGGGCGCGCTCTTTGACCTGAAGAAGCTCAACGACGTGAGCAAGAACGTGATTTCGGTCATGTCGGCCAAGGAAGTTTTTGCGCTGGCGGCCGAGTGGGCCAGGGAATACGATCCGCCGCTTTCTAAGCTGCTCGACAGGGACGAAGCGTTCGCCACCGCGATTTTCGACATTGACCGCACGCCGGTCAAGCCGCGCAAGGACATCGGCAAGTGGAGCGACGTGCGCGATTACGTGAGCTACTTCTACGACGAGCTCTGGGACCGGCAGCGCCCGATGCCGGAGAACCTTTCCAAAGAGGACGTAAGGGCGGTGTTATCGGCTTATCTGGACGCCTATCATCCCGCTCACAGCAAGGACGAATGGTTTGCCGCCATCAAGGATTTGTGCGAGCCGCTGGGCTTTGCAAGAGAGGTCAAGGAATATAAGAAAAACCCGGACGGATACAAGGGGCATGTGGGGGATGTGAGTTCTATTCTCCGTATCGCGGTAACCGGCCGGAGGAATACCCCCGATTTGTACGCGATTATGCAGCTTTTGGGCGAAGAACAGGTGCGCCAAAGGCTTTCGGAATGCCTGTAAAGGCGGTTTGCTTGCGGGTGAAAAAACGGGAAAACGAGGAGGACGTTTCATGGAAACGAGCGTAAATTTCATTCATGAGGCCATCAACGCCGATTTGGAGGCCGGGGTATACAACCGGGTACAGACCCGGTTTCCGCCCGAACCCAACGGTTATCTGCACATCGGCCACGCCAAGGCCATCAGCATCAATTTCGGCACGGCGAAGAAGTATAACGGCATCTGCAATCTGCGCTTCGACGACACGAACCCCACCAAGGAAGACGTGGAATACGTGGAGTCCATCATGGAGGACATTCAGTGGCTGGGATATCAGTGGGACCATGTGTATTACGCGTCGGACTATTTTCCGTTTATCCACGCCTGCGCGGTCAAGCTCATTGAAAAAGGCAAGGCCTACGTGTGTGACCTGACGGCGGACGAAATCCGGGAATACCGGGGGACTCTGACCGAGCCGGGCAAGGAAAGTCCTTATCGGAGCCGTCCGGTGGAG
>CAMLYM010000140.1 GCA_946491705.1 uncultured Clostridia bacterium
GGGTCCCCCCGCTCCCCCCCCCCCCTCCCCCCTTCAAAACCACAACCCCCGCCCCGTATAGGGGGACCTGCGTTTTCCTTATCCAAAGCTTACAGGCTCATACCCATCTGGATGGCCTTCAGGTTCGCGTCCTTCAAATGAGCCTTGCGGGCCGGAACGCATTTTTCAATGGCCTTGTGAAGCGCTTCCTCCGAGGAGAAGCCCACTTCCTTAAACACCTTGCCGAGCAGAATGATGTTCGCCAGGCCCTTGAGGTCATTTTCTTCCGCCAGAGTGGTGGCGGGGACATAGAAAGCCTCCACGTCCTCCCTGTCCACCTTGCCGGAAATCAGGGAACTATCGATAAACACCTTGCCGCCGGGGACCACCGCTTTGATGAACTTCTCATAAGAGGGCAGGTTCATGGCGATGAGCACGTCGGGGTTGAGCACCTGGGGCGAGCCGATGGGCTCGTCGGACAAACAAACGCTGCAATTGGCGGTGCCGCCGCGCATTTCCGGGCCGTAGGAGGGCAGCCAGGAGACCTCCTGGCCGTCCATCAGGCCGGCGTACGCGATGACCTTACCGGCAAAGAGGATACCCTGGCCGCCGAAGCCTGCCAGGACCATATTGAAATTCTTACTCATTTCCCTTTGCCTCCTCACTGGTATCCTTATATACGCCCAGCGGATAGTAGGGCAGCATGTTCTCCCGCAGCCAGTCAAGGGCCTCCACCGGGGTCAGGCCCCAGTTGGTCGGGCAGGAGGAGATCACCTCAATGATGGAATAGCCGCGTTTGTTGATCTGGTTCTCAAAGCCCTTGCGGATGGCCTTCTTGGCCACCTGGATGTTTTTCACGCAGTCCACCGACACGCGCTGGGCTAAAGCCACGCCGTCGAGGGTGGAGAGCATTTCGCAGACGCGGATGGGGTTGCCGGCCACCTTCACGTCACGGCCGTAGGGGGTGGTCTGGGTGACCTGGCCGGGCAGGGTGGTGGGAGCCATCTGGCCGCCGGTCATGCCGTAAATGGCATTGTTGACAAAGATGACGGTGATGTTCTCCCCGCGGGTGGCGGCATGGACGGTTTCAGCCGTACCGATGGCGGCAAGGTCGCCGTCGCCCTGGTAGGAGAACACGACCCGGTCGGGCAGGGCGCGCTTTAAGCCGGTGGCGACCGCCGGGGCGCGGCCGTGGGGGGCCTCCACCATGTCGCATCCGAAATAGTTATAGGCAAGCACCGAGCAACCCACGGGAGCCACGCCGATGGTCTGGCCTTCGATGCCCAGCTCGTCCATGACCTCCGCCACCAATCGGTGGATGATGCCGTGGGTGCAACCCGGGCAGTAATGGGTGGGCACGTCGGTCAATGCATGAGGTTTTTCAAACACAATCGCCATTATTTCGCACCTCCTGCAAGTTTCTTGATTTCCCCGAGCACCTCGGCGGGGCTGGGGATGATGCCGCCGGTATGGCCGAAGAAGCTCACCGGCACGGCGCCGTTGACGGCCAGGCGGACATCGTCCACCATCTGGCCCATGCTCATTTCCACGGTGAGGAAATGCTTGGCGGTTTTCGCCGCTTCCTGGATGGCGTCCACCGGGAAGGGCCACAGGGTAATGGGGCGGATGAGACCCACCTTGATGCCCTCGGCGCGGGCGGCCTTTACCGCGCTCTTACAGACACGAGAGGATGCGCCGTAGGCGACCACGATGAACTCCGCATCGTCCGCCATATAGCTTTCCGACCGCTGCTCCTTGGACTTAATCCGGTCATAGCGCTCAAAGCGCTCCTTGACCAGAGCTTCCAAGTCGCCGGGGGTTAAGTAGAGGGAGTTTACGATGTTATGCGGACGCTTATTCTCATGGCCGTTGGCAGCCCAGGTCTTTTCGGGAAGGTCGCGCTTGGGGCGCTCCTTGATTTCCACGGGTTCCATCATCTGGCCGAGAGCGCCGTCCGCCAGGATCATGGCGGGCATACGGTACAGGTCCGCCATGTCGAAGGCGTCCATCACCAGGTCCACCATTTCCTGCACGGTGGACGGGGCGAACACCAGCACATGCAAATCGCCATGGCCGGGGGCGCGGGTGGCCTGCCAGTAGTCCGCCTGAGAAGGCTGGATGCCGCCAAGGCCCGGGCCGCCGCGCTGGACGTTGATGATGACGCAGGGCAGGTCGGAGCCTGCGATGTAGGAAATACCTTCCGTCTTCAGGCTGATGCCGGGAGAGGAGGACGAGGTCAGCGCCCGCACGCCCGCCGAAGCGGCGCCGAGCACCATGTTGATGGCGGCGACTTCCGACTCCGCCTGCAAATAGGTTCCGCCGATTTTCGGCATGCGCTTGGCCATGTAGGCCGCGACTTCCGTCTGGGGGGTGATCGGGTAACCGAAGAAGTGGCGGCAGCCCGCCTGGATGGCGGCCTCGGCCAACGCTTCGTTGCCCTTCATCAATACTCGTTCTGCCATTTCTTCACTACCTTTCCACGATGATTGCGCAATCCGGGCACATCTGTGCACACATGGCGCAGCCAATACATTTTTCTTCGTCGAGAAGAACAGCCGGGTGATAGCCCTTGCTGTTGATCTTGTCCCGGTCAAATCCGATGATTTTTCGCGGGCAGGCGGTCATGCAAAGGCCGCAGCCCTTGCAGGTATCAGCCTTTACGGTGATTTTTGCCATCCAAAGCACCTCCAGCTTAAGAATTTTCCCAGGGGAATTTGACATAGATCTGGGCTTCTACTATATTGCCGATCCGGCCGGCGAGCGAACCCGCGGCGGCCGGAGGAGCCGTTGTAAACAAGACGGGCAGCCCGGTTAAACGGGATACCTCGTCGGCAAAGGGGACCGACGCGAGTACGTCGGCGGCGGTGGTCTGCCGGGACATGTGGGAGTTGTTGACAAGCCCGGTGGCCTTCAGGCGGCTGGCCGCCTCAATTTCCGGGAGCAGGGAGGCCGCTTCTTCGGCGGTGGTGGTGAGCACCCGATATTTGTTGATCACGTAGAGCATGGCATAGTCCCCGGCTTCCTTGATCCGGCCGGAAAAACGGCCCAGGGCCGTTACGCCCGCATCGTCCCCGCCGGTGTCGAAGATCACATGGTCCGCATCCGTGTCGAACACGGAGAAGATGCTTGCCGGGAGGGCCGGGATGTCCAGCGTGGTGCCGGCGCCGCCGGGGGCCAGCACGTGGATGCCAAGGTTCTCCAGCTCTTCGGTATAATCGGAAGAGCGAAAGTAGGGATTGACCACGTCCAAATCCACCAGCGTGACGGATTTGCCCTCACTGCGAAGCTGGTGGGCCAGGTTGAGGGAAAGGTTTGTTTTGCCCGTGCCGTAATGGCCGCAGACGATTATCAGCTTTGGAAAGGAAAACGACATGCGTTTTGATTTCCTCCTTTTATGTAAAAATAGACCCGCCGCACGGATAAATTCCAATTATTTGAAAATCCGCATATTATTCGGCCGGTTCTGCTTATTATACCATCCTCCTCGACACAATTCAACGAAAAATTCCTGCCTGCCACAAAAAGGACGGGGTTTCGTCTGGTTTTCCACCTTTTTATACAAAAAAAGCGCCGGAGGACCGGCATAATTTTTCCTGAAGGCCCGGACTTTTCGGCTTGAGGGCGCATAAAACCTCTCCCACCTCATAAGGACGGTACCGCACCGCGTCCTTTTGTGAAGCACAAAGCAGATGCCGTCCGGTTATGCGA
>CAMLYM010000141.1 GCA_946491705.1 uncultured Clostridia bacterium
GTACATGGGCTTTTCCTTTCCGTAGGAATCCACAAAGGCCCGGTCGTTGCCGGCATTGGCCCCGCCCATGTAGGACATGACGATTTTCCGCTTCTTGCCGAAGGTGAGAAACCGCACCGCAATGGGCAGAATCACAATGGCGCACAGCATAATGAGCATGATAAAAAGATTGCCTGAGCTGATGATAGCCGGCAGGGTTTCGTGGAACATGTCCGCCAGGAAAGGCTCCACCAGATAGGTGGAGACAAAGGGGAAGGAGATGCACAGGCCGATCATCAGAAAGGCCTGGGATATCAGCGAAAACCATTCGCTTCCCTTTACGGTGTTGGGAAGGCGCTCTGAGTTATGGATCATGGCTACCAGCTTTCCGAGCCACTTGGTCCAGTAAAAGAGCGTGGTGGCGGAGCCGAAGATCAGAAACACCACCAAGAGGATGCTCTTCGAGTCCACAAATGCTTTCAGCGCCGCCCATTTGGAAATGAGCATGCCGAAGGGAGCCAGGAACATGCCTGCGATTCCCACGATCATGACAAACGCCATCTCCGGCAGCTTGACGATCAGGCCGTGCATGTCCTCGATATTGCGGCTGCCGATGCTGTTTTCCACTGCGCCCACCGACAAAAACATCAGCGACTTGGACACGGCGTGGAACATCATCAGCAAAACGCCCGCCCAGACCGCCTCGTGCATTCCAATCCCCGCGCAGGCGGCGATCAGCCCTAAGTTGGATACCGTGGAATAGGCCAGCACCTTCTTGCCGTCGCTCTGGGAGATGGCAAGCATGGAAGTGGCCAGGAAGGTAAAGCCGCCGATGGTGGTGACCATGGTGCCCGCCAAGTTGCCGCACATGGCCGGGGCCAGGCGGATGAGCAGGTAGACTCCCGCCTTGACCATGGTGGCCGAATGAAGCAGTGCAGAAGTGGGGGTGGGCGCCACCATGGCGCCTAAGAGCCAGCCGCTGAAGGGAAGCTGGGCGCTTTTGGTAAGCCCTGCAAAGGCAAGCAGAATCACCGGAATGATAGCGACGGTGGTGCCGTTGCCCATGGCCACCAGATCCTGTAAGGTGTTCACATGCAGTACCAGTGCCGCGTACACGATGGCCACGGCGAATCCGAGGCCGCCCAACAGATTCATCCACAAAGCCTTAAAAGAATTGCGCACCGCTTCCGGCGTCCTGTTATACCCGATGAGCAGAAAGGAGCAAAGGCTGGTAATTTCCCAAAAGAAATACATCCAGGTTAAGCTGCTCGAGAAGATCAGGCCGAACATGGCCCCTAAGAACACAAAGAGCATAGCGAAGAAAAAGGCCCGCCGATCCTTATATTCCTTGTGCCTTTCGTGGTAATCCTTCATATACCCCACCGCGTAGACACAAATGAGGCAGCCGACCACGCCCACGATCAGCACCATAATCACCGTAAGCTTGTCGGAAAAAATACGATTGCCCGCAATCTCATTTTTTCCGGTAAGCTCCAGCCATGCAATCAGCCCCGTCTGCGCTACCGACAAAAGCGCCACATAGTACTTCCGAAATTTGAACCCATAAAATACGATCAGGCCCATCAGGCCGATTTCCGCCGCCAAGATTCCCATGTCGACGGTTTTAGCCTCCGGCAGCAGCGACAGATCACCGCTCCCGAGGAGCGCGTCACCAGCAAACCAGACCACTCCGGCCACTATGGCGATGCAGCAGGCAAAAATAAAATATTTCCGCCCTTTCCCATGCCGCTTCATGAACGCAAGCGCAAGCGCCGCCAAAAAGGGGAAAACGATCAAAAACGCAATCATTGGCAAAACGAATCCCTCCTTCTTCCAAAGTCCGTACCGGCAAAACAAAACGAAACCCCTGCCGCAAAACCGGCAGGGTCCCTTACAGGCATATCAAACGGTCCGCCCTGTGAAGAGAGCAAAACCGGTGAAACGTAGTCTGTTTTTTTGTTTAAATCAGACGAATTTTGTTTTTTTCTGCTCTTATATTACTTCACTCGGCTGAATAAGTCAATAACCCCTCGCCTTCGAACCTCCCCGTTTCCTTCTTTTTACAGCCATCCGTATGCACATGTACAAGAAGGTACGCCCGGCAGAAAAGTCTATCCCCTGCCGGGCGTACCTTTTTCGATTACGCAAACATCTTCACACGCGGCTCGGCAGGCGCGAAAGACTTCTTTGCCGGTTCTGCCGGAAGCATGCCAAAAGGCATCTGCGCAAGCAGCGTCCGGCTTTCCGGGATGCCAAAGCGTGCCTTTACCCGCTCGTCGATGAGCGGGTTATCATGCTGCAGCGACGCGCCAAACCCTTCCGCCTCCAGCATGATCCAGACGAAAACCTGAAACATTCCGGCCGACTGCTGGGTCCAAACCGGGAAGTTCCCGAAGTTCTCCTAATACGAGGGATACGTTTGCGCAAATTCTTTTACCACCCCGTCGTCGTTGAAAAAAGAACCGTCCCATACCCAGCGGCGAAGGGCTCGAACTTTTTCCGGGTCGCGGGAAACTGCTTGAGCGCCACCCGCTCCTTTAACACTTCCAGCACAATCTCCCCCAGCGTCCTGTGGTGCCCGCCGAACAGGGCCGCTGCCCGGCCGCTTTGCATATGAAAGGAGGACGGGGTATGCAGCACCGCTTCCTTCACCAGTTCCACAATGCGTTCGTTGGGAACGCTGGTCTTATCCGAGATGGTATAAACGCTCCGGCGGTTTCGAATCGCTTGTAAGAATTCCTGGATCATCTTGACGCCTCCCTTGCTTTTGGTAGCAAACGCAATTTCCCCGGAAAACATCCTTCCAGCGCCGGCGCCGCTTCTCCCTTTTGCCGCCTGCAGGCCCGCTTTCTGCTTTTCCTACGGGAAAAGGGAAGAAAAACACGATAAAAATTCACCGATGCAAAAAAGCAGTACAAACAGCTATATTTTTTTGCTTTCGTATTGTACATACATATGTTACGCTTGAATTAAAGCAAATCATCTAAAATTAATTATGAAAGGGGTGTGTTTTTATTCTCTATTACGAGCACAAATTTCAGTTGTACAATTGAAAAGGAGAAAGAAAAATGAAAGGAAAGAAAACACTCGGCATTCTTCTTGCGGCAGCAATGACATCCTGTTTATTGTTTCCCGGAGTTCCGGCGGGAGCTGCCGGACCGGTGATCACCGCCTCCATGAGCCAGCCGGCTTATGGGTTGGACACACCGGCTGTGGCAACGGTGGTCACCTCGGGCACGGTAGAAAAATGTTACCTGGCAAACGAATCCGGCATGGGCCTGGTTTCAGAACAAACTTGTAAAGACAACTCGGATGGTACCCGCACCTGGACCATTTCCCTGTCACTGGCCACCAAAGGTGTACGGACGCTCAAGGTGATGGCCGACGGGGCGGATACCGGGGTTACCGTCTCCTTTTCTCTGGTGGAGCACTATGAGCCGCCCCACTCGGCGCCTGCCCTGCTTCGCGCCGAAGGGCCGCAAACAGGCTCGGTCAACCAACCCTTCCCGGTGACGGTGATCACCAACGATGCGGTGGAATATGTGGCGTTATTCAATGAATCGGGCAGCGGCATGGTTTCCACCCGGGTCTTCTCAGACAATGGGGACGGCACCCGCACCTGGCTGCTGATGACAAGCCTCAGTACCCGGGGAAGCCGCAGCTTCTCGGT
>CAMLYM010000142.1 GCA_946491705.1 uncultured Clostridia bacterium
CCCAGGCCGACCGGGTGAGGGCACGGCACAAGGGCGACGTGGTCCAAATTCGGGCCATCCTGGAGTTTTCCAACGTCTGCCGCCGGGCCTGCCGGTACTGCGGGCTTAACTGCCGCAATGAAAAGATTGCCCGCTATCGGATGGAGCCCGACGAGATGATTGAGGTGGCCTATGCCGCCAATCAGGCCGGATACCGCACCATTGTCCTCCAGTCGGGAGAAGATCCACATTACACTCCGGAAATTTTAGGAGAAATTATACGGAAAATCAAGGAAACCGGCATGGCGGTCACCGTCAGCTGCGGGGAAATGCCCAGGGAGGACTACGCGTATCTGCGCCGGTGCGGCGCAGACCGGTACCTGCTCAAGCATGAAACGGCGGACGAGCAGAGTTACCGCGCCCTTCATCCGGACGGCACGCTCAAAGAGCGGGTGGAATGCCTCCGCCATCTCAAGGCCCTGGGCTTTGAGACGGGAAGCGGGTTTATGATCGGCCTGCCCGGGCAGACGATGGAGACCATCGCCAAAGACCTGTTGCTTCTTAAGGAAATCGGGTGCAATATGGCGGGCATCGGCCCGTTTATCCCCCACCCGGATACGCCACTGCGGGATCATCCCTCCGGCAGCACCGAGCTGACCAAACGGGCGGTGGCCCTTGCCCGCATCCTCCTTCCCAAAGCAAACCTCCCCGCTACCACCTCCTTGGGGGTGCTCAACAACGGGGAAAAAAACGACGTGTTTTCCTGCGGGGCCAACGTGGTCATGCGCAAGGTCACGCCGGACCGGTATAAGCAGCTTTACGAAATCTATCCGGCAAAGCTTAGTCCCACTCATGTGAAAGAGGACCGGCTGGAGCTGGAAGAACAAATTCGCGCTTTAGGGCGGATTCCGCTTTAAGGCCTGGCAGAAAAAAGAAAGGGGACCCATCGTGTACAATCCCAAATCCAAAGTCGCAACCGAATTCATTGACGACGCTGAAATCCTGGAGACTCTTGACTATGCTCAAAAGAATAAGGCAAACCGCGCGCTCATTGAGCAGATTTTAGAAAAGGCCAAGGAATGTAAAGGCTTATCCCACAAGGAGGCGGCGGTGCTGCTGGAATGTGAGATTCCCGATTTGATGGAAAAGATCTTCACCTTGGCAAAGGAGATCAAGCAGCGCTTTTACGGGAACCGCATCGTCATGTTTGCGCCGCTCTACCTGTCCAACTACTGCGTCAACGAATGCCGGTACTGTCCCTACCACCATTCCAACTGCCACATTGCCCGCAAGCAGCTGACCCAGGAGGAGATCGTCCGGGAGGTCACGGCGCTGCAGGACATGGGCCACAAGCGCCTGGCGCTGGAGACCGGCGAGGACCCGGTCAACTGTCCCATCGACTATGTGCTCGAAAGCATCAAGACCATCTACAGCATCAAGCACAAAAATGGGGCCATCCGCCGGGTCAACGTAAACATTGCGGCCACTACGGTGGAAAATTACCGCAAGCTCAAGGAAGCGGGCATCGGTACCTATATTCTTTTCCAGGAAACCTACAACAAGGAAAGCTATGAATACCTTCATCCCAAGGGACCCAAGAGCAACTACGCCTACCATACCGAGGCCATGGACCGGGCCATGGAAGGCGGCATTGACGATGTGGGCATCGGCGTGCTGTTCGGGCTGAACATGTATAAGTATGACTTTGTGGGCCTTCTGATGCACGCCGAGCATCTGGAGGCGGCCCAGGGGGTAGGCCCCCATACCATCAGCGTGCCCCGTATCCGCCCGGCGGACGACGTGGATCTGGATGAGTATTCCAACGCCATCCCCGACGAGATTTTCAAGAAAATCGTGGCAATCCTGCGGGTTGCCGTGCCCTATACCGGCATTATCATTTCCACCAGAGAGTCGGAAGAAACCCGGGCGAAGGTGCTGGAGTTGGGCGTATCCCAGATTTCCGGAGCTTCCTCCACCAGTGTGGGCGGCTATGCCGAGCGGGAAGAGGAAAACTCCGCCCAGTTCGAGGTGAGCGACACCCGCACCCTTGACCAGGTGGTGGGCTGGCTGCTGGACTTGGGGCACATCCCCAGCTTCTGCACCGCCTGTTACCGGGAGGGGCGCACCGGAGACCGGTTTATGCAGCTGGTCAAATCCGGCCAGATCGCCAACGTCTGCCTTCCAAACGCCCTGATGACCCTCAAGGAGTACCTGGAGGACTACGCTTCTCCCGAGACGCGGGCCAAGGGCGAGGCCATGATCCAAAGGCAGATTTCCACTATCCCCAATGAGAAGGTCAAGGCTCTGGTCATGGCGCACATGAACGACCTGCACGAGGGCAAGCGGGACTTCCGATTCTAACCGACAAAGGGGGAACCTACCATGGAGTTAGCCAACACACCCGCCGCCAACCGGCTGCATATCGGCATTTACGGCCGGCGAAACAGCGGCAAGTCCTCCTTAATTAACGCCATTACCGGGCATGACATCGCTCTGGTATCCGACGTGGCGGGCACCACCACCGACCCGGTATATAAGGCCATGGAAATCCATCCCATCGGCCCATGTATGCTCATTGACACCGCTGGCTTCGACGACGAAGGGCGCTTAGGTGAGATGCGGGTGGAGAAAACCCGCAAGGCCATGGACAAAACCGACGTGGCTCTGCTTCTCTTTTCCGACGGGGATTTTGAAAAGGAAGAGGAGTGGCTTCGGGAACTGAAAAAGCGCAAGGTGCCGGTGATCCCGGTAATCAGCAAGGCGGACGTGAGGGCGGACCTAGAGGGGCTGGCCGCACGGGTGAAGGAAACGACAGGGCTTCCTCCCGTCCTGGTCAGCGCCAAGGAGAAAACCGGGGTCAAGGAGCTCCTTTCCGCCTTGGTGCGGGTGATTCCCGAGGACTTTGAGGCCGAAAGCATCACCGGGCGGCTGGTAAACGAAGACGATGTGGTGGTGCTGGTGATGCCCCAGGACATTCAGGCGCCCAAAGGCAGGCTGATTCTGCCCCAGGTGCAGACCATCCGGGACCTTTTGGACCATAAGTGCATCGTTATGAGCGTCACCACCGATAAGCTGACGGGAGCACTTGGGGCCCTTGCAAAGCCTCCCAAGCTCATTATTACCGATTCTCAGGCCTTTTCCGCCGTGTATCCCCTCAAGCCGGAGGGGACCCTGCTCACCTCCTTTTCCGTCCTGTTCGCCCAGTATAAGGGGGACATCGGGGCCTTCACAGAAGGAGCGGCCGCCATCGACCGGCTGACCGAGCAATCCAAGGTGCTCATTGCGGAAGCCTGCACTCACGCGCCCTTATCCGAGGACATCGGCCGGGAAAAAATCCCTCGGATGCTTAAAAAGAAGGTGGGGCTGGGGCTGACGGTGGATATGGTCAGCGGCACGGATTTTCCCGATGATTTGAGTCCCTATTCTTTGGTGATTCACTGCGGAGCCTGCATGTTTAACCGTAAATACGTTCTTTCCCGCATCCAGAAGGCCCGGGAACATGGAGTCCCCATCACCAACTACGGAGTGGCGCTCGCAAAGCTCACCGGTGTTTTGGATAAAATTTCCTTTTAATCGTTGAGAAAAAGGCTTCGGATGTCCCCGATATTTCGGCCGACATCCGAAACCCCTGCTGCAAGAGGG
>CAMLYM010000143.1 GCA_946491705.1 uncultured Clostridia bacterium
AGACCCCGTGCGCTTCGGCCACGCCTTCGATCTCGTCCTTTTCCTCATAGGGCATATCGGGGACGATCACCCCGTCCACCCCGCACTGCTCGCACAGGGAGAAAAACCGCTCCTTGCCGAACCGGTAGATGCTGTTTAAGTAAAGCATGAGCAGGAGCGGCTTCTGGGTCCTTTCCCGCAGGCGCTTAACCAGGTCGAAAATAGCCACCAGCGTCGTCCCCGCCGCCAGCGCCCGCTGGGATGCCTCCTGGATGACCGGCCCTTCCGCCACCGGATCGGAGAAGGGAACGCCCAGTTCAATCAGGTCCGCCCCCGCCCGGTCCATCGCCAGAACCGCTTCTTGTGTCACCGAAAGGTTCGGGTCCCCGGCGGTGATAAAGGTGATGAGGGCCTTGCGCCCCTGCTCTTTGCACTCTGCGAATTTCGCATCGATTCTATTCATGAATGGTCACCCCTCTGTATCGTGCTACCTGGTAAACGTCTTTATCCCCCCGGCCGGACAGGCAGATGACCAGGCTCTGGTCCCTGCCCATCTGGGGTGCGAGCTTTCTTGCCGCCGCCACCGCGTGGGCCGACTCAATGGCCGGAATGATACCCTCGGTTTTCGACAGGTATTCGAACGCGCTCACCGCTTCCTCGTCGGTGATGTCCACATAGTCCGCCCGGCCGGTTTCAAAGAGATGGGCGTGCTCCGGGCCGATGCCGGGATAGTCGAGCCCGGCGGAAATGGAATAAACCGGGTCGATTTGCCCCTCTTCGTTTTGCAAAAACAGGGACTTCATTCCGTGAAAAATTCCCTTGGAGCCTTTGGTGATGGTGGCGGCGTGCAGGGCGGTGTCCACCCCTTTGCCGGCCGCCTCCGCGCCCACCAGCCGCACCGACGGCTCGTGGATAAAGTCATAGAACATGCCCATGGCGTTGGAGCCGCCGCCTACGCAGGCCACCACGCAGTCGGGCAGCTTTCCGGTTTTCTCAAGCATCTCCCGTTTGGTCTCCTCGCCGATGATCTTCTGAAAATCCCGGACCATGGTGGGGTAGGGGTGGGGGCCCATCACCGAGCCGATTAGGTAATAGGTGTGCTCTACATTTGTGGCCCAGTCCCGCATAGCTTCGTTGATGGCGTCCTTTAAGGTACGAGTCCCGCTGGACACGCCGGTGACCTTCGCCCCCAGAAGCTCCATGCGGTATACGTTGAGAGACTGGCGCTCCATGTCCTCCTCGCCCATGAACACCTCGCATTCCATACCGAAAAGGGCCGCCGCGGTGGCGGTTGCCACCCCGTGCTGGCCTGCGCCCGTTTCCGCGATCAGGCGGCGCTTGCCCATCTTCTTTGCCAGCAGCGCCTGCCCGAGCACGTTGTTGATCTTATGGGAGCCGGTGTGGTTTAGATCCTCCCGCTTGATGTACACGGCCGCGCCGCCCAGGTCCTTGGTCATTTTCTCGGCATAGTACAACATGGAGGGGCGGCCCGCATAGTCCCGGTAATACGTGTGTAGCTCCTCCAAAAAGGCCGGGTCCTCCCGGTAGTGGTCGTATGCCGCCTGCAGCTCCTGCACGGCGGCCATGACGGTTTCGGGGACATACTGCCCGCCGAACTCGCCGAATCTTCCGATTTTATTCATAGTCAAACTCCTCTTATGATTGATAGAATCTGTTTGATTTTTTCCCGGTCCTTCACGCCGTCTGTCTCAATCCCGCCGGACAGGTCCACCCCGTCCGGATGCACTCGCCGGACGGCTTCCTGGAGATTGCCCGCGTGCAAGCCTCCCGCCAGGAAAAAGGGCCTGGACGGGGAAACGCGCCCGAACAGGCTCCAGTCCGCGGTTTTCCCGGTTCCGCCGTAAGCGTCTTTGGAAAAAGCGTCGAACAAAACCAGGTCCGCCCCATAGCTTTGGGCGCGTTGCAGGTCGGATTCCGTTTGCACCCGCACCGCCTTCCACAGGCTGGTGCCCGGCGGCAAAAACGTACGCAGACGGGCAATATACGCCGCGTCCTCATCCCCGTGTAGCTGTACGGCGTTTAGGGAAACGTCCCTTACAATTCGGGCCACCGTTTCAGGCGCTTCGTTGACGAAAACGCCCACCGCCTGGATGGATGCGTCCAAAGCCTTTCGCAGGGCCGCCGCCTGGACAGGCGTCACCTGCCGGCGGCTTTGGGCAAAGACGAAGCCCACATAATCGGGCTTAAATTCGTTTACATACCGGATGTCTTCCATGCGTCTTAAGCCGCAGAGCTTACCCTTCATAGCCCCTCCCGCAGAGAGGAAAGGGCGGCCCCGATGTCGCCGCTTCGCATCAGCGTTTCCCCGATGAGAACCGCGTCGGCGCCCAGCTCTCGGACCATACGCAGGTCTGCACTCTTTTGCATGCCGCTCTCGGCCACCACAATCGTATCCGCCGGCAGCATTTTCGCCAGTGTACCAGTGACGGTGATGTCCACCTGGAAGGTGGTTAAATCCCGATTGTTGATCCCCACGATGGGGCACCCGGCGGACAAAACCCGTTCCAGCTCTTCCTCGTTGTGCACTTCCGTCAGACACGCAAGGCCCACCGACTTGGAAACGGCGAGAAATTCCCGGATGGTTTCGGTGGAAAGCAGCGCGGCGATGAGCAAAACCGCGTCCGCTCCCAAAACCCTGGCCTCATAAATCTGGTAAGGATCAAAAATGAAATCCTTTCGCAGCAAGGGGAGGTTTACCGCTTTGCGGATAGCGGACAGGTATGCGCCGTTTCCCTGAAAGTACCGTTCCTCCGTCAAAACCGATACGGCGTCAGCACCCGCCGCTTCATAGGCCTTGGCGGTGGCAACCGGGTCAAAGTCCGGCTTTATGAGGCCCTTGGAGGGGGAGGCTTTTTTCACCTCCGCGATGACGGCCAGCCGGTTCCCGCGCAGCGCACCCGCAAAGTCTTTGGCAGGGGCGGCCATCCCTTCGGCTTCGGCCCGGACTTCAGGAAAAGGCCGCCTGGCCTGTTCCCGCGCCAGCTGCTCCTTGCGGGCCGCTACGATGTCGTCCAGAATCATGCGCGTTTGCCCTCCTTTGCGAAGGAACTGGTCAGTTCCTTAAGCGCCTCGAGCTTTTGCATGGCCGCACCCGAGTCAATGGAACGTTTTGCCATGGCTATTCCGTCCTCAACGCTGTCCGCCCGGCGGGCGACGTAAAGGGCGCAGGCTGCGTTTAACACCACGATGTCCCGCTGAGGACCTTCCTTGCCGGAAAGCACGTCTAAGGTGATCTGCGCATTGTCCCCAGCCGTGCCGCCCACAAGGACCGATTTGTCCGCAAAGGCAATGCCGTAGTCCCGCGGGTCTAAGTCGTACTTGATGATCTTGCCGTCACGGATTTCGCAGATGCGGGTTTTGTCGGAAACGGTAATTTCGTCGAGCCCGTCGCAGCCGTGGACAATCATGGCGCCCTTGATGCCTAAATTCATCAGCACCCGGGCCATGGTTTCCATCAGTCCCTCGTCGTACACACCCAGAATGATATACTGAGCGAACGCCGGATTTGCCAGCGGGCCTAAGATATTGAAGACGCTGCGCACCCCCATCTCCCGCCGGGGCCCGGCGGCAAA
>CAMLYM010000144.1 GCA_946491705.1 uncultured Clostridia bacterium
TTTTTTATAACAAAAAAAAAAAAAACAACGGCCCCTCCGGAACCCAAGTTTTCTCCCACGGGCCTTTGTCAAACAAATGCGATTATTCCCCGGTCAGGCAGGGGACCGAATCACCAATGACGCTCTGTAGCCGCGTCCAGGCGCGTTTGCAGAACTCCCAGTCGGCGTTGTTAATAAAAATGTCCGGTTTCGTCGGGGCCAGCGCATACTTGCCCACCGGAATAACGCGATATCGGTCGGAGGTTTTGGTATCCTCCCGGATGTAGGTCATCAAAGGAGTGTAGGCGGCGTCTGCAATCTTGACCCCGTCCTCTGTTTTGCGGATGGTTACCGAAACCATTTGACTGGTGCGGGTTTTGTCCACTTGCACGGAGGACTGGTCGGCGATAAAATTCCCCAGCGAGTAGACGATCAGCCGGTTGGCAGTGCCGTTTAATGTTTCCACCTGGTGCAGCTCGGTAGGCTGAGCGGCGTGGGCGTGGTTGCCGAGGACAATGTCCGGTCCGTCGGGGGTGTTAATCAGGGCCTTGGCCAGCGCCTTTTGGGTGGCGTTGGGCGCGTCCTGATACTCCGCGCCCCAGTGAAGGGAGAGAATGACGAAATCCGCCCCCGCTTCCCGGCATTTGCGCACGTCGCCCAGCAGCCGGTCCAGATCCTCGGTGCTGTCGTGGTTGAATTGCCGCATGGCGTACGGCCGGTGTTCCTCGGGAATGGTGACGATCATGCCGTTGTCCCCGTACGAATAGGTAACGATGCCGATCTCAATGCCGCCGTAGTTGAGGACACAGGGCGTGTCGCACTGCTCCTGGGTTTCATAGGTCCCGTCAAACTCCGCTCCAGCCGCCTGAAGGGCGGCGCGGGTGGCCAGAAGACCGCTCCAGCGCATGTCAAAAGAATGGTTGTTCGCGGTTAAAAAGAAGTTAAAGCCCGCGCCCATGGCATCGCGGATGATCTCGGAAGGATAATTGAAGCACGGATAACTGGAAGGCTCTCTGGAATCGTCCACCGCGCCTTCCAGGTTGACGATTTTCAAGTCCGCCGTCAGCAGCTTGGACACCTCCGAGAAATACGGCGAAAAGTCATAGCTGCCGTCCGCCAGCAGGGCAGACTGAACCGGCTGGTAATGAAGCAAAATGTCCCCGCAGAACTGGATGGATACCTCGTCCTCTTTCTTGGTCGGATGCAGGGGATAAGGGGAAGGCTCCTCCTCCGGTTCGGAGGAAACCGGCAGGGTGCTTTGCCCGGATGGGAGGCTCTGTACCTGGGAAGAAGCCCCGCTCTGGGAGGAGGCGCCGCCGTCCGTGCAGCTTGCAAAGGTGAGCGCTACCATCAGCGCCAGCAAAAGACAGGAAACCTTCGTACGTATCTTCATTATCATTCTCCTTTTTCCTTACCAGCCGTCGATTCCCGCGCGCTGCATCGCGCCCACAATTTTAATGCGCAGCCGGTCATAATCCTTTTCCAGATGCCAGAGCAAATCTTTGATCTCTTGGCGCTTGGTGTCCCCATCCACGGGGCACTTGCTTTTGACGATAGGAAGCGCCTCCCGCTTGGCGGCAGACCGTATCATCCGCTCTTCCACAAAGATCATGGGCCGGATCAGGAAAAGCTCCTTGCGGTCGAGCCAGGTCACCGGGGAAAAACAACCGATTTTTCCGCCGCACAGCAGGTTCATCATAAAGGTTTCCGCCGCGTCGTCGAAATGGTGCCCCAAGGCCAGCCGGTTGCACCCGGCTTCTTTGGCCATGTTGTGCAAAATCCCCCGGCGCAGCTTGGCGCACAAAGAGCAGGGATTTGGCTCCTTTCGTTCCTCGAACACGATCGGTCCAAGCTTTGTGCGCTTGAGGACATATTCCACTCCCAGCTCCCCGCACAGCCGGGCAATAGGGGTATAGTCGGTGCACTCTCCGCCGAAGCAAGGGTCCATGGTCAGCGCTACCAGCTCAAACCGCTGGGGGAGATAGGCGCGCAGCCGCGCCAGAGACGTCAGTAAAACCACCGAGTCCTTCCCGCCGGATACGCCTACTGCCACCCGGTCGCCGTCGGCAATCATCCGGTACTGGTCGATGGCGCTGCGCATAAGCCCGTCGATGCGCTGCATAGGCCCCACCCCCATTTCCATGTTTGTCCCATTATACCAGAAAGGAACGTACGATGCAACGAACGGGCCAAAAGGATGCCGTTTGGATACGTTTGTACCGGCCGGCGAGCTGCGGGAGAGAGTTCATATGACAGCCCCGCCAAAAAACGTTGTTTCTCTTCCCTCCGCCTTCCCATCGGTGTAGCCAAACAAACTGCGGAGCAAAAACAGCCATAAGCGCAGCCGGCCGCGTGGAAATGGATACAGACGGAGACCGTGTAGCAGCGCTTTTCTTTTTGGTTAACGAAAGAACGAAACGAACCCCATACGGAAGAAAAATTTATAAAAATGACAAATGAGATTGAAAGCGATACAAAGAGAAAAAACGAGATTTTGAGAGATTGTGCGGATGTAAATTGATGCTATCGAAAATTTCTCTTGACACCGGGAGATTCCTATGATAGTATCATGTTTGCGTCCGGCTGAGAACCGGCCGGTTTTTGAGAACATTCGCCTGCCTGCCCTACCTGGGCAAAGCAGCTTGGTCCATACGACGAGAATGAAAAGCCTTTCATTGCGAAGCGAGAACATTTTAAAGTAGGAGGTACCCTTATGTCGACCTATATGCCAAAAGCGGGGGAGATTACCCGTAAATGGTATGTGCTTGACGCCGCCGGCAAGCCCCTTGGCCGTACCGCTGCCAAGGCCGCCGTTCTTCTGCGCGGAAAGCACAAGCCCACCTTTGCTCCCCATGTGGATTGCGGCGATCATGTTATCGTGATTAACTGTGCCAAAGCAGTCCTCACCGGTGATAAGCTCAATCAGAAGTATTATCGCCGTCATTCCGGCTGGATCGGCGGCCTGCGGGAGATCAAGTACGCCACTCTAATGGCGACCCGTCCTGAGTTTGCCATGGAGCTTGCCGTTAAGGGCATGATCCCGGACACCACCATCGGCCGCGCTGCCTGCGCTCGTCTGCGTGCTTACAGCGGCGCAGAGCATAAGCACGCCGCGCAGAAGCCCGAAACGTTAGAATTTTGAGGAAGGAGGCAATCGGAATGTACGATACGAAGACCTATTTTTACGGCACTGGCAGAAGAAAGAGCTCGGTTGCCCGTGTAAGAGTCTATCCCGGTTCTGGTAACATCACCATCAACGACCGTGATATCGACGATTATTTTGGCCTGGAAACCTTAAAGCTGATTGTCCGCCAGCCTCTCGCGCTGACTGGAAACACCGATAAGTTCGACATCGTCTGCCGCGTAGCCGGCGGCGGCGTAACCGGTCAGGCCGGCGCCATCCGTCATGGTTTGGCCCGCGCCCTGCTGCAGGTGAACTCCGAGGAGCTGCGCCCGATTCTCAAGAAGGCAGGCCTTTTGACCCGCGATCCTCGTATGAAGGAGCGCAAAAAGTACGGCCTCAAGGCTGCCCGTCGCGCTCCGCAGTTCAGCAAGCGCTAAA
>CAMLYM010000145.1 GCA_946491705.1 uncultured Clostridia bacterium
GTTGCGAGAAACAGCCTTATCTCAAGCTCACTTGAGAAAATCAAACCTTTTTTTACATATCTGCCCGGCGCCCACGCCTCAATGCGGAACAGCCCGCCGTTTCTTTGCGCTGAATAGCTGGCACTTTGCGATTCTTCTAAACATATCGAAACGTACAACGTAAGTGGGTAGATGCTATTGCTCCGGGCGGCTTTCATAACGGAAGGAGCCTGAGCGTCACACCGGAGAAAGACTGGGTGACATTGCCGGATGGACGAGCCCAAAGGCCTATGGTATAATCGGTACAACCGGCAGGGGAAAATGATTTGGCCCTGCGCCATTCTGAGAGAGGCAAATGATATGGCCAACCGTGTTGCCCAGTGCTTTGCGGCCCATATAGGTGACAATTATGTACTACCCCTTACAAATTCCATATTTATTAAATCGTACATTTTCCCAACATGTAACGTACACGGAAACAGCTGCGCCGGAATGCGGCGGTTTTGTTCTCTGTTTTTGGACGATGCAGCCGGTTACATCCTGCGAATTGACCGTTCAGAATATCATTGCCGCCGACGGCTGTATTGATTTGGTTGCAAATTTCAAGGAGCAAAAGATCGGATTTGCGGGAATGAGCCGGACCAACTTTCACTTCGATATGGAAATGCCGGCGCATTTTATCGGCGCTCGGCTGGCGCCAGGCGCATTCTCCCAGTTAACCGGGCTGTCTGCAACCGATGCAATGGACACCTTTTTGCCGGTTAAGACGGTATATGAAGATTTTGACGAGGCTCTCTTTTTTTCTCTGCCCTTTGACAAGGCAAATGCATATTTTAAGCAGTTTGCAGCTGAGAAAACAAAAAGGAAAAAGCCGGATGTATTCACCACATTGTTTCATACCCTTTCCGACCAGGAATGCTTTGCTACAAAAGAGTTATATGCTTTGCTTCATTTCAGTCCCCGGCAATGCCAGCGGCTCTTTATAAAGCATTTCGGTATCGGGCCTAAAATGGCGCTGAGTATTGTGCGGTTTCAAAAGTGCCTGGAAATTCTTACTTCGCCACAGATAAGTCCGGCCGACCTTGTAAACATTACCGGCTATTACGACCAGCCCCATTTGATTAAGGACTTTAAGCGTAACCTTGGGATTACGCCTTTGGAATTGATCCGCAGTTATCAAGCTTAACTGGTATGTGCAGGATCGCTTCGTTTCTACGGCCACACCTAAAAATTCTCCGATTGATTTTGGAAGCAAAATCGGCCTGCCGCGAAATCTCAGCGGCGGGCCGATTTGTTTTTTGAGGAAAGCGTCCGCTTTCCTGGGCCCTTCGAAAGTCAGAGTGGTTCCTTGCAGGCCGGTATAGTTTTTGTCGGCAAAGGTGAACAACTGGAGGGCTGCGGGAGTGTTTTGCACATACTGCGCCTGGTTTGCTTCGCTCATAGTGACTAGGATTACGTTGGGATGAATATTGCGTATTTCATCCGAAGTGAGCTGCTTGATGTACACAGGTATGGGTGCTTCGGAGGTGCCAGAGGGAACAAAATCAAAGGCGCAGGCACCTAACCCGTCGGTGGGTTTCGCTGTACCGTAGGTTTCAGTCCTGTCGCTGTTACAGCGGATAAAACTCCCGGAGGTTACAGAGGTCCCGCCGGAGGTATCGGTTTCATTGACGTGGAGAGTGACGGTACAGATTGGCGCGAGGGAAAACGTTTGGTTTTCTTTTGACTCGGAAGGGGTATATGCTATTTTTCTTGCAGGCTTTGTGCAAAGAATGGTCAAATCCATGGTCAAAAGCAAGGAAAAACGATATAGTAAAACTAGCAAAAGAATTCCTGTAATTATATGCTTTTTGACCGCAAAACATATTTTATGAGAACATATGTTTTTATGTGCATCAGAAGTGTGGCCGGGATCAGCCCGCCGAAAGCTGGCAAACAAATATGCATCCATACGAAAGGAGATCCAATAAAATGACACTCAAGGATTTGTCTCAGCTTAGTTACCTAAAGTTGGAAATGGAAGAGGAAAAACGGCGGCTTGCTGAGTTAACGGCAGCTGCAACCGCCTGTACCGCCACTCTGACCGGCCTGCCGCCCTCAACCAAAACCGCAGATAAGACGGCGCTGGCAGCGGAAATCGCAGATATCAAAAGCGCGCTCCTGGAAAAATCCAAAAAAGTCGCGGAAGAATACTCCAATCTGACACGGTTTATTGCATCAGTGGACGACAGTCTGACACGGCTGGTGCTGTCCCTGCGATTTTTGGATGGGCTTCTCTGGAGCGAGGTGGCGGCTCGTATTCCCGGCAACTCGGAAGACAGCGTAAAGAAAATCTGCTACCGGTACCTGAAAAAGAGCAACAATTGTCCCCTTTGTCACGAACATATGTGCGATAATCGTAGCAGTGGGATTGATTAAGGCATCACCCACTCCCCGCCTGCCGCGCCGGGGCGGGCCGCTGCGGACAATGCCGGCGCTGACTGCTTCTCCTTTTTTGTAGGACGGGCCGTCCTTATGAGAGAGATGGCCCGTCTGCAAGGATTTTGATGCGGGTTTGGGCGCACGATCGTCTTTTTCCAGGGATAGGGCTTTGCCAAAACTTTGTGCAGTCAATGTCAGCATTTATTACGAACCAACACCGGTAGGCCTTCCATTCAAAAAGGCATACCGGCAATTTTTCAGAGGAGGTGCTCCGTGCTCACCAATTTAAACTGGCTTTCGCCGGGGCAGGTGTATCCGCCGGCCTCAGAAGCCGAGCGATTAAACCGATACCACACCAACGAACAGCTGTTTCTTTGCGTACTTCCCGATTCCTGGCGGGAAGGATTCCAACGTCTCGCGGACGCACGCCGGATCCGGGACGATCAAGTGGACCTGCTTTTGTGTTACCACCATTTTCTGTCCACGAAAATGGCGGACCTAGTCTGCGGAAACGGGCCTGTAATTGCATCCGAAACGAATGCGGACGCGATGGCCCGCCTGCTGGAACAAAAAAGGATCGGCGTGTGCCTCTACGAGGCCTTTTTGGACGTATCCCGGTTCGGCAACGCCGTGTGCAAGCTGATCGGAGAAACCATTTCCCTTATCCCGCCCAGATACTGGTTTCCGATTTTCGATCCCGAGGACGGCAGGACCGTGACCGCCCAGGTACTTGCCTGGCCGGCCGACCCGGATGAGAACGGTCGGAATACCGCGCTTTTGGTGGAAATCCATACCGCCGGACAAGTAGAAAAAAGAAGGTATGCGTTCGAGGAAGAAAGCGGGCGGATCGGCACGCCCGACGGCGACCCGCAGATCGTGGAAACCGGGCTTTCCGGACAAGCAGTACAGGTGCTGACCAACCTGACCCATTCGGGCGATCCCTTCGGCGTGGACGATTATGCTCCTGTGAATTCTCTGATACAGAAACTGCTGTGGCGGCTTGCCTGTGTGGACCGGGTTCTCGACCGGCACTCCTCCCCTTCCCTGACGGGTCCTTCCGACTGTCTGGAGTTTGACGAGGCGGCGGACGAATACGTGTATAAGTCTGGCAGCTATTTTTCCAGAGACGAAAGTGCAAC
>CAMLYM010000146.1 GCA_946491705.1 uncultured Clostridia bacterium
CAGGCGCTCGGAAAGTTCCTCGCCCTCCCAGTCGCAGTTGAGCAGGAAGGTTCCGCCGGGCTTGAGGTCCTCGACCATGTCGTACTTGTCCACATAGGACGGGTTGTGGCAGGCCACGAAATCCGCCTTGCTGATGTAGTAGGTAGACTTGATCTTCTTCTTGCCGAAACGCAGATGGCTGATGGTGACGCCGCCCGACTTCTTCGAGTCATAGGCAAAGTAGCCCTGCGCATACATATCGGTATTATCGCCGATAATCTTAATGGAGTTCTTGTTGGCGCCGACGGTGCCGTCAGAGCCCAAGCCCCAGAACTTGCAGGAATGGGTGCCGCGGGGCGTGGTGTCCGGGTTCTCCTTGATCTTCAGGGAGAGCTTGGTCACATCGTCCTCAATGCCGATGGTGAAGCGCTTCTTCGGACGGGCGGCCTCCAGGTTGCGGTAAACGGCGATGATCTGGGCCGGCGTGGTGTCCTTAGAGCCCAGGCCGTAACGGCCGGTGAGGATGGTGCAGTCGGCAAACTCAGTGCCGCGCACCGCCGCGCACACGTCCAAATACAGCGGCTCGCCGATGGAGCCCGGCTCCTTGGTGCGGTCGAGCACGGCGATCTTCTTGACGCTGGAGGGCAGCGCGGAGATCAGGTGCTTGGCGGAGAACGGACGGTACAGGCGGACCTTCACCAGGCCGACCTTGTCGCCGTTGGCATTTAAGTAATCCACGGTTTCCTCAATGGTGTCGCACACGGAACCCATGGCGATGATGACGCGCTCGGCGTCGCGGGGACCATAGTAGTTGAAGGGCTTATATTTGGTGCCGATCTTGGCGTTAACCTTGTTCATGTACTCCTCAACCACATCTACGATCTTATCGTAGTAGGGGTTGCAGGCCTCGCGGGCCTGGAAGAACACGTCCGGGTTCTGCGCAGAGCCGCGCAGGGCCGGATGCTCCGGATTGAGAGAGCCGCGGCGGAATTCGTCAACCGCATCCCAGTCGAGCATCTCCGCTAAGTCCTCGTAGTCCCAAGCTTCGATCTTCTGGACCTCATGAGAGGTGCGGAAGCCGTCGAAGAAATGCAAAAACGGAACGCGGCCTTTGATGGCGGCCAGATGAGCCACAGCGCCCAGGTCCATAACCTCCTGCACGCTGGAAGAACATAGCATGGCGTAACCGGTCTGGCGGCAGGCGTACACGTCGGAATGGTCGCCGAAGATGGAAAGGGCGTGAGAAGCAAGGGCACGCGCGGAAACGTGGATGACGGAGGGAAGCAGCTCGCCAGCCATCTTATACATGTTCGGAATCATCAGGAGAAGACCCTGCGAAGCGGTATAGGTGGTGGTCAGAGCGCCCGCGGCGAGAGAGCCGTGCACCGCACCGGCAGCGCCAGCCTCGGACTGCATTTCCACGACCTTGACCTCCTGGCCAAAGACGTTCTTGCGTCCGCCAGCGGCCCACTTATCGGTCTCTTCCGCCATAACGGATGACGGCGTGATCGGATAAATGGCGGCTACGTCGGTAAACGCATAGGATACATGCGCGGCGGCATTGTTGCCGTCCATGGTTTTCATTTTTCTTGCCATTTTTATTTTTTCCTCCCTTTTCAAGGTCTTAACAAACCTTTGTCGGCGATTTCGATTACGCGAAGCTGTCCTTATGCCGCTGTTCCGCGCCCGGGCAAAACGGCAAATCCGGTAATCGGAAGGGGCGGAAAAAGACGAAATCTGTCCTTTTCCTCGACCTTAAAAAGTGTAGCATTTTTACAGATACCTGTAAAGCCTAAATATCATTAAATTTATGAATTTTCAGGGGTTCTTTTTTTTACAATGTAACGGAACGAAAAAACAAGCAAAAAGAATCTGGTTTTCGAAAACACCGCCGTCTTCGATAAACCGGCTGAATACGCGGTTTTGCGCCTCTTGACAGAGGCACGGGGTTCTATTATCATGATAGAGAAACGCCTCGGAAGAATCTCTGCCTTTTTCGCCGGTTTTGGCGGGTAAGGCGAGGCCGCAAAGCGAATAAAACAGAAAACGGACCAATTTGGAAAGGGGACTTATCATGGATCCTGACGGCAGTCGAATACTGCTCACCGCTTCCGTCGCCTCCGCGCAAACGGGCGACTGGGGAAGCACACTGCTCCAGCTGCTTATTCTGGTGCTTTTGATCTTCTTTAACGCCTTTTTTGCGGCGTCGGAGATCGCCATCATCACCCTCAACGACAACAAGCTCAAGAAGGACGCGGAAGAGGGCAACAAAAAGGCGGGCATCCTCATGCGGATGACCTCCAACCCCTCCAACTTTCTTGCCACCATCCAGGTGGGCGTAACCCTCTCCGGGTTTCTGGCCTCCGCCGTGGCGGCTACCTCCTTTGCCGAGAAGATCACCGCGGCCCTTGACGGCGTTGTGCCGATCCCAGCCAGCGTCATCTCCGGCATCGCCACCGTGGTCATCACCCTGCTGCTGTCCTTTCTGACGCTGGTGTTCGGCGAGCTGGTCCCGAAGCGCATCGCCATGCAGCGGGCGGAGGGCATCTCTTACAAGGTGGCGGGTATCCTGCGGGGCATTGCGGTGGTGACCAAGCCCTTTATCTGGCTTTTGTCCAAGACCACCAACGGCGTGCTCCGGCTGCTGGGCTTTAACCCCAACGCCGAGGACGAGAGCGTGACCGAGGAGGAAATCCTCATGATGGTGGATGAGGGCGAGGAACGGGGCGTCATCGAGGAAGCCACCAGCGAAATGATTTCCAACGTCTTTGAGTTTGACGACATTACCGCCGGCGAGATCATGACCCACCGCACCGAGATTTCGGCGGTAGACGAGGAGGACTCCATCGGGGATGTGCTCCAGATCGCCATAGAGGAAGGATATTCCCGCATCCCGGTCTACCGGGAGGGGCTGGATAACATCGTGGGCGTGTGCTACGTCAAGGACCTGCTTAAGTATGTAGGCAAGAACCTGCCGGAAAAGCTGCCGCTGACCTCGGTGATGCGCCAGACCCTCTATATCCCGGAGGCGAAAAAGTGCGGGGAGCTTTTGCAGGATTTGCAGCGGTGCAAGGTGCAAATGGCCGTGGTGGTGGACGAATACGGCGGCACCGCGGGCATCGTGACCATGGAAGACCTGCTCGAATCCATTGTGGGCAACATCCAGGACGAATTCGACAATGAGGAAGAGGACGTAGTCAAACTGTCCGACACCACCTTTACCGTGGACGGCACCACCGACATCGACGAGCTGTCCGAGCAGCTTGATGTGGAGCTGCCGGAAGGGGATTACGACACGGTGGGCGGCATGCTTCTGGAAAGCCTCGGCCATATTCCCAAAGCGAATGAGCATCCGGTGGTGCAGATTGCCGGGTATTCCTTTACGGTGGAGAAAATCGAGGAACGGCGCATTGCCAAGGTCCGGGTGGAGAAGCTGCCCGAGCCCAAGGCGGAGGAAACGCCGCCCCAAGAGGAAAAGCCGGACCGTAAGGGACGAAAAACCGAAGAGTAAAGTAGGAAGAGCCGCGATGCATCTGCTTCGTGACTC
>CAMLYM010000147.1 GCA_946491705.1 uncultured Clostridia bacterium
CGGTCTCGGTCACGCCGGCAAAAGCCACCTTTACCCGTTTGCCGTACTGCTCAAAGAGCAAGGAAGCCAGCGCCTTGTCGCATCCGGTGGACTCCAGGATATTGAGCCCCCCGTGGGTGAGAGTGATGGTGACCGTTTCACCGTCCACCTCCATGGCGGCCCCCTCGAAGGTACCGTTGACCGCGGCGTTCTTGCGCTTTAGGTAGAATACCACACTGTCGAGCGCTTCCGGGCACAAGGCTTCCCCTGGAAAACGAGGCGCAATCTGCACCGCCGCGTCCAATGCTTTTGCAATGTCCGTCTCCGCTTCACGGAGAACGGAATGCGCAACAAAGCATGGAAACGCCGTTTGGATTTCCATGCTTTTGTTCTTTTCCCGGTATTTGATTTTCAGGACCTCTCCAAAACCAAGCAGTTCCCTGCTCTCGTCCTTCGTTATGTAACCGCCGAACACCTCGGCAAACGTATTGCTCAATGTATACCACCCAAATTCTCTTACATCCGTTCGATTTCCTTGACCAGTTCCTCCAAAAGCGCCTCCTCGGGCACCTTGCGGATGATTTCGCCCTTCTGAAAGAGCAGGCCGCACCCGTCTCCGCCGGCAATGCCGATATCCGCGTCCTTGGCTTCTCCCGGCCCGTTGACGGCGCAGCCCATAATGGCCACCTTGATATCCTTATCGCAGCCGCGCAGCCGTTCCTCCGCGGCGCCGGCCAGCGCGATCAAATCGATCTTTGTCCGCCCGCAGGTGGGGCAGGACACAAACCGGATTCCGCCCTTGCGGATTCCAAGACCCTTGAGCAGATCCTTTGCGGCGTATACCTCCCGAACCGGGTCCGCCGTCAAAGACACCCGGATCGTGTCCCCAATCCCGTGAAGCAGCAGAGAACCGATTCCAGCGGAGGACTTGATGAGCCCCATGCGTTCGGTCCCCGCTTCCGTTACCCCTAGGTGAAGGGGATAAGCGCAGGCCTCGGCCGTCAGCTCATAGGCGTCCACCATGGTGGCCACGTCGGAAGACTTGATGGACAAGACGATATCGGTAAAGTCGTTCTTTTCCAGCAAGGAGACGTGGTAAAGGGCGCTGTCGCGCATGCCTTCGGCGGTCACTCCGCCGTACCGGGCCAAAATATCCTTTTCCAGCGACCCGGAATTAACCCCGATGCGGATGGGAACCGACGCGTTCGCGCAGGCCTTCGCCACCGCCCTGACCCGGTCTTTCCCGCCGATGTTGCCGGGATTTAACCGGATTTTGTCCACCCCGGCCGCCACCGCTTCCAGGGCCAGCCGGTAGTCAAAATGAATGTCCGCTACGATCGGGGTGGAAACCGCTTCCTTCAACGCGGCAATCAGCCGGACCGCCTCTTTGTCCGGCACCGCCGCCCGGATGATCTCGCATCCGGCCGCCTCCAGCTCCTTCGCCTGACGCACGCTTCCTTCGATGTCATGGGCGGGCGTATTGAGCATGGACTGGATGGATACCGGCGCGTCGCCGCCAATCGCCAGGTTTCCTACCCGGACTTGTTTCGAATTCCTTCGTTTCATGCTATCCTCCGGTTGCAATGCGCACAATGTCGTTGAAGGTGACCGCCACCATCAGCAAAATCAAAAGCAGGAAGCTGGCCGCGTTGACATAGCCCTCGTACTTGGGGTTTAACGGCTTGCGGCGGATCGCCTCGATGATTAAGAACACCAGCCGTCCCCCGTCCAGAGCCGGGATCGGCAAAAGATTAAATACGCCTAAGTTTACCGTAATAAGCGCCACGACGAACAAAAACTGGTCCCAACCCATGAAGGCCGCCTGGCTGATGACGCCCGCCGTACCCACCGGGCCGGACAACTGCTCGAGCCCCACGTTGCCGGTAATCAAGTCGATAAGGCTGGCCCATACCAGCCGGGCCACCGACAGGGTCTGCAGCGCCCCGTGCTTTAAGACGGAAAAGAAATTCTTCTCTTCCGGATAGACCTTGAAGCTCTCCCCGATGTTTTGAATATAGAGCTTTCCATCCTCTCCCAGCGTAGTGGGAAATTCCACGCCGGTCAGGGTCATAGCCTGGCCGTTTCGGTTGACGCCGATGTCCACCACGCCGTCGTTATCCCGCAAAAGGTTAAAAGAAATGTCGTAATCTACATAAACGGGCGCGCCGTTAATGGAAGTGATTTCATCCCCCACCTCCAGCTTATTTTCCGACGCAAAGGTCACGTCCACCCGTGCGACGGTGGTGGAGGCCAAATACTGCCCGCCGAAACACCCGTTCATTATGCACAGGAGGATGACGCCCAGCAATATATTCATAAACGCGCCGGCAATGCAGATGAGGACCCGGCGCCAAACCGGCTTGCGGTTAAATGCCCGGTCGTCGTCACTTTCCTCGTTCTCCCCTTCCATGGCCACAAAGCCGCCGATGGGGAACGCACGCAGCGCATAGGTGGTTTCTCCGTGCTTTTTTTTGAGCAAAGTCGGTCCCATACCGATGGCAAATTCGTTGACCTTTACCTTCATGGCCTTGGCCACGAGAAAATGCCCCAGCTCATGAAAGAAAATCAGAAAACCGAATACCAAAATAGCGATGACAATGGTGAGTACAACGTTGATAGCAATCCCTCCGTTTGAGTCAGATAGATGAGCGTACCTGTGCGCGGGCAGCCTGGTCGGCGGCGAGAATTTCCTCGAGCGTCGGCTCCTTGACCCAAGACTGGGCTTCCATCGCCTTTTCCACCAGGTCCGCAATCTTTAAAAATCCGATTTTTCCTTCCAAGAAAAGCGCCACCGCCTGTTCGTTAGCACCGTTGGCCGCCGCCGGATACAATCCCCCCCGGCGGATGGCCTCCCGGCAAAGAGGCAGACAGCGAAAGGTATCTTCATCCGGCTTTGAAAAAGTCAAAGCCGGGTAGTAGTCAAAATTCAGTTCCTTTACCGGGCTTTTTACTCGGTCCGGATAGGTCAGCGCGTACTGAATGGGAATGCGCATATCCGGCACCCCCATTTGGGCGATGACCGAATGGTCGTCGTATTCCACCATGGAATGGACCACGCTTTCCCGATGCACCACAATGTGCACCTGTTCAGGTTTGACTCCAAAGAGCCAAACCGCTTCAATTAGCTCGAGTCCTTTGTTCATCAGGGTGGCCGAGTCAATGGTGATCTTCGCGCCCATGTCCCAGTTGGGATGTTTGAGGGCCTGGGCAGGCGTGATGGATTCGAGTTCTTCCCTGGTCTTGCCGAAAAACGGACCGCCCGAGGCGGTTAGCAGAATGCGTTTGAGAGCGCCGTTTGGCGCCTTTCCCTGCAAACACTGGAAAATGGCCGAATGCTCGCTGTCCACCGGTAGAATATCCACCCCGGCCTGTTTCGCGGCGTCCATCACGATGCGCCCGCCCGCCACCAGCGTTTCCTTGTTCGCCAGCGCAAGTCTCCGGTTTCCCGCCTCAATGGC
>CAMLYM010000148.1 GCA_946491705.1 uncultured Clostridia bacterium
CCGCTCGGCCAGCCGGTCTGGATACTGGTCCCGCAGCCAAAGCAGCAGCCGGCAGGCGAGACCTTCTGTATCCACCACGTCGTCCTTGACCGCGCCCGTAAATGCCAGCCGTTCTCCCACCGCCGGGTCGTCAAACTTCGGCCACAGCACGCCCGGGGTATCCAGCAGCTCGCCACCTTTGCCGATGGAAAACCACTGGTTTCCCCGCGTCACGCCCGGGCGGTCTGCCACCTTGGCCTTGCCGCCCTTGGCCAGACGGTTGATGAAGGAGGACTTTCCCACGTTGGGAATACCCACTACCATAATCCGGATGGGCCGCGAACCCATGCCTTTTCGTTCCCAGGCGGCAATCTTGTCTTTGAGCACCTGCCGGGCCAAAGGAAGCACGCCATTCAGCCCCTTGCCGCTCTTGCAGTCCACCGCAATGGCGGGAACCCCTTCCTTTGCGAAGGCCGCGATCCATTGGCGGGTCACCGCCTCGTCCGCCGTGTCGCTCTTGTTGAGCAGCACAATGCGTGGCTTCTGCCCCACAATGGAGCGAAGCTCCGGATTGCGGCTGGCCATGGGTACGCGCGCGTCAAGAAGCTCTGCCACCAAATCCACAAGCGGCAGGGCTTCCTTGATTTTTCGCCTGGTTTTGGCCATGTGGCCAGGAAACCACTGAACCGATGTGATCTCTTCCATCTTTCCCTTCCTTTTCTCTGCGTTGTTTGCCTGTACCGGGTAAATGATGCCCCATTTGGGGGAGGTTATCCGATGGGGCCGATGGCGTCAAAGGGATAAAAGCGGAAGATGGCCTTTCCAAGCAGATACTTGTTCTCTACAAAGCCGATGTCCCGGCTGTCGGAAGAGTTGTTGCGGTTGTCGCCCAAAACAAAGACGCAGTCCTCAGGTACCTCAACCGGGTACTCAAATCCGTAGGTTCCCTTTTTGCTCTTTTTAATCAGCTCATTGATGTACGGTTCGTCCAGTTCCACCCCGTCCACCGACACCGTTCCCTTATCAAAGTCGATGAACACCGTCTGCCCCTCGGTGGCAATGACCCGCTTGATCAGCGGCTTATGGTGGATGGTTGGCTTGGTGATGACCACCACGTCCCCCTGGGACGGCTGGTAAAACAGGCTTTGGATCATGACCCGGTCGCCGTTGTGCAAAGTCGGGACCATGGAGGTGCCGTCCACCAAAACCAGCTTGAAAATAAAGCTGAATACCACGATGACAAGGGTGACGGAAAATACAATGGCTTCCAGCCATTCGTTTACGTCCGCATAGCGGTCGCGTTTTTTCGGAACGGTCGAAATCGAACCGTCGTCAAGCACCTCGTCATAATTGAGTTCCAGTCCATCGGTCATGATTGTTTCCCTCCATTTACGGCGCATCAGGTTCTGCCAAAAGGCAAGCCGGCGCCGTACTCCTGCGCTGCAAGGAGAGCGCACTCTCCGTTACTCTTCATAATACCAAAAAAATTGGAGAATTTTGTGAACAAAATAGGAAATCCGCAAAGGAATAAACAGGAAAAAGGGACGGCTGGGAGGAAATCCCCCAAACCGTCCCATTCTTTGCTCCATTAGCCGAGACGTTCTTTGACCTTTGCAGCCTTACCCACGCGGTCACGCAGGTAGTAGAGCTTGCTTCTGCGCACGCGGCCGTGACGGATCACGTCCACCCCTTCTACGTTGGGCGAGTGAAGCGGGAAAACGCGCTCCACGCCGACGCCGTAAGAAACGCGGCGCACGGTAAAGGTTTCGGAAACACCGCTGCCTTTCTTGGCGATGACGGTTCCCTCAAAGTTCTGAATACGTTCCCGCTCGCCTTCACGAATCTTCACGTGAACGCGCACGGTGTCGCCGATGGCGATGACCGGCGGGGTTTCCTTCAGGCTCTCTGCTGCGATGGCTTTCAAAGCATCCATGGATCAAATCCTCCTTAAATTTCAGACATTCGTACCCTTTCTTTGTGAAAAAGCAGAGGACTGTCCGCTTCAATGTCACGGGATTACCGGGCATGAACCCCAATCGACGAACGTCGACGGTAAACCAGATACTAGAATATAGTAGCACAATTCCTGCCTGTCTGCAAGTCTTTTTTCCGATTTTATCGAGACTTTGCCGCGCTTAGGCGGCCGGACCGAAGGTGTTGACCACCTTGTCCAGGTCGGCCTTGGCTTTCTCTGCGTTGTCGGTAAAGCCCCAGCTGACCAGGCACGGCACCGATTCGCCATAGTCCAGGATGGTGATCCAATAGGTGGTGTCCTCCCCGCCCGTCTGGCCGCTGACCCGGGTCTGATAGCCGCTGTAGCCGTTGACGGTTACCGCCTCCGGGCCTCCAAGCGTAAAGTTGGAAACCTGGTTGGCAAAATAAGAGGTGAAGGTCTCCAGGTACTCTTCCAGGGAAAGCTCGCCCATGGATTCGGCGGAAACCTCTGAAACCATAACAAACCGGTTGTCCGACTTGTTCCCCGTGGAAAGGAGGACCTCTTTCCCCGCTTCCTCTATCCGGTCACTCCAGGAATCGGGCACCGTCATCTGGTACTTGCCGTCACTGCTTTTGATGGTCTTTTCCCCTTCGGAGCAGCCGCACAGCACAGCGGTCAGCAGCATCAGCATCAGCGCCACCGCGGTGATTCGTTTGGTCTTGTTCATGGAATTCCCCTCGTTTCTTTCTATTTGGAGCGCAGGGCGACCGCCCTTTGCTCCCTATCCTCTTCTTTCCAATGGTTCGTCATCAGCCGAACCGGCCGGTAAAATCCACGGTGGCCACAGCGCCGAGCGGCAGCTTTACAGGCTGATGCCTGGCGGCCGACAGATAGACGGCCAGCACCATTTCCAGCGCCCGCCGGCCGGCGTATGCGTCCACATAGGGCTGCGTATGGGTCTTAAGCGCCCGGATCATGTCCGCGTACAAAGACACGTGGCCAAAGCCATAGACGTTGCCGGGATCTTCCACGCTTTCCTCGCAGATTCTCTCCGCGTCCTCGTCCTTGTCGGCAAACCGCCACTGCTCCAGGCGGTTGACACAGATTCCGCCCGCCTTGACCGTTCCCTTTTCCCCAAAGACGCTCAACGTTTCCTCAAAGTCTTGCTCACAGATATCCGTAGTCCCCTCGATGATGCCGTAGGCGCCGTTTTTGAACTTGACGACCGCCACCCCCAGGTCCTCCGCCTGAATGTAGCTGTGAACCAGATTATCGGTGTAAGCGAACACTTCATCCACCTCGTCCCCCATCATCCAGCGCAGCAAATCAATGCCGTGGATGCACTGGTTCATCAAAGCGCCTCCGTCCAGCTCCCAGGTACCCCGCCAGTCGCCTTCCTTGTAGTACGCCTCCCCCCGGTGCCAGCGCACTTGGATGGCGCCGTACAAAAGCTTGCCGAACCGGCCTTCTTCCAGGGCCT
>CAMLYM010000149.1 GCA_946491705.1 uncultured Clostridia bacterium
CCGGCCGGGTGAGAATGATGCGGTTTACCGACCGGGCCCGGAACGCGTTGACCGCCATGGCCACCGCCAGATAGGTCTTGCCGGTGCCGGCGGGGCCGATGCCTAAGGTGATGGTGTTGTGCTCGATGGCTTCCACATACCGCTTCTGCCCCAAGGTTTTGGGCTTGATGGGCTTGCCTTTGGCGGTGATGCAGATGCAGTCGCTGGCGATGGAGGTGATTTTATCCTCGCACCCATCCTTCACCAGGGAAATCACATACCGCACGCTTTGGTCGGTCAGGCTTTCGCCCTTGTTGATCATGGCAAGCAGCGCGCCGATGGCCCGGGCCGCCCGCCCCACGTTTTCCGGCTCGCCGGTCAGCTTCAGGTCCGACCCGCGGCTTAAAATGGTCACGCCGTATTCGTTTTCGATCAGCTTGATGTTCTCATCAAAGCTGCCGAATAAGGCGACCGCATGCTCCATGCGGTCGATGTTGATGGTCTGTTCAAACATGCATTTCCCTGCCTTTTATTTCGTCGAAAACCCACAACTTCCCACGGATATTTTATCCAATCCGCCTTTTGTGAGTGAACCTGACAGAATTTACATCCGTATTTTGTAGTATTATACCATATTCTTTGGCGAAAGTCATCCCCTATTCTAAATTAGTTTAACAAAATTTCTTCTTCATACCCAATATTTTCATGGCAAATATACACAATTGTATAGGTCAGAGCGGTGTCGCTTTGGGTGCTCTCTTCCTGACGTTCTACAATCTCGATGCCGTCGAGCTGTTCGGTTTCCATGACGGCAATCTGCTCCTTGGCCTTGGCGAGCGCTTCCTCCGGCGAGAGGGTGACGGTGGTCTCCTCGTATTCCTCGTACCGTTCGATCTGGCAGGAGATGGGAAGGGAAAAGCTGCCGATGGTCAGCGGCTTTTTGATGGAGGAACGCAGATAGTTCCCCTCCGGGGCGCTGCCGAAGGAAATGGGAATGTTCAGGCCGAAAAAGTCCAGGCTTTTTTTGTCGATGACGGTGCCGGTACCCGTTTTTATCGTCTGGGTAAAGGGGACCTCCACCGTTAGGGTGTGTTCGGTCTGAGCGATGACCTTAGCCCTGGCATGCTTGAGCACGTTTTCGCCCTGCTTGTTCTCAATGACCCCGCTGACCAGCAGCTGCCCTTCGGTAACCCCTTCTCCGCGCAGGACCATCGCCTTGCCGTCGTACACTTCCAGCTCCAGAATCTGTCCGGAGGCGGAGGCTTTGATGTTGCAGGGCCGGTCGGAGGGAATGATTTCGGGCGGCAGATCCCGCTCGCGCACCTCCACTACCGCGTTGGAGCCCCGGATGTTGATGGCGATCCAGCTGAGCTCCGGCATTTCCACCAGACATCGCCGCTGCAAATCCACCACGTCGAACTCGCTTTTGAGGGTGCCCTGGTGAAAGCCCAGGGAAGAGAGGTTATTGAGAATATAGTCGGTGGATACCGAGGTGTTCCCTGTCACCTCCACCGACCAGACAAAGAGGGAAAGCCCCCACAAGATGCCGAAGAACACCGCCACGCCCAACGCGATGCCGATGCGCTTTCGGTACCGGCGCAGCAGAAAGGGAAGCCCCCGCCGTTCCCTGACCCGCAGGCGCACGCCTGCCTTTCTGGCGTAAGGGCGAAACTTCTTGTAGCTTTTGAGCGTGGTAAAGGCCTTCATGGTTCCGCCCCGGGAGGTTACTTCCCACAACGGAAAATGCGCCTGGGCGCACAGGTTTAAAAACCGTTCCGGGAATCCGCCGCCCGATTCGAACCGGACGTATCCGAATAAAAAGCGTAGCAGCTTGATTAAAAACATAAAAAACACCCATTCCGCCGTTTTTGCAGGCTTTTTTCAGGGCCCCGGCGTCCGGAGCCGTTCGCTTGGTTTTGCCGTCAGGTGAGAAACTCGATGGAAAGGAAATACCCTTCCAGCACGGCCGCGTCGTCAGTAAGGCCTTTGATGTTCAGGTCCCGCCCGCGCACCTGCAGAATCATTTTCCCTAAGTTGAGCTTCACCACGTCCTCGTCGTATTCGAGCACACCCTTGCAGCCCTCCACTGTCATTTCCCGGTTTCCCGTCAGTTCCAGATTGGGGACGCCGCCGAAGGCCGACAAAGGTACCTCCAGAAGGGTTGCCGCCTTCTGGGGGACGGAGAGCTTCTGCTCAGGGGGTGTCTCGGGCTGCCTGCGCCTGCGTTTGGTTTTCATCCGGCATACTCCTTTCCAGGCAGGGCCGGTTTTGCCCCGCCGATGGCTCCATTTAAACCTATGACGGAGGGATATGAAACATTCCGTGCGTCATATATATGTCCAAAGGGGAGATGCAAATTGAAACCAAAGGTACGAAAAATGAGCTACTGGATTATGCTGCTTGTTGTGACGGGCATGTTTGCCGCCATGCTTTTTATCTGCCCGGACGGGATCGGAGAGGGCATCCACAACGGCCTGACCCTCTGCGCCACCGTCATTTTACCGTCTATGTTCCCGTTTATGGTGCTCTCGGCCTTCCTTGTGAAGTCAGGGCTTGCCTTACGGATCGGACGGGTGCTGGAAAAGCCTACCCGTCTGCTTTTCGGCCTGCCCGGCTGCGCGGCCACTGCCATCCTCATGAGCATGATCGGCGGCTACCCGGTGGGAGCCAAGGCGGTCAGCGAACTCAAAGAAAGCGGAGAGCTGACCGAAAGCCAGTGCAGCCGGATGTTCTGCTTCTGCGTCAACGCCGGTCCCGCTTTTCTCATTTTCGCCGTGGGTTCCAACATGCTGGGCAGCGTGCAGGTAGGCGTGATTCTCTACGCCTCCCAACTCATCGCCTCCCTTCTCATCGGGATCGGCTCCCGCTTCTTTCTGAAGGAGAAGAGGGAGGCGAAGACGCCCCCCTGCACGGCCCCAAAGCGTCAAAGCGCCATTGACGCTTTTGTAAACGCGGTGGCCGACACTGCCAAATCCATGCTGACGGTGTGCGCCTTCGTCGCGCTGTTTGCGGCACTGCTGGGCGGGCTTTCCCGCTTAGGAATCACCGGGCAGGTAGGGCTTTTCCTGCAAAACTTCTTCCAAACGCTGCACCTGCCAGGGGAACTGGCCCGGGCGGTGCTTCCTTCTTTCCTGGAGGTAACCAGCGGCTGTGCGGCGGCGGCTTCGGCCACCGGTGCGGCCATCGTCTTCATCAGCGCCGCCGCTGGCTGGAGCGGACTTTCGGTCCATTTCCAGGTGCTTTCTCTGGGGCTTAAGCACCATGTTTCCAAGTCCGCCTTCTGGCTGGGGCGGGCGACGGCCGAGGTCTTAGCGGAGCGGGGTCACGCTGTGTTCCTTGCTGT
>CAMLYM010000150.1 GCA_946491705.1 uncultured Clostridia bacterium
CAGCGGAAACCTCCACCTTGGTCTGGCTACACGACTACAACGGCCTGCCCTGCGGTGTGATTTTAATGGTGATCGAGTTCGCCCTGTCGGAGGACAAGGCCAACATGCGCTACATTGAAAAGGTGGCCGTCAGCTGGGCAAACGAAGAGATCGACTCGGTGGAAAAAGCGGAGCAGAAGCTCAATGAAATCCACACTTCCCGTAAAAACTGGGACAGGCTCTGCAAAGCCGTGGGCATTTCCCCCCGCGTGCCCAGCACCCGGGAGGAAGGGTATGCGGACAAGTGGTTCGGCCGGTGGAAATTTTCCGCCGATATGGTGCGCCTTGCCTATGAGGAATGCGTGGACAACACCGGCAAGCTAAGTCTTGCATATATCAATAAGGTACTCGAACGGTGGGAGAGGGCCGGGGTGCGCACCCCGGCGGACGCGCTGGCCGCGGCTAAGCCCAGCACCCAAAAAAAACTGGCCGGGCAGGACCGAGCTCCTTCCTTCGATTTGGAGGAGTACGACCGCATGACCAGCATCATGCCACAAAACTTTGACGATCACACCAAACGGTGATGAAAGGGAGGCCGAATCCAGATGGGATACAGCCGGGAAATTTATCTGGCCGCCATGCAGACCCTGTCCCAGCGGCGAAACGCCATGCGCATGCAGACCGAACGGCGCCGGGCGGAGCTGCAGGCGTCCCTGCCCGAACTCTTTGACTTAGAACGGCAAATTGCATCAGCCGGGTTTGAGGCGGCGCGGGCGGTGTTGGGCTCTCAAAACGTGGAGGCGGACTTGGAGCGGCTAATGCAGGAGAATTTGAGGCTTCAAGAGGAGTATAACGCGCTCCTTTCGTCCCATGGTTATCCCGAAGACTACCTGCTTCTCCAGTACTGCTGTCCAGCCTGTCATGACGAGGGATACTGCGACGGCGGGCTTTGCGAATGCGTCAAGGAGCTGATGCGCCAGGAGGCGTTTCGCCGTCTAAATGAGTTGACCCCCGCGAAAGATTGTACCTTTGAAACCTTTTCCCTTTCCTATTACCCAGACGAGCCCCTGCAAAATGGGAACACGTCTCCCAGGCGGCAGATGGAAACCATCCTGCGCTACTGCAAAGCCTATGCCGATTCGTTCGGAGCCCATTCCCGCAGCATCCTGATGCAGGGCTCCACCGGCCTTGGAAAGACTCACCTGTCCCTGGCCATTGCACGGGCCGCCATCGACAAGGGGTTTGGCGTGATCTACGGGTCGGTTCAGAACCTGATGGCCAAGCTCGAGCAGGAACGGTTCGGGCGAGGAAATGAAGGGGAGAGCGCGAAAGCCATGCTCGAGTGCGACCTGTTGATTCTAGACGATTTGGGCACGGAGTTTACCACCCAGTTTGTCACCGCTTCCATGTATAACCTGGTAAACTCCCGGCTGCTTGCGGCCAAACCTAGCATTATCAGCACGAACCTGTCCATGAAGGACTTAAACGACAAATACACCGAGCGATTTACCTCCCGCATCATCGGCGGGTACGACCGGCTGGTCTTTTTGGGACGGGATATCCGCCAGCAAAAGAGGCAGGCGCGGTAAGCAAGAGAAGAGCGGCGCCTGTCGGCGCAGTCCTTCGCCGTCCTTTTCAGCGCAACAAAAAATCCCCGACCGGGACAAAACCGTCCCTTCGGGGATTTTCCGACGAAAAAAAGCTACTGAGCGTTCTTGGCCATCCAAGCGGTGGCTTCCTTTTCGGTAAGCGCCTTGATGTCCTCTTCGGGATAGGGCGACTCGGCTCCGCCGATGCCGTGCAGGAAATACAGGCCTTTCTTGGTCTTATAGAGGGATTCCTCGTATCCGGCCGGATCGCCGAACATGCCGGAAACGGCGGTTCCCACTTTGTCGGCGGTTTCGGTATTGTAAACCTTTCTGTTAATGATCTTCTTCAAGCTCATGCACTCCTTTGATTTCAGTGTCTTGTATGTTAATCGTCCTGCGCTTTGGGCGCGGCGACGGTTGCGAGAAACTAAACCTTATTGTAATAGAACCCTTTTGGCAAATTGTTAATAAAATATGAATAATATCCAGATAATTACAATTTGCACGGTTTTGCAAAAAAACCGGTGTTTTTTTCGTGCAAATGCAGCCGAATGTGGAATTTCAGACCAGGAGGAAACGATCATGCTCATTGACTTTCACACCCACGCATTCCCGGAGAAGATTGCCGCCAAAGCCATCGGTTCGCTGGAAGCGTCCAGCTCCACTAAGGCGGCCATCGAGGGGACCTATCCGGCGCTGCTCAGCTCCATGGAGCGAAACGGGGTGGACTTCTCCGTGGTGCTGCCCATCGTCACCCGTCCCGCCCAGACGAAATCCATTCTGCATTTTGCCGGGGAACTGCAAAAAATCCCGGGGCTTATCCCCTTTGGAAGCGTGCATCCCTTGAGCAAAGACGTGAGGGGAGACATTCGCGCCATTAAGCGGCTGGGGCTTCGGGGGGTTAAGTTCCATCCGGATTTCCAGGATGTGTTTCTCGACGACATTGAGACCATCCGGGCCATGAACCTGGCGGCGGAGGAAGGGCTGCCCATCGTCATCCATGCCGGGGCGGATATTTCCTATCCTGATGTGCACCATTCTACGCCCAAACGGCTGTTAAACGTCTTAAGAGAGCTCAAGGGAGCCACCATCGTCTGCGCCCATACCGGCGGCTGGCGGTACTGGGACGACGTGGAGGACCTTTTAATGGGCCAGGACCTGTATATCGACACCAGCTATACCTACGGTTGGTGCCAAAAAGAGCAGATGACCCGCATCATCCGCAATTGGGACCCGGACAAGGTGCTCTTCGGCACCGACAGCCCCTGGGTAAACCAAGGGGAGGCGGTAAAACAGCTTTATGAGCTTCAGCTGCCGGCGGAGCTCTACGATAAGATTTTCTATAAAAACGCCCTGCGCCTTTTAGGAATGAAGGAATAAAAAAACACCGTAAAGAAGCTGTTTTTCGCGCGCGCTTTTGTTCCTGTGCCGGGTATCCTTGCACCTTCGATATAGCGCCGGCTTTCTGGACTGTCCCTAACGCGCTTCGATAGGCGAAGGCGAAAAAAACCGTTTGGGAAACCAAACACATCGCTTTACTTTTACAATGCAGTGTGATAAATTATAAATAAGAATACGAGCTTTCCGCGGGCGAGCTTGTCCGCGGCGCTGTAAAAGAGGTGCATAACATGAACGCCAAAGTAAAGGATGAAAATGTGGACCTGCTGTTCCAGGCGATTTTGGCCCTCCAGAACATGGAGGAGTGCTACGATTTTTTCGAGGATTTGTGCACGGTGCCGGAGCTCAAGGC
>CAMLYM010000151.1 GCA_946491705.1 uncultured Clostridia bacterium
CCGCCGGGCCGGCGTTGGCATCCCCGCAGCGGTGTTGCTCCGGATAGGGTTTACATGGCCGCGCAGTCCCCTGCGCGCCGGTGAGCTCTTACCTCGCCTTTCCACCCTTGCCGCGCAAAAAGCGCGGCGGTATCTCTCTGTTGCACTTTCCCTAAGGTCGCCCTCGGCGGTCGTTAGCCGCTATCCTGCCCTGTGAAGCCCGGACTTTCCTCAGGATACAGGCTTTCGCCCCGCGTATCCCGCGGCTGCTCGGCCTGCTCGTCCCTTATCAGGAGTCTGATTATACCACATTCTTTGCACCATGACAAACCATTTGCGCAAAGGCCAGCCTGTTTTCTTTGTGTTTCGTCCTTCAACTATCCGGGGTTTTCCGCAAGGGCCCTACAATTCCACTGTGACGATAAACCCGTCCACATTATTGCCCGAAAGGGTGTAGGCCCGGCCGGTGGGAACGGGCACCCGGGTGTCGCCGTCTTCTGCCTTTACATAGTAGATTTCATACCGCTTGCCGTCAAAATCCTCGATTTGCAGGTGCTGCCGGCCGAAAGGGAACTGCTTGAGATAGTCAATGTATTCTTCCATGCAGATGCCCTGCTGGGTCATAATGTAAGCGTGGGGCTTTCCTACGAAGCGGAAATGCCACGGCTCGTAGGAAACGCCGGTCAGGTCGCTTTTTGCCTCGTCGTAACGCACGATAAAGCCGTACTTGTAGCAGCTTTGATTGATCCAGGAGTAGACCCCTTCGCCGGTGTAGTCTTCGAGCCGCCCGAACTGGTTAAAGACTCCCAAATCCATGGCATAGCCGGTGTGGTGTTCGCTGCCGCCGGGAGGCGCCACCCATTTGGATGCTTCTACTGCCCCTACCTCGCTGACCTTGTTGGCGAGAAGGGTCTTCTGGTAGTCGTAGGTGCGAAAGCCGCTTAGGGCCAGCACGTTCCCGTTGCCGGTGGCTTCATGGAAATCATGGAGCATGGCGTCCAGAGGGCCCATCATGTCCTCGTCCACCTGGACATTGCGGTCCTTGACCTTGTAGCCGTCGGACTTATGGTCGTATACGCCGATGAGGCGGTTGGTCTCGGGAAACCGGTAGGGCACCTGGGCGTTGACCAGGATGAGATGCCCTTCATAAATCGCGTCGTGGGAAAGGATCTTTTCGGTATAGCCGCTGGGGTCCACCGCAGAGGCGATGGAAGGCTGGTTGGAAAGCGCTTCGCTGGGCATGGAGGGTTCCTTTCCCGCGTCGTCGGCCCAGTAAAAGGCGCAGCCCGCTACCACCGCCACGCACAGAAGAAGCACGGCCGAAATCAGCAGACCGTAGGAAATGTGATTATGTTTTTGTTTTGAAGTTGACACGATGGATTCCTCCTTGTTTGCCGCTTTGTGTTTAGTATACCCTTTGCAGGCGGCGTCTGTCTTTCGCGGGGCTTATGGCTTTCTTACGGATTTCTTAATATTGGGGCCCGGCAGGCCCTTGGAGCGGTTGCTTTTAAAAGGAAAAAACGATATAATGATTCTAATTTGAACCATTTTACGTCCTTATAGACGCATGGAGGGAAAAAACCATGGCATTGCTGACAAAAGCGCCCCGGGGCACCCAGGATCTCCTGCCCAAGGACAGCGGGAAGCTGCAGTTTGTGGAGGGAAGCCTCTTGGACACGGCCAAGCGGTATGGATTTCAGGAAATCCGCACCCCGGTGTTTGAGCATACCGAGCTGTTTTTGCGGTCGGTGGGGGAAACCACCGACGTGGTGCAAAAGGAAATGTACACCTTTCAGGACAAGGGCAACCGCTCCATCACCCTGCGCCCGGAGGGGACCGCGGGAGCGGCCCGGGCGGTGCTGGAGCACTCGCTGCACAACGACGCGCTGCCGGTGAAGGTGTCCTACCTGACCGGGTGCTACCGGTACGAAAAGCCCCAGGCCGGGCGGCTGAGGGAATTTCACCAGTTCGGCATTGAAATCTTCGGCGCCGAAAAGCCGGCGGCGGACGCGGAGATCATCTGCGTGGCAAACGAGGCGCTGGCCCACTTAGGGGTCAAGAACCTGCAATTGCAGTTAAATTCCATCGGCTGTCCCGCCTGCCGGGCGGAGTACCACAAGGCGCTGCGGGCCTACTTTGAGGCGAGACGGGAGGACCTGTGCGACACCTGCAAGGGCCGCCTGGAGCGAAACCCCATGCGCATCCTCGACTGCAAAAGTCCCGTCTGCCAGGACATTGCCAAGGACGCGCCCAACATGCTCGACTATCTGTGCGACGACTGCAAGGAGCACTTTGAAGGGGTCAAGGGCTTTCTGGACGCGGCGGGCCTCTCCTATGTGATCAATCCCCGCATCGTCAGAGGGCTGGACTATTATACGCGCACGGTCTTTGAGTTCGTATCGCAGGACATCGGTTCCCAGGGGACCGTCTGCGGCGGCGGCCGGTACGACGGCCTGATGGAAGAGCTGGGCGGGCCGCGCCTGCCCTCTCTGGGCTTCGGCATGGGGATCGAGCGGCTGATGCTGGTACTCAAAAACCAAGGCGCCGAGCTGCCCGAGGACCCGCCCTGCAACGTTTACATCGCCTCCATGGGGGATGCGGCGGCCAAGGAGGCCTTCCGCATCGCCGAGCTTCTCAGGGAAGAGGGCTTCTCCGCCCAGTGCGACCTGGTGGGCCGCAGCCTGAAGGCTCAGATGAAATACGCCGACAAGATCGGCGCCCAGCACACCATGGTGCTGGGGGACAATGAGCTTGCCGCGGGCAAGGCGAATTTAAAGGACATGGCCACCGGCGAGCAGGTGGAGGTGGACCTGGGCGAGGGGCTCATTGACGTGATCTACCGCACCCAGCTGGAAAAAGAGCTTGCGAACATTTCCCAGGCGGGCGGCGAGGCGGACATTGCCGCGCTGCTGTCCGGGATTCAGAATAGGGAAGAATAATCGAGTGGAAATGGAGCCGATTGCTATGAACGATACCCTTCAGGGAATCAAACGCACCGACTACTGCGGCACGCTGCGGGAGACGGACATTGGAAGAGAAGTGACGGTTTGCGGCTGGGTGCAGCGGCAGAGAGACTTGGGAGGCCTCATTTTTGTGGACCTGCGGGACCGCACGGGCCTTTTGCAGCTGGCCTTTGACGACAATACCGACCGGGCTGTCTTTGAGAAGGCGGGGGAGCTGCGCTCGGAGTTTGTGGCGGCGGCCCGGGGCGTCATCCGCCGCCGGGCGGCGGGCAACAAGGACATTCCCACCGGTCTTGTGGGGGTGGAAGTCCCGGGGCCTGGCGTTCTGTCCCCCCCCCCGGCC
>CAMLYM010000152.1 GCA_946491705.1 uncultured Clostridia bacterium
ACGATTTGGTCCGCTCCGGCAACGGTGCGCATCCGGTGGGCGATGACCAGTACCGTTTTATTGGCAATCAGCCGGGAAAGGGCCGACTGGATCAGCGTCTCGTTTTCCACGTCCAGCGACGCGGTGGCCTCATCCAGCAGGATGATCGGCGCGTTTTTGAGGAAAGCCCGAGCGATGGAGATGCGCTGGCGTTCCCCGCCGGACAGTTCGCATCCGTTTTCGCCGATCAGGGTATCAAACCCTTTGGGGAGCTTTTCGGCGAACTCGTTGCAGTTTGCAAGCTCTGCCGCCTGTAGAACCTCCGCGTCGCTGGCATCCTTCCTGCCGATGCGGATGTTTTCCAGTATGGTATTGTTAAACAAGGTCACATCCTGGAACACAATGGAGTAGAGGGACAGCAAAGCCTCCGGGTCGATTTTCGAAATGTCCATGCCGCCTACCGTGATGGTGCCCTTGTCTGCGTCCCAGAACCGGGAGGCAAGGCGGGAAACCGTGGTTTTTCCGCCGCCGGAGGGCCCCACCAGTGCGGTTACCTCGCCCTGCTTTGCGGTAAAAGACACGTCCTGCAGCACCGTCTCCCCGTCGTTGTAGGAAAAGCCCACATGGGTAAAGACCATGTCGCACCCTTTGTTTCGCAGGCTGGAGTCCCCCTCCTGAACCGGATGGTCGAGGATTTCGTTCATACGGGCCACGTGCGTGCGGGTGGAGATAACGGCGGCCAGGTTTTGCAGCGCCGCCTGCATCGGGTCGTAAAGCCGCGATGCCACCAGCAGGAAAAGGAAGAAGGACAAAACGTTCAGGCTTCCGTCCATAAGCAGCAGGGAGCCCACCAGGGCGACGGTGGCGATACCCAGCTTCAAAATGAGCTGCGCCGACACCACGAAAGCCGCCGTGCCGAATTCGCTGATGATTGCCCGCTTTTCCACCGCCTTGATTTTTTTGTCCAACCCCTTGAGGTAATTCTCTTCGGCATTGTTGGATTTTAAGTCCCGCACGGTTTCCAGGCATTCCTGGATGCCGTCGGCGCAGGCGATTTTGGCGTCCATCTGTTTTTGTCCCAGCCGGTCCTGTACCTTGATGGAAAGCGCCACAATGGCGAAGGAGACGGGAATCACCCACAAAGCCGCCAGTGCCATGCGCCAGTCAAAGAAAAAGAGGCTTATCGCCACCAGCGTGGTGGAAAGAATGGCGCCGAACAGCTCCGGAATAAAGTGGGAGAAGCTCTGCTCCAGGAAGGTGCAGTCCGCCATAATTGTGCTGGTCAGATCGGCCAGGTCTTTTTTGCCGAAAAAGGAGAGGGGAAGCTTTCGGAGCTTTTCCGCCAGGGAGATCCGGCGCACCCCGCTTTCCACATAGGTGGCGAAATAGGTGGCGTTATACTGAAACCAGGTGGTCAGGAAGATGAGGGCAAGGCAGAGTATACAGCCCGCGATATAAAACGGGATTTTTCCGGACGGAACTCCTCCCGCCATCAGGTCGCTCACCAGCAGGTACAAAAGCCCCACCGGGAACATCAGCGCCAGGTTTTGCAGGACACAGGCCAGGCAGCCCTTGATCAGGTCCTTGGCTCCCTGGCGGGATAAAGCGAATTTCTTTTGCAATTTTGTCAGCATTGGTTAAGCCCCCTTTCCGACTTTCCACTGGGCGGAGGTCTGGTACTGGGCCCACATCTGGGCGTACAGCCCCTTTTGAGCGAGCAGCTGTGTATGGCCGCCGTGTTCCTCAATCCGCCCGTTCTTGAGCACGAAAATTTCATCCGCCGTCACCACGGTAGACAGCCGATGGGCAATCATGATGACGGTCTTGCCCTTGCAAAGCGCGGCAAAAGCGGCCTGCACCTTGCTTTCGTTATCCGGATCGGCAAAGGCCGTAGCTTCGTCCAGAATTAGGATGGGCGCGTTTTTGAGCATCACCCGGGCGATAGCGATGCGCTGCTGTTCGCCGCCGGAGAGGTAGACCCCCTTGGTGCCGATGACCGTGTCGATCCCCTGAGGCAGCTTTTTGAGAATGTCTTCGCACTGGGCCGCCCTCAGAGCGCCCAGCACTTCCTCCCGGCTGGCATCCGGTTTGCCCAGACGCACGTTTTCCAGAATGGAGGCTTTGAGCAGGCGGCTGTCCTGAAAGACGAAGGCCACCGTGTCCATCAGTTCCTTTTTGGGTATCCGGCGCACATCTACGCCGCCGATCTGCACCGCGCCGCTTTGCACGTCGAAGAAGCGGGAGATGACGCTGGCGAGCGTCGTTTTGCCCCCGCCCGAAGGACCGACCAGGGCCACCGTACGTCCCGGTTCGATGCGAAGGGAAAGGTCCCTCAGCGCGTCCTTACCGCCGCCGTAGGAGAAACGCACGTTTTTGAGCTCCACCGAAGCATCTTTGGGATGAGCCGGCCGGTCGGTCTCCGGCAGGGGCTTCCTTTCCAACACGCTGTCGATGCGCTGGAGAGCATCGGTGACGATCATCCCATTTTCACTCATGAACATGATGCGGGTCAGGGTCAGGGAAATGACCGGGGTGATGATGATGTAAAAGAGAAGGTTGAGCAGAAACGTGCTCGTGACCCCGTCCTGGGCAAAGAAGAGCCCCGCCGCAATCAAAAACGCAAAGACGCTGTTGATCGCCGTGGTATAAATCAGCATGGGCATACGCAGGGTTTTGGTATAGGAGATGACCCAGGTTTCATAATTGTCGATGGCGTCCTTAAATCGCTTGAAGGAGAAAATGGTCTGGCCGAAGGTCTTGACCACGGGGATACCCCGGATGTACTCCACCGCTTCGTTGGACATGTTGTCCAGCGCGTTTTGGTACTCCTTCATCTTCTGTTGCATCCGGGAGCCGGTCATGCGCATCATGATCAAGAAAGCCAGCACCACCGGGACCAAACTCAAAAGGCCAAGCCGCCAGTCGAACACAAACAGCAATACCAGAAGCCCGATGGGGGTGGCGATGGCTCCTGCCTTGTCAGGCAGCTGGTGGGCCAGATAGGTTTCCGTCGCCGCGCTTGATTCGTTGACGATTTTGCGCATTTTGCCGCTTCCGAAGGAATCCATGAACCCCAGCGGCAGCGTGACAATATGGTGCATGGCGTGGCTG
>CAMLYM010000153.1 GCA_946491705.1 uncultured Clostridia bacterium
TTTCCGCCGCCGGTGCCGGCCAGAAATGCCCGGATGCGGCCCGCATGGCTTACCAGCTGCACCGTCAGGCTGGCACGGCTGCTGTTGCGCATATAATACTTCTCGTATATCCTCGTGATAATCGTCACATCATTTATTTTTGCTTCGTCGCGGGACACGAGCTCTACGCTCGCGCCGCTGCGGCTGACAGCCTCGTCCAGCTCAGCGGCAATGCCGCGCGGTTCCCCGCTGCCGTATAAAACAACCTGCGCCATATCTGTTCTCCTCCTCTCCATTCCCGGAAAAAGCTGCCGGGCTCTCCCCCATCAATCGTCGTCCAGCTTGAGGACGGCCATGAAGGCCTGCTGCGGAACCTCGACCGAGCCGAGCTGGCGCATCCGCTTCTTGCCCTCCTTCTGCTTTTCGAGGAGCTTCTTCTTGCGGGTGATGTCGCCGCCGTAGCACTTGGCGAGGACGTCCTTGCGCAGCGCCTTGACCGTCTCTCTGGCGATGATCTTGCCGCCGATGGCCGCCTGGATGGGCACCTCGAAGAGCTGGCGCGGAATGTGTTCCTTGAGCTTTTCGGCGATCTTGCGGGCCCTGGTGTAGGCCTTGTCGCTGTGCACGATGAAGGACAAGGCGTCCACCACCTCGCCGTTTAGCATCACGTCCAGCTTAACGAGATCCGACTTCTGGTAGCCCATCACCTCATAGTCAAAGGAAGCGTAGCCCCGGGTGCGGGACTTGAGGGCGTCGAAAAAGTCGTACACGATTTCGTTGAGCGGGAGCTCATAGTGGATATCCACCCGGCCCGCGTCGATGTACTGCATGTCCTTAAACACGCCCCGCCGCTCCTGGCACAGGTCCATGATGTTGCCCACAAACTCGGTGGGCGAGAAAATATGGGCGTTGGTAATCGGCTCCTCCGCCTGGGCGATGGTGCCCGGGTCGGGGTAGTTGGTGGGGTTGTCGATGTAAACCACGTCGCCGCTGGTCTTGGTGATTTTATAGATGACCGACGGGGCGGTGGTCACCAGATCGAGATTATATTCCCGCTCCAGCCGCTCCTGAATGATCTCCATGTGCAAAAGCCCCAGAAAGCCGCAGCGAAAGCCAAAGCCTAAGGCCACCGAGGTTTCCGGCTCAAAGGACAGCGCCGCGTCGTTTAACTGCAGCTTCTCCAAAGCCTCCCGCAGGTCCGGGTACTTGGCCCCGTCCGCCGGGTAGATGCCGCAGAACACCATGGGGTTCACCTTGCGGTAGCCGGGCAGAGGCGCGGGCGCGGGATTGTCTTTCAAGGTAACCGTGTCGCCCACTCTTGCGTCGGAAATCACCTTGATGGACGCGGCGATATACCCCACGTCCCCCGCCGCCAGGCAGTCGTCCGGCTCTAAGAAGTTCGGGCGCATGTGCCCAGTCTCCACCACGGTAAACTCCGCGCCGGTGGCCATCATCTTGATGGTGTCCCCCGGGCGCACAGAGCCTTCCTTGACGCGGATGTAGACGATGACGCCCTTGTAGGGGTCATAGTAGCTGTCGAAAATCAGCGCCTGCAAGGGCTTGTCCGGGTCCCCCGCCGGGGGCGGCACATCCTTGACGATCCTTTCCAGAACCGCGTGGATATTCACCCCGTTTTTCGCGGAAATCTGGGGCGCGTCCTCGGCGGGAATGCCGATGACGTCCTCGATTTCCTTGATGACCCGCTCGGGCTCCGCCGCGGGCAGGTCAATTTTATTGATGACCGGCAGGATTTCCAACCCGTGGTCCAGCGCCAGATAGGTGTTTGCAAGGGTTTGGGCCTCGATGCCCTGGGACGCGTCCACCACCAGCACCGCCCCTTCGCAGGCCGCTAAGGACCGGGACACTTCATAATTGAAGTCCACATGGCCGGGGGTGTCGATGAGGTTGAAGGTATAAAGCTGGCCGTCGTCCGCCTTATAGTCCAGCGAAACGGCGTGGGCCTTGATGGTGATGCCCCGCTCCCGCTCTAGGTCCATATTGTCGAGAAGCTGTTCTTCCATGTCCCGCTTGGCGACGGCCTCGGTCAGTTCAAGAATGCGGTCGGCCAGGGTGGACTTGCCGTGGTCAATGTGGGCCACGATGCTGAAATTCCGGATGCGCTGCTGCACATTGTGCAAAATGATCACCTCGTCGAAAGGGTAGGATCGAATCCTTTCTATTATACAGGCAAGCGCCCGGCTTTGCAATTGATTTGCAGAGGAAGAAGGCATCCCTGCCGCGATTTATAACAAAATCGATGGCCACCTGCACCCGATACGCGTATTCGTACACAAAATACGCGTACTCGTTGATGACAGCGGGCAGTTTCCCAGCTAAAATAAGGGCGAAAGGGCATGAATCAACAATCGCTTTTTCGTTTTCCGATCTTCTCTAATGAAAAAGCGCGGCTATAGGCTGTCAATTAACCGCAGGAAGGCCTGCTTTTGCTCCGGGGACAAACGGCTCCATTTGGCAAGCAATTCACGCTGCTCCTGCGTCAGCGGGCAGTCGGAATCACCCTCATAGAAAAACTCGGACAAGGTGATGCCCAAACCTTCGCAGAGGCTTTCCAATGTAAAAATAGAAGGATTATACTCTCTACGGAACCAAGAATTAATGGTAGTTGGAGGAATGCCAGACCGTAGGGAAAGCTCACGTTCGTTCAGGCCACGCTGCTTCATCAAGCTCTCCAGCCTATTTAGAATATTCATGGAACACCTCATACGCTTTTTTCTTATTATAAAACAAAAAGGCGATAACTGGGTGAACGAAAAAGCGTATTATATAAACGAAAATGCGTTCAAGGAGGAAAAGGCAATGGAATCACGGCTTAAACTGCTTCGGGAAGAAAGAAATCTGTCTCCATCCGAGCTTGCTCGGACCGTAGGCATCTCTCTTCTTACCTATCAGCGCTATGAGAAGGACCATACCCGGATGAAAACGGCGGATCTATACAAGCTGGCCCTGTTTTTTGATTGCAGCATGGATTACCTGGCTTACCGCACCCAAAAGCGGGAGGTGCTGCGATGAGACGGTACGTGTGAATTATATTCACAATCACCGGCTCATCCATCCTTCTGGACGCTCCATCCGCTTTCGTGGAT
>CAMLYM010000154.1 GCA_946491705.1 uncultured Clostridia bacterium
AGAGCCCAGCAACTTAAACCGGCAGACCTACCTGATGCGTCATCTGGGCAGGCCAAAGACGGAGGCGCTCAAAGAACAGATCGGGGAAATCAATCCTTATGTTTCGGTAGATACCCATACTGTGCGGGTGGAGGAAGCCAATGCCGCCGCCCTTTTCGGGGACTGCGACGTGGTGTGCGAAGCGTTTGACGACCCTGCATCCAAGGCGGCGCTGGTGAGCGCTTTGCTGGAAGGACGGCCCAAAATCAAACTGGTGGCCGCCTCCGGTATGGCCGGGTTTGAAAGCGCCAATTCGATTAAGACCGTGCGCCGGTTTGAAAACCTTTACCTGTGCGGCGACGGTACGAATGAGGCAAGGGAAGGGAATGGCCTGATGGCACCGCGGGTGACGGTCTGCGCCGCTCATCAGGCTAACATGGCCCTGCGCCTCTTGCTGGGAATCACAGAGGTTTAACCTCGATAAAAGGAGACGACACAAATGCAAAAAGATACGCTCCTCATCGGAGGAAAGGAATTTACCTCCCGGTTCTTTCTGGGGACGGGAAAATTTTCTCTGGAGAAAACGAAAGAAACCATCGAAAGTGGCGGAGTGGAAATGGTAACGCTGGCCCTGCGCCGGGCGAATTTGGGCGGCGGGGGCAATATTCTCGACTATATCCCGAAAACTGTCACCCTCCTGCCCAACACCTCCGGGGCCCGGGATGCAAAGGAAGCGGTGCGCATCGCCCGGCTCGCCCGGGAGCTTGGCTGCGGGGACTTTGTGAAAATCGAGGTCATCAATGACACGAAATACCTGATGCCGGACAATATGGAGACCATCAAGGCCACCGAAATCCTCGCCAAGGAAGGGTTCGTGGTCCTGCCCTACATCAGCCCCGACCTGATCGCGGCCCGAGCCCTCCAAGATGCGGGCGCCGCCGCCATCATGCCTCTGGGCGCCCCCATCGGCAGCAACAAAGGCCTTTTGACCCGTGATTTTGTCCGCATGCTCATTGAGGAAATCGACCTGCCCATCGTGGTGGACGCGGGAATCGGCCGCCCCTCCCAGGCCTGCGAGGCTATGGAGATGGGCGCGGCGGCGGTGCTGGCGAACACGGCGGTGGCTACCGCCAAAGACGTGGTAGCCATGGCCCGCGCTTTTAAGCTGGCGGTAGAGGCGGGCCGGGCCGCTTATCTGGCGGGGCTTGGACGGGTGCTCGAATACACCGGCGAGGCTTCCTCTCCCCTGACCGGCTTTTTGCAGGACTAAACACGCAACTTTGGAAAGGAAGCGAAGACGAAAATGACGGATCTTTTAGACGCGGTGATGGACCGGTATGACCGATATAACTTTGACGCCTTCACCGCCAGAGACGTGGCCGAGGCTCTCGAAAGCGAGAGCTTGAGCGAAGAGCAGTACGCAGCGCTCCTGTCCCCGGCGGCGGCCCCGTTTCTCGAGCAGATGGCCCGCAAGGCACAGCATCTGACCACCCGCCAGTTCGGCAACAGCGTGGGCCTCTACACCCCTCTTTATATCGCGAACTACTGTGTCAACCACTGCGTTTACTGCGGCTTTAATTGCCAAAATCACATCAACCGCGGCAAGCTGACCTTTGAGGAAATTGACCACGAGCTTGCCGCCATTGCGAAAACCGGCCTGCGGGAAATTCTCCTGCTGACCGGGGAATCCCGATACCATTCCGACGTGGAGTACATCGGCAAAGCGGTGGAGATTGCCAAGCAGTATTTTACCACCATCGGCATTGAGGTGTATCCCATGGAAGTGGAGGAATACGCCCATCTGCAGCGGTGCGGGGCGGACTTTGTGAGCGTCTATCAAGAAACCTACGACCGGGAAAAATACGCCCAGGTACATTTAAGCGGCCCCAAACGGGACTTTGCCTACCGCTTCAACGCCCAGGAACGGGCGTTGATGGGCGGCATGCGCGGAGTGGGCGTGGGTGCCCTTTTAGGACTTGGTGATTTCAGGAAGGATGCCTTCGCCGCAGGGCTGCACGCAAGCTACCTGCAGAAGAAGTACCCCAAGGCGGAGGTCAGCTTTTCAGTTCCCCGGCTGCGCCCTTATAAGAACAACGCAGAGAACAGCTCCAATGACGTCCACGAGCCTCAGCTTCTCCAAGTGATGCTCGCCTACCGCCTGCTCCTCCCCTTTGCCGGGATCAACATTTCCACCCGGGAGCGGGCGGGATTCCGGGACCATGTGGTGGGTTTGGCCGCCACCAAGATTTCCGCCGGGGTTAAAACCGGCGTGGGCGGTCATGAGGAAGAGGAAAAGGGAGACGCCCAGTTTCAGATTTCCGACCCGAGAAGCGTCACCGAAATCGAGCAGATGCTTGTCGCCCGCGGAATGCAGCCGGTCTACCGGGACTACATCCGTATGTAAGGAGAAAAGAATGATCGTATCGGTGACCAACCGCCTGCTCTGTTCCGATTCCTTGGAAGACCGGGTTCGGGCGCTGGCCGAGGGCGGGATTGACTGCATCCTTCTGCGGGAAAAGGACCTGCGGGAGGAAGCGTACGAGGACCTGGCCCTTCGCTGCCGAGACATCTGTGACGCTTTCGGAACGAAGCTCATCGTCAACAGCCGGGTCGGCGTCGCCAAGCGGCTGGGGATTAACACGGTTCAGGTACCCTTTCCCATGCTTCTCGAAAACGAAGGGATCTGCCGGGACTTCCCAAAAGCAGGCGTATCGGTGCACAGCGTTTTCGAGGCAAGGAAGGCCCAAGCCCTGGGCGCCGCCTTTCTCATTGCCGGACACATTTTCGAGACTGCCTGCAAGCAGGGCCTGCCCCCAAGAGGGCTTTCCTTTTTAAATGAGGTCTGCAGTGCGGTTTCCATCCCGGTTCTGGCCATCGGCGGCATCCGTCCTAAAAACCTCTCTGCCGTGAAAACGGCGGGGGCGGCCGGCGTGTGCGTCATGTCAGAGCTGATGGCCTGCAGTGAACCCAATGCCAGGATACAGGAATATAAAGCGGCCTTTTCGGCGAATGGATAAAAAGCAAGGCGCGGGCCCACGGCCGGGTGCTTGTTGTGTGCCCTTGTGGGATA
>CAMLYM010000155.1 GCA_946491705.1 uncultured Clostridia bacterium
ATCCCTTTGAAGATTGGAAGGGAGTCCCTAAACGAATCGGAACCGGCGTGACCTAACACGCCGGTTCCTACCAAAATTCTTTTTACTTCCTTATGGGACGCTGCCTAATGCCCGGGGCTTTTTCCTGTGTAAAACCACGCCTGTTTTTCATTGCGTGCCTAGCCGCTTTCCAAAGTAAAACCGGGGGCCTAGACTCCGACCCAGCCTAACCCTCAGCGGCGTCCCGCTCGAGCGCCTTGCCCACGTCCGTCTCCCGGATCTTTTTGCGCAAAGGGAGCACATAGGAAGGGGACACTGACAGCTCGTCAATCCCCATAGCAAGGAAGGTTTCGGTCAAGCTCAGGTCCGCACCCAGCTCGCCACAGACGCCCACCCAAATACCCGCCTTGTGAGCGCTTTCCACCACGTAGCGGATCAGACGCAGCACCGCCGGATGGTGCGGGTCGTAGAAGGAATCCAGCTTGCGGTTCTGCCGGTCGATGGCCAGGGTATACTGGGTCAGGTCGTTGGTGCCGATGCTGAAGAAGTCCACTTCCCCGGCAAGCACATCGCTCATGACGGCGGCAGCCGGGGTTTCGATCATAATGCCAAGCTCCACCCCGTCCCAGAAGGGGATGCCCTCTTTTCGCAGCTCTGTTTTGACTTCCTCCACAAGTGTTTTAATCCGGCGCACCTCTTGCACTGAGACAATCATGGGGAACATAATGGCAAGGTTGCCGTAAGCGGAAGCGCGGTAGAGAGCGCGCAGCTGGGTTTTGAACACTTTCGGACGGTCTAAGCAGATGCGGATAGCCCGGTAGCCCATAGCGGGATTTTCTTCCCGGGGCAGGCCAAAGTAACCGATCTGCTTATCCGCACCAATGTCCAGGGTACGGATGACCACCTTTTTGCCGGCCATATTCTCCGCCACCGTTTTGTAGGCCTTAAACTGTTCCTTTTCGGTGGGATAATCCTTGCTTTCCAAGTACAAAAACTCACTGCGAAACAGTCCGATGCCATCCGCGTCGTTTTGCAGCACCGCCCCTACGTCGCCGGTATTGCCGATGTTGGCGTAAACATGGATCTTCCGCCCGTCTAAGGTAACGTTTTCCAGTCCCTTGAGCTGCAAAAGAAGGGCGTGCTGTTCCTCCTCGCGTTTCTGCTTTTGCTTCATGGCCGCAAAGGTATCCTCATCGGGCTCGATGTAAAGCCGGCCGGCAAACCCGTCCACAATGGCCATTTTCCCGTCGTACTCTTCCTTGAGGTCGTCTCCGAGCCCAATGATAGTGGGGATGTTCCTAGTGCGCGAGAGGATGGCCGTGTGGGAGTTTTGAGAGCCGAACATGGTGACGAAGGCCAACACCTTATTTTTGTCCAGCTGCACCGTTTCGCTGGGGGCCAGATCGTCCGCCGCTACAATAACCGGCTCGTCATACGTCTGCGCGGCACTGTCCGTGTCGGCCAAAATGCCCAGCACCCGGTCGGATACATCCTTGACGTCAGCCGCCCTGGCCCGCATATAGCTGTCCTCCATGGCCGAAAACATCTGGCGAAAATTATCCTCCGTGGTACCCACGGCAAACTCAGCGTTGACCTGCTGGGTGTTGATGATGTTCTGGACCGACTCGCAGTAATCCGGGTCCTCGAGCATCATCTGATGAATCTGGAAAATCATCGCCTGGGTTTCTCCCACCTCCTTGAGCGCCTTTTCATACAGGGTCTCAAGCTGGGTGGCGGCGGTCTGTTTCGCTTTCTCGAAGCGGCGAAGCTCCGCCCTGGTGTCCTCTACGTGATACCGGCGGATCTTCTGCTCGTTTCGTTTATAGAAGGAAAGCCGTCCGAAGGCAATGCCGCCGAACACGCCCGTTCCGTTTAAAATTCTCATGCGGTTTCCTCCTTTCATTTTGGCCGCCTGCCGCCTGCAAACCAGCGGCAGGCTCCTTTCTTTATAAATTCGTTTTCAAAAACGTCTCCATGGCCTTAGCCGCCGTCTCTTCGTCCTCGCCTTCGACGGTGACCACAATGGGCTGGTCCTTCTTGGCAATCAGGCCCATTACGGCGAAAATGCGCTTGGCGTCCGCAGTTTTCCCTTCCTTGTGGAGGGTGATCTTGCTTTTAAAGCGGTTGGCCTCCTTGACAAGCAGGCCGGCGGGACGGGCATGGATGCCCTCGGGATCGGTAATAACATAGGTAAATTCTTTCATCGGTGATTCGCTCCTTTTTCTTATTTGTCGGCTGCGGCGGTTTCCTTCTTGTCTTCTCTGATGGGCTTTTTGAGCAATGCCAGCATCAGCATCCCGACCACAGAGCCCGCCAGCAGCGCCGCCAGGTACCAGAAGGGGTTGCCGATGACCGGCACCACGAAGATGCCGCCGTGGGGCGCGCGCAGGGTGCAGTGAAAGAACATGGACAGACCTCCCGCCACCGCGGAACCCACCACGCAGGAGGGAATCACCCGCAACGGGTCGGCGGCGGCGAAAGGAATGGCTCCTTCGGTGATGAAGGACAGGCCCATCACGTAGTTGACCACGCCGGACTGGCGCTCTTTCTTGGTAAACCGGTTTTGAAAGAAGGTGGTGCACAATGCGATGGCGAGCGGCGCCACCATGCCGCCGATCATCACCGACGCCATGATCTCGAAGGAGCCTTCGGTCATAGTCGCCAGGGAGCCGGTGCCGAAGAGATAGGCCGCCTTGTTGATGGGGCCGCCCATGTCGATGGACATCATGCCCCCGAGCAAAGCGCCTAAGAGCACGAGAACCACCTCGTTGCCGCCGCGCATGGAGTTGAGCAGTTCGGTAATCCAGCTATTGAGGGCGCTCATGGGCGGGTTGACCAGGAAGGTCATGGTTGCCCCGATGGCAAGAATGCCCAGCACCGGATAGAGAAGCACCGGTTTGATGCCTTCCAGGCTTTTGGGCAGCTTATCGAATACCTTGCGCAGCAAAACCACCAGGTACCCGGCGATAAAGCCGGCCAGCAGCGCGCCCAAAAACCCGGCGCCGCCCGACACGGCCAGCGCCCCGCCCACAAAGCCAACCGCCAGCGCCGGC
>CAMLYM010000156.1 GCA_946491705.1 uncultured Clostridia bacterium
GCCAAGGAGTTGCCTTAATTAATTGTCTTCCTAAGACCGCTGGCCTCCGACTTTCTACATCCTTGAAGCCTTCCAGGGCGGCCTTGCCCGTGTCGCCGGAGGTGGCGACCAGAATGACGATGGTCTTATCCCCCACCGTCTTCCTGGAAGCGGTGGTCAGCAAGAAGGGCAGCATTTGCAGAGCCATGTCCTTAAACGCGCAGGTAGGGCCATGCCACAGCTCGAGCATATAAACGCCGGGAGCGATTTCCGCCAGAGGGGCGACGCTTTCGTCGTCAAACTTGCCCGGCGCATAGGCGCCCGATACGCAAGCGTCCAGCTCTTCCTTCGTAAAATCGGTCAAAAACTTGGCAAGCACTGCCTTTGCCCGCTCCACATAAGAAAGGGGAAGCAGGGCCTTTATTTCTTCGTTTGTCAGCTCCGGGATGCTCTGGGGAACGAACAGACCGCCGTCCGCCGAGATGCCCTGGGTAATGGCCTGGGCCGAGGATACCGCTACGCCGCTGTCACGCGTGCTTTGATACATCAATGAAAATCACTCCAAATCATCCGATTGCGGCGCCGGGCCGTCACATCCTCCCGGCAAAACCAATGCCATTATTCTAGTACACATCCGCCGTTATGTCAAAGCCCTGTCGAAAAAATGTGCGGCGTTTTGATAAAAAATCCGGTTTACCAGGGTTTGGGGATAACGGTGGAACAAAAGCCGTTCATAGAGCCGGGGCAGGGCGCTCACATCCGGAAGACAGGAGGGCATTTCGGCCCCGTCGAAATCGGTGCCGATACACACGACCTCTTCCCCGCCTAAGGAAAGAAAATGGTCGATGTGGCGCACGATGATATCCAGGCTTGCGTCCTTTTCCCCATTGAGAAATAAGGGATACAGGTTGATGCCCACCAGGCCGCCCCGGCCGGCAATGGCCAGAAACTGGCGGTCGGTCAGGTTGCGGGGATGGTCGAAAACCGCCTTGGAATTGGAATGGGAGGCCACATAGGGTTTATGGCTGACTTCCTCCACGTCCCAGAACCCGTGCTCGGCGATATGGGAAACGTCCACCACCATCCCTAAGCTTTCGCAACGGCGCACCGCCCGGCGGCCCAGCGCCGTCAGGCCTCCCGCGTAGGGGACCTGCACCCCGTCGGCAAACTCGGTTTTGCCGTTCCAGGTCAGGGTCATCATCCGCACCCCGGTTTTATAAAGGGCGTCGATGCCGTCCACCCGGCCGCCGGCCGCCGCACTCCCTTCCACCGACAGGATGGCCGCACATTTGCCCTGTTTTTCCGCCTCATACACGTCCTTCGCCGTGCGGCACAGGGCGATTTTGTCCGCGTGTTTTGCAAGCTGCTCGTCCAGATAGGTCCGGCACCGGCGAAAATGCTCCACCGCCGCCCTGCCCCGCAGCTCGTCCGGCATCCACACGGCGAGGAACTGCCGCCAGCATTCCAATTCCCCGCCCTTGTTTAAAGACAGCTGCAGATCGTTTTCCAGCAGGTCCTTTCCCTGTTTTTCGCATTCATAGAGGGTATCGCAATGAAGGTCAAATAGCTTCATAGATTCTCGTCTCCTTTGCCATGAAACCCGGCGTTTGATGGAACGCGCCGGCCGAATCCTGGGAAACCGACAAAGGCATTCGGCCGGCAAAACCAAATACGGTACTGCCAATCGAATGCCCTTGCGCCGATTTATACCGTCCCCTCCAGCCAAAAAGCGTTCTCTATATGATGTATGGAGAAAACGGCGAATTCATTCCTGTTTTCCGTGATAATTTCCACCACATCGAACCGCGGCTGGAGACGACTGGGATTTTCCTGGAGATACAGCAGAGCGGTTTTGATAAGACGACGCCGCTTGGCGGGCGTAACCCACTCGCAGGGGGCGGCGATGGCGTCCTTATTGCGGGTCTTGACCTCTACAAAAGCCAAAACCTGGTCCTTTTGGGCAATCAGGTCAATTTCCCCGTACCGGCTATGATAATTGCGTCCCCGCAGGCAGTAGCCTCTTCCCTGAAGCCAGCCGGCCGCGTAATCTTCCCCCAACCGCCCGGTTTCCAAAGCGGTCATCGTACCGTACCTTTGGCCAGGATTTTCGTTAGGAAGGTTTTGCGGTGCATATCACTCGGGCCGTAGGCAAGAATCCGCTCCCGGTGAAGCGCGGTGCCATAACCCTTGTGCTTTTCGAACCGGTATAGAGGATAATCCTTCGAGAGCGCCTTCATCAGCCGGTCCCGGCTGACCTTTGCTAGAATGGAGGCCGCGGCAATCGACAAGGAGAGGGTGTCCCCCTTTTCCAGGGTGCGTACCGGCAGATTCATCCCTTTCGGGGCCTGGTTTCCGTCCACCAGCAGCACGTCCGGCTTTTCCGGGAGCTGCTCTACCGCCCGTTTCATGGCAAGGAAGGTGGCGTTTAGAATATTGAGCTCGTCGATCTCCTGGACGCTGGCCGACCCGATGCCAAAGGCCTTCGCCTTTTCACAGATCACGTCGAACAGCTGCTCTCTTTTTTTCTCGGAGAGCTTTTTGGAATCGTTGACCCCGTCGACCACGACGCCTTCCTCAAAAACCACGCAGGCCGCGAACACTGGGCCCGCCAGCGGACCCCGGCCGGCCTCGTCCACCCCGCCGATGAGGCGGTAGCCTTCCTCACGCAGACTTCTTTCATATATGAGCCAGTCTATGGGCTCAGTTGCTTTTTTCATAGACTGCCCTCCGGGCGCTCTAAGCTGATGCGCCCCAGCTTTCCGCCGCGAAACTCGTCGAGCACCGTGGCCGCGGCCCGCTCGGTATCCAGCTCGCCGCCGGAAATGAGCATGCCTCGCTTCTTTGCCACCGCGTACAACAGCTCGTGCCCCGCCATGTCTTCAAAGCCGGTAAGCGAATACCGCTCGGCCAGCCGGTGTGGATAGTGGTCCCGCAGCCAAAGCAGCAGCCGG
>CAMLYM010000157.1 GCA_946491705.1 uncultured Clostridia bacterium
TGCACCGCTAATCGACGCCTTTATCCGGGCCGCGGTACTCCCGGTAAAGACGGCTGCCTAATTAGGCAGCTTGAGCAACAAATTTGTTGTCAGTTCATTTTAAAGTGCGGCTTTTAAAGCGGGTCCGCGCCGCTACTCGCTATTCGTGGTGCACAATCCCCGTCGAAACCATTGCGCCCCCATATGAAATTGTTCCTGAAAACCGGGTTAAGAAACGTTTCGCTCCTTGACCGCCCGTTCCATGTCCCGCTTGGCATCACGGCGGGCCATATCCTCCCGTTTGTCATAGAGCTTTTTGCCTTTGCACAGCCCCACCTGAACCTTCACCCGCGAGCCTTTGAGATAGACCGACAGCGGGATCACCGTGTAGCCGCTTTGCTTGACAAGCCCAAAGAACCGCATGATCTCCCGCTTATGTAAAAGAAGGCGGCGAGGGCGGGTAGGGGCACGGTTGAAGATGTTCCCCTGCTCATAAGGGCTGATGTGCATTCCACGCAGAATCATTTCCCCGTCCTGGATTTCACACCAGGCGTCCTTCAGATTCAGGCTACCCTTGCGCACCGATTTGACCTCCGTGCCGGTTAGCTCAATCCCAGCCTCCAGGCTTTCTTCCACGAAATAATCGTGAAACGCCTTTTTGTTGGTCGCCAGGGTTTTGGTGGATTCCTTTTTCCCCGCCATACCGCCGCCTCCTTTCCCAAGTTCTTTGTGGATGTATGATTATAGCACAATTGCGGCGTTTGTCAACGCCAAACAAGTCGAACTCCCGCCTTACAGCTCACTGCGCCCTTCCAGCGCCCGCGATAGGGTCACTTCGTCCGCATATTCCAGACTGCCGCCCACCGGGATGCCGTAGGCAAGCCTGGTCACCCGCACGCCCAAGGGCTTGAGCAGCCGGGAGATATACATGGCGGTGGCCTCGCCTTCAACCGTGGGATTGGTGGCCATAATGACTTCCTTGACCTCCTGTGTCCCTATCCGTCCTAATAGCTCCTTGATGCGAAGCTGCTCCGGGCCGACCCCATCCATAGGGGAAATGACGCCGTGAAGCACATGATAGGTGCCCCCATAGTCTCGAGTCCGTTCAAATGCCACTACATCCCGCGGATCCTCCACCACACAGATGAGAGAATGGTCCCGGGAAGGATTCGCACAGATTTGGCACAGCTCCCCGTCGGTAAGGTTTTGGCATACCTTACACGGATGAATCTTTTCATGAGCGTCCAGAATCGCCTGGGAAAACTGCTCTGCCTGGGCCTTAGGAAGATTCAACACATAGTAAGCCATCCGCTGAGCGGTTTTACGGCCAATGCCGGGAATCCGTTCGAAATGCTCGATGAGCTTGGCAAGCGGCGCTACGTTGTAGGCCATGGCTTAAAAAATGCCCGGAAGGGTGATGCCGCCCGTGATGCTTTCCACCCGGCTGTTTTTCTCGTCCTCCGCTTTGCGAAGCGCTTCGTTGACCGCGGCAATAATCAGGTCAGAGAGCATTTCAATGTCCTCCGGGTCCACCACCTCCGGCTTCATGTCCACGGATTTGACCTCCATGCTGCCGGTGACGGTAACGGTAACGGCGCCGCCGCCTACCGTCGCGGAATATTCCTTCGCTTCCAGCTCCTCGCTGACGCGGGACATCTCTTCCTGCATTTTCTGGGCCTGCTTGAGCATTCCGTTCATATTGCTCGGTCCGCCGCCGAAGCCCTGGGGCAATCTTGCTTTCATGCTACGTTCCTCCTGCTTACGATCTGAAATGTATGATGGGGTAAGGGAAATCCCTTTCCAAACAAAATTATTCCTTGGAAATCTCCACGGAAATGCCGCGGCTGTCCGCCTGCTTCAGCAGGGCCTCGATGGGGTCGGACCCTTCGGGTGCGGCCGCCGCCTCCCGCTGGTAGGGGCCTAAGGAGTACCGCTTTCCGGTCTGATGAAACAGCGCCGTTTTCAGCGCCTGCTTATGCCCCGGCTCGTTGATAAGCTTGAGCACAAAGGGGTTGGGCGCATCAATAAGCACCCGGGTTCCTGCCACATATGCGCTGGTTCCTTCCAAAGCGCCTCGCAGAGGTGGTGCAGAAGAGGACAGCTCCTCCAATACCTCCGGCCAGCAGGGAAGGGGAGAGGGGGGGGCTGCCGCAGTGCTGACGGTCGGCGCCGGCGCATCCGAAACAGACGGGACTTTGGCGGCCGGAACAGCCGGCGGCGCCTCTTTCGATTTCTCAACCGCAGGAGCCGGAGCGGATGAACCAAGTTCTTCCTCCTTGACCGCCGGAAGAACTGCCTGTCCGGTGCGCACTGCGGTTTCCAGCGCCTTTACCCGGCGAAGCAGCGCGTCGCACGAAGCATCCAGCTCGGGACTTGTCATACGAATTAGCGTCAGTTCCATCTCCACCCGGCGGTTGGGCGCGTAGGCGAGACGCTCGAGCGCGCTTTGCAGGGTGGACAGAATATGCAATAGGCCGGCCAGCGTGGTTTTCTGGGCCGCTTGCTGCAACCGGGTCAGCTCCTGCTGGGAGCAGACCAGCAGCGCCTTGGGGTCGGACATGGTTTTGATCAGCATCATGGCGCGAAAATGGGAGATCAGCTCCTCACACAGGCGGGACATATCCTGAGACGCCTGGTGCAGCCGGTCAATGAGAAGGAGGGCGGCCGACGTATCCTTGGCGAACACTGCGTCGGACAGCTCAAAGAGATAGTCATGCCCGGCCAAACCCGCCGTTTTCATCCAGGGA